>JBKQIH010000060.1:0-43164 GCA_052148445.1 Rhodomicrobium sp.
TGCTTTATAGGCTTTATATTTGCCTTGTGTAATCATGGATAATTCGTTGCATCTATAATACCATCATTTGCGCCAATAAGTATTTTCATCCGTTACCGCTTCACCGCTTGTTTCAACTGGCTGGCGAGGCGCGCTAACGCGGTATCGCTGGGGATGAGCGCGCTGAGGCGCTCGGCGTAAGGGAGCGCTTTCTCAAACTCGCGCGCCTCCATAGCATCCCGCAGCAGCCCGGCGAGAATGTCCGTGTTGGAGGGGCTTTTGGAAAGAGCTTGCTCAAGAACCTGCCGCGCTTTCGCAAGTTCCCCCGCCGATTGGAGCGCAACGCCATAGACATAGGCGTAGCGAGCTTGGGCAGGCTCCAATTCTGCCGCCCGTTTGAGTTCTTCGATGGCTTCTCCGTATCGCTTCTGCCTGACGAGAGACAACCCAAGCGCATGGTGGGGTGCTGCCGCCGCTGGAGCCAGTGCGATTGTCTCGCGCAGGAGGCTTTCGGCTTCGGCCTCCCGCCCCTGCGCGCGGTATAAGTCGGCGAGATCGACGCGCGGCGGCACGAGACCCGGTGCAAGCTTCATGGCCGCCAGATACTCCTGCCCGGCGAGGCCGGCCTTGCCTTGTCTCGCGTAAAAGCCCGCAAGATTTGTGCGCTCTTCCGCGTGATCCGCGTTGAACTGCCGCGAATCGATATATTCGTGCGATGCGCGGCCGAGGGCGGCTCGATCCGCGTCATCGAGCCCGAAAACCGGAACCCCGGCAAGACGAGACGCCGCTTCCATCCGCACAGCCCGCACGGGATCGGAAAGCGCAGCTTTGCCTAAACGCCAGCGCTCGCCTGCTGGCAGCGTCTCAACCCCCCTCAACGCTGCAATGCGCACCATCGGATCGGGATCTTGTAGATTGCTCCCGATCCAAGTTTCCTCGCCTGCCGGCGTGCGTTTTCGAAGTTCGAGCAGCGCCGTTGCCTTGGCGATTGCCGGGACCGATGGATCGCGAGCCACCTGGAGGAGCCGCTCGCGGGCGGATGGATCGTCGAGCCGGGCCGCGTGGAAGGCCTCGGTATAGGTCTGGAAACCTTTGTGCCCGGGGCCATGCCACCGTTCGGCAGCGGCCGCTGCCCAAGCCGCATCGTGGTCCGCATGACACGAAGTGCATGTGTTTGGAGTACCGGTCTTCACCGTCAGGTCAGGGCGCGGAATCCGGAAAGAATGATCGTGGCGCGGGTCGACAACCATGTAGGTGCGCACGGGCATGTGACAGGCGACGCAATCGGGCGCGCCTGGGCCGGGGGCGTGGCCGGTATGACCTACAGTGGCAAATTTTCCGGGCGAATGGCATTGCGAGCAGACCTCGCTTCCTGGCGCTTTGAGCTTGCCGCCATGCGGGTCGTGGCAATCGGTACACACAACGCCTTTCGCGAACATTTTGCTTTGCCGGAACGGCGAATTGAACACCTCGTCCTTCATCTGACCGTCGTCCTCGAACAGATCGCCCGTCAGGAAAACAGGAAGATGCGTATCGGCGAGCGGCTGGCCGGGACGCCAATCTTCGGAAAATTGGCCGCGCCGGGCGTGGCACCGCTCGCATGTTTCGACCTCACCGCCCGGAGGCTGAGGTGCCGATACCGTGGGGCTGCCGGTGTTTCGGCCGGACGTCCAGGCCACCGGTCCCCGGGACGCCGCAACCGATAGGAATCCGTGGTGCGCCACCGTTGGAGCTTGGCCTCCCGTAGCCCAGGCGATGTGGCCCGAGGCTGGGCCATGACACGCCTCGCATCCCACGCCGGTCTCAGAGAATGTGGTTTGGAAGCTATCCTTCGCCGCGTCGTAATTCTTGCGCACGTTCGTTGAGTGGCACTCCGAGCACATGTAGTTCCAGTTCTGCTGCGGCCCGGTCCAGTGAAGAGGATCGGCCGGTGGAATGTCCTCGCCCGGATAGAGGTGGAACCAGCGCTGGCCGCCTTTGTCTTTGGACCGCGTATCCCACGCATAGGGAAGAGCTTGAATACGCCCGTCCGGGAACTCAACCAAGTATTGCTGAAGCGGATCGATGCCGAATGTGTATTTGACTTGGAACTCAGAGGTCTTGCCGTCCTTACCCTCGGTTTCAACGAGAAAGCGGCCGCCTTTGCGGAAGAAGCGCGCTCTGGAGCTGTAATGCGTGGCAACCGCATCGTCGAAATCGCCGAGCACGGTTGCGTCGGATGCTTCCTGCATCGCGTGCGCGTGCTGCGACGGGGCCCAGGCCTTACTTTCTGCCGCATGACAGCTGGCGCAGGGAGCCGAACCTACGAAGCCATCTCGCTGGCCGGGTAGAGGCGCGTCCGCGGCTGAAGACCGCTGAAGCCCGGCGCAGGCGAGAATGACGGCACAAGCGGGGAGAAATACCTTGAGCGCCACGCGCACAAACGCATAGCGCCCGCTTGGCGCGCGTTGAGAAGGCAGTTCGAACTGCTTGCCGGCCAACGAAGATCTCCCGTTTGCCGCCGGGGCTGCCCCTAACCCGTGGACGTCTCCAAGACCATAGGACAGGCTGGATAAGAACTTCTAAAGAGGTGACGGACAACCGGACCGCAGGACAATGCGGCGGTAGAGCCACAGGAAGCCGCTAAAAAACGCTGCGCTTCGTTAAGCCGTTCGAAACGCCGGTACACGTTCGAAGCCCCTGAAGTAGCATTGCCTCCTCTTCCCGATGAGCAGGGAGGCAGGGGGGTCAATCGTAATGCGTGGGGCTATCGTTTACCGGCTCGCGCTCTGGCTAAGCTTGGCAGTTTGCTTTTGGGCGCTGTTTTCATTTCCCGGCGCTGGATATAGCCTGGCCGGTACGGCATGCGCCGATCCAGCCGCCTATGTGCGTGGCGTCGCGGGCATCACACGGCACTTCAGCGATGAGGAGAAAAAGACCGATGCCGGCCTGCTCGGCGCTCGGGGCACGGCTTGGTTCCTTTCTGCCGGATCGATGGTAACGGCGGCGCACGTCGCGCAAGCCATGCATCTCTCCGGGCAGACTTGGACGCAAATCGAGGTTGCGCAGGTAAAGAGCGTGCAGCCGGCTTACGTCCGCATCCAACGGATCGCGGGGTCCGGCACAGAAAAGATCGCGGTGCTCGAATTGCGAACCGGCTTTACTGGCGCGAAAGGGTTGCAAATCCGGACAGAACCTTTCGCCGCTGGTGAGCGGGTAGTTAGCGTCGCCTATCCCGCCAATGTGCTGCGTTTCGCACAAGGCCGATTCATCCGGTACGGAGATGAGGGCAAAATATCCGGCGCGGCGCTGCTTGAGATGTACGACGGAAACGACCGCCTCGTGCTCGATCACGGCGCGTCGGGCGCGCCCGTGCTCGACTGCGAGGGCCGGGTGGTGGCGGTGGTGAGCAATATCTTCGCAAAAACCATGACCTTTATGTCTCAAGCGATCCGGGTCTCGACGGCTTGGGGGAACCCCAATATCGCGTCCGTGCCCATCGCCGGGCTTGAGGGGGCATCGACAGCAAAATAGCCGTGCCGCTAAAGCATCTGCCTATATCCGAAGTCACCGTCATCGCGAGCGAAACGAAGCAATCCGCGCTCAAGTTACCGATGCTGCTCTGGATCGCCACGGCGCCAGGTGCCGACTCGCGCTGACGCGCGGTGTGTTAATGGGTGCTTTGCCGCTTCGTGAGCCTTTCTAAAACCGGCTCGACAGGTATCGCTGCCTTTTCATGCGGAAGACCGCCGTCGCCGATGTCGAAATCCGGGTCGAGGACGGTTTTGCCCTGTTCGCCCACAAAGGCGGGCTGCGCCTCGATCCACTCGCTCGGCTTTTGCTGCTTGGCGTACTCGATAAGCCGTGCTTCGAGATCGCGGACCACGTCTGGGAATTGCCCGGCCACATTCGTTGTTTCGCCGGGATCCTTGCCCAGATCGAAAAGCTCCGTCTTGCCGGGCAGCAACGCGATCTTCACAAGCTTCCAGTTGCCCTTACGGATGGCGCCCCGGAACGCTTCGGCATCGATTAGAATATCCTCGTGCGGCGACGGCCTGCCCTCCGCCAGCATCGGCCAGACATCCTTGCCGTCCATCGGATGATCCGCGCTGCCTTCGCCGCCAGCAAGCGCCAGAAGCGTTGGCATGATGTCCACCATGTGCACCGGCTCGTTCACAATCCGCGGCTGCAAATGCCCGCGCCAGCTGACGAAGGCCGGGACCCGGACGCCGCCCTCGTGAAGGCTACCCTTGCCGCCGCGGAATGGCGCATTCGACGCTGGCGCCTTGGCTTCCCGTGCAAGCCCGCCTTGCTCGCTTTCCAGCTCTTCCTTACTTCTTGCGCCAGTCGCGAACATGCCGCTGGTGGCGCCGCCATTGTCGCTGGCAAAGACGATAAGGGTATCGTCCAGCAAGCTCTTATCTTCTAACGCACGGACGATCCTGCCAACTTCGCGATCCAAAGACGAGATCATGCCGGCATAGGTTTGCCGGTTTTTGTCCTCGATGGATGGATAGAGATCCTTATATTCCTGGGGCGCTTGGTAAGGGGCGTGGGGCGCAAGCGAGGCGAAGTACAGAAAGAACGGCGTCTTGCGGTCCTGCTCTCCGATCAGTTTGACGGCCTCGTCGCCGATGAGGTCCATGTAATAGCCCGGCTCCTGCAGAAACGTACCGTTGCGCTGCCAATCGACGATGCCGCCCCGCTCGCGGGTGAAGTAGTCCACCTCGCCCACAAGATTGCCGTAGAAGTGATCGAAGCCCCGATTTTGCGGCCAGAACTTCTTATCGGCATGGCCGAGATGCCACTTTCCGGCGATGAGCGTTCGATAGCCCGCATCCTTCAAAGCCTGCGGCAAGGTGCGTTCGTCCGTTGGCAAGCCGTAGGTGTGGCTCGGGAAGATCACAAGAGTTTGCAGCCCGTAGCGCATGGGGTAGCGGCCGGTCATGAGTGCCGCGCGCGAGGGCGTGCAAACCGGCTCGCCGTAGAAGGCCTCCAGGCGCACGCCTTCGTTGGCGAGCCTGTCGATATTCGGTGTCTTGATCTCGCTGCCCCGGTAGCCGAGATCGGCGTTGCCCAGATCGTCGGCCATAATGAACACGATGTTGGGCTTTTGGCTGGCCGGGAGTGCAGCCGAGGCGGTCGCGAGGTAGAAAACCGCCGCGAGGCTCAGGCAAAGCGCCTTCATGGTCTTAGTCCCTCCCTCTTCCAAACGCTGTCCGGGCGGCTGTGCTGAAGCTCAGTTGTTACCTTGCTGTTGCGTGAGTTTTTCCATGACCTGCTCGACGGAAAAGCTGCCGGGCTTCTGCCGCGGCGGAAACTCCTTGAAGGTTTGAAGATGCGCCGCGACAATCGACTGCGCGGGAACCAGGACGAAGACGTGCTCGACAAACCATTTGTCGTAAGCGCCCGCCTCGGTTTCCGCGCGTTCGAACGGGTCGGAACGCAAATTGAATAGCTTGGGCGCGCGCAGCGTCACGAAGGGCTTCATCCAAACCTCTAGACCATGGGCGGGCTGCTCCATGAACACCGCCTTGTATTGGTCGTAGCGAAGGCCGGCGAGATTTCCGTCGTCGGTCCAATAGAAAAACTCGCGGCGCCGATCGGGCCCCTTCCCGGCGAGAACGCCGCTCTGGTCGTAGCCGTCGAGATGCACCTTGAACGTCTTGTCGCCCGCACTATAGCCCTGGAGGAGTTTGTCCTTGATGCCGGGTTCGCCTGCCGCCGCCACCAGCGTCTCCACCCAGTCTTCGGCAGAGAAGATTTGGTTGATCTCGCTATGCGGCTGCACGAGTCCGGGCCAGCGCACCAACGCGGGCACGCGATAGCTTCCCTCCCAATTGGTGTTCTTTTCGCCCCGGAATGGCGTGGTGCCGCCGTCGGGCCAGGTGAAGGTCTCGGCGCCATTGTCCGTCGTGTAGATCACGATGGTGTTGTCCGCGATGCCAAGATCGTCGAGCTTCTTCAGAAGCTGCCCGACCTGTCCGTCATGCTCAACCATGCCGTCGGGATAAACGCCGAGCCCCGTCTTGCCCTGAGCTTCGGGGGCGAGGCGCGTCCAAATGTGCATGCGGGTCGAGTTGAACCAGACGAAGAACGGCTTGCCGTCTTTCTTGGCGCGCTCCATGAAGTTAAGCGTTCCGGCCAGGAATTCTTTGTCCACCGTCTCCATGCGCTTCATTGTGAGCGGGCCGGTGTCCTCGCAGCTTTGCTTGCCCCATTTGCCGAACCGGGGATCCTCGCCGGGCGTCTCGGTCGTCGTAGAAACGCATCTCAGCACGCCGCGGGGGCCGAAGCGCAGTCTGAACTCGGTGTTCTTGGGATAGTCGGGGTGCTCCGGCTCGTCCTCGGCATTCAGGTGATAGAGATTGCCGAAGAACTCATCGAAGCCGTGAACGGTAGGCAGAAATTCGTTGCGGTCGCCCAAATGATTTTTGCCGAATTGGCCGGTGGCGTAGCCGAGCGGCTTGAGCAAATCGGCAAGCGTCGGGTCTTTGTCCGAAAGCCCCTCCTTCGCCCCAGGCAGTCCGACCTTGAGCAAACCGGTCCGCATTGGGCTTTGGCCGGTGATAAAGGCGGCACGGCCGGCAGTGCAGGATTGCTGCCCGTAATAGTCGGTCAGGATCGCGCCTTCATGGGCTATGCGGTCGATGTTGGGCGTGCGGTAGCCCATCGAGCCGCGGTTATAGGCGCTGATATTCCAATAGCCGATATCGTCGCCCATGATGACTAGGATGTTAGGCTTGGCGGCCGCGCCGGGCTGCTGCTGCGCGGGTGCGGCACCGCAGGCCAAGAACGCAGCTGCCGCCAACGCTGTGAACCGTCCAAGCCATCTCCTGCACTTGCTACTCATGGCGCTCTCTTTTGATCTGAATGATTGGACTTAGCGGGTTTCGGAGGTTGCTTTTTCCTCAAAGCGTTCGACGGGCGGTGGACTCCACTTGCCGGTCAGCGCCTCGGTTTTTGGCGCGTACATCCTCAACAGCAGGTTGAGGGGACCTGCCGGGGCTGGGAGCCAGTTGGCCTCTTTGCCGGCGCCAGGGCTCTCGTTTTGGATGTAAAGATAGAGGGAGCCGTCGGCCTCGCGTTGTAACGGCATCCAGCTGCTGAGCGCGTAACGGTTGAGAGGATTGGCAACTGGGAATCCCTCTGCGTCGTAGAGCGTAACCGACCAGAACGCGTTCACGGGCGGGGGGCTATCATGACTGAAATGGATTCGATACTTATGAGCGCCGTCGAGCGGTTTGCCGAGGCTATCGGCCAGATTTACCGGGTAGATGGCGTCCTCAGGCAGGTTGGCTCCAAGGCCAAGCTGGGCCACCATCGCTCTTTTGAGGTAGTAATTGCCGTATACACCCATCGTGTCCGTGTTCATGGACCAGCCATTCACGACTTTGGCGAGCGTTGGTAGTTTCCACGCCATGAGCTTCTGCGCATCTTCCGGCGCGTGCATCAGCGCGTCCCTGACCTCGGGGGCGAGTTTTTCGAATTGCAGATCCTCTCCCGGCGAGATGCCGATCCGCTTCAGGCGCGCAATAATCGGCTCGTCGGTGATATGAGGCGGTTGCAGCTTTAGGAGTCCGGCTGCGTATGTGAAGAACTTGTCGCCGGGCATATTGTCCACCTGGCTTTTCGGCGGCGTCTTCATGTCCACCGCCGGGTCGATTGTGACCCTAGGCGGCTCCAGCGCCTTACCCCACTCCGAGAGCGGCGTTACCTTGTAGCCCGCTTGGATCTTGTGAACCGCATCGTAATCTGACGGTCCATCGGTTTTGGTCCTGCCGATGATCCACACATAAGGCGTAGGTGCTTTGATCTGCCTGAAATTGGCGGGGACGGCACCTGCCCAGCCCGGAGGGGTCACGAGGAAGTTGGCCGCCTCCGTTCCCGTTGTACGCCAGCCGGGCGATGCAAAAACATCCGTCCACATATCCAACATGGGCAGGAGATAATAGCGCCCGCCCGTGTCCGGAGCGGAAACCACCACCGGCTCTTCGGTGAGATCGAGCCAGGCGATGGAGTACAGCGTGTCGAAGTTGGGCCGGACGACCGATGTGAACGTCACCGGAGGATATTCCGCAGCGTTGTGAAACATATTCATCGGACCCTTGCCAAGCTCTTTACCGGGTTCGATGTTCGTGAATTGTTTCCGGGTGATGTCCATCGTCACCAGCGGATAGAAATAGAGGTAGGCATCCAGGGCAACAGCGCGCGCTTCATCCGCGGACAGGGCCGTTTGCGCGGTCGCAGGGGCAGGGTGCGGCATGAGCGGGGCCGCGATGACAGCAATTATTGCTGAAACGGCCTTTTTAATAGAAATGTTAGCGGGCAGTTTGCCGGTCATTTCACACTCCTACTATTCTTAGGGTTTCCCGCTTTGCGGCGGTCTGCCTACGAAGCGAAGGGCTTCGTCTCGCCGTTCTGCAACTTAAGCTCTGCGTTAACAGGCGGAACCATGGACTTCTGCGTTCATTGTGAACGGTACGCTTTTATATTTCTGTGCTCGATTAGCGCGCTTTTGAATGAAATCGCCGTAACACGGCTATCGTCTCCGAAAGGCTTTTCTCATCACTTGCTCTGTCCACAACTTCCGGGCGAGCTATTTAACGGCGGCCGCGCAAAAGCTGTTGCGCCGCCGCATTCTTCCTTATAGTTGCGGTTTATCCGCCGCCGGATGTGCTGCGTCGCGCTTTCTATGGAAGGGAGTGTACTGGGATGACGCCGCCACCGTCGCGAGCTCGCAGTCCTACGCTGGTAAGCGCGCTGCTGACCGCAGGGCTCGCAGCGATAGGCAACCCGCGCTGTGTGGCTGCCGAACAGGTCCAAAGCGCGGACGAGGCCTCCACAGCTTCCCAACAAACGAATCCCGGACAGGACGCGCTGAACAACGGCCGCGATCTAACCCGTCCGGAGAATAGTTTTGAGCTTCGATTTCGTTCTCAGCAATCGTCGGGGGAGGACAGCACAACCGATAAGGAGCGCCTCTATCTGCTGGCAACCAGCCGTATCGTGCTGGACCAATGGTGGAAGCTTTCATTGTTGGGGCAAATCGAAGAGGCCTATAAGAAAACGGTCTCGGACAAGTCTCCCGCGACCGAAGATTCCGGTTTCGGCGACTCCGTCGTCCAGGCAGTGCTCATCCGCACCCTCAACGAACGCTGGGCGTTCGGCTTTGGCGCGCGTGTGGTTGCGCCTACCGCGGAGGACGATCTCGGGCCAGGCAAATGGCTGGTTATGCCGGGCTTCGGCGTCCGCTACTCACTCACGGAACTTGGATCGGACAGCTACTTCGTTCCGGCGATGCGCTACGATGTCAGTGTCGCCGGCAGCCATTCGAGACGCGATATCAGCGACCTGCAAATGGCCCCGACGCTGAACATCGATCTGCCGGAGCGCTGGTTCTTAACCCTCTATCCGAGCTACGATATCCGTATCAACTACGGTGAGCCGGCATCGGGTCAAACCGGGCACCTGTTTCTTCCGGCGGATTTCGCCATCGGACGCGAGTTGTGCGATCGTGTCGTGATGTCGCTCGAAATCGGCGTTCCGATCATCAAGGATTATCCGGTCTACGATTACAAAGCGCAATTGCGGCTGGTTTTGAAAGAATGAGCGGCCGTAGCCGATACATCGGTGAGGCATCATTCCTGCGTAGGAGTGTGTGAAAAGAGCGGCTTCGAAGCTTGCACAACGGGAGCTTGTATCGCGCCGCCGACTCTAGCAGGCTGCGGCAGAATGGCGAACCGCTATTCTGGAGGTCACGATGCTTCCCAAGAAGCTCGTGTGCTTTATATTTGCGTCCGGTGCTGCGCTCGGCTCGGGAGTTCCGGCAGGAAACGCCGCTGAATATGCCTTCACCGCTTACCCTTTGGGAAGCCTTTCATTTGGGGCTGGCTTCACCCCTCCACCGGGCTATTATTTCACCGATGCCGTGTCCTTTTACCCCGGCGCGATCGGCGGGACTTTCGATTTTGGCGGCCGTACCTTCAATGCGGGCGTCAAAGCCGATCTATTCGCCGACACCTTGAACATCCTTCTTGTCCCCGGGAGTAAACCGCTGGATGGCCGCTTCGGTGTGTCGGTGTCCGTTCCGGCGGCCTCTGTAAATTACGACGCCCGCGCTTCGGGTCCGCTCACCTCAATCGCTGCGCAGACGAGCGGCGCGGGCGCCGGCGACACGATCTTGTAAGCGCAACTCGGCTGGGATATTGGCGATTTCTCTCATACCGTTCATCTGCTCGGCGTTATCCCCACCGGGCGCTACGAGACAGGCTTCTTCCCTATTACCGGTCTCAACCGGCCTTCGCTCGACGTGGGATGGGCCTTCACCTGGTTCGATAAAACCACAAAGCTGCAATTCAACGGCGCCGTGGGATATATGACGAGCAAGGAGAATTACGACACGCAATATCAAACCGGTGACGAATTCCACTTCGAATGGGCAGCCGGATATAAGTTCGACAATGGCCTGGAGATCGGCATCGTTGGCTATGATTACCGGCAGATTACCGGCGATTCCGGTCAAGGCGCCCTTTTGGGCCCCTTCAAGGGCAGTGTGGATGCGATTGGGCCCGGCCTGACTTATTCAACAAAATTCGGGGAAATACCGGTGACTTTCAGCGCACGCGACTACGAAGAATACAACACGGCGCACCGCTTCCAGGGAAACCTCTCGATTGGGACGTTTACCGCGGCCTTTTAGAGCGAAGCGGGAGCCGGACGATCTCATCCGTGCAAGCGCTGGCAAAAGCCGGCGTGGCGTAAGGCCACAAGGTGCCCTTAAGAGCTAGGACGGCCTGTCTTCCATCGCATTTTCCTCGCGGTTTCCTCTCAATGCGGAGGAGCGCGGCGCGCTCCTCCGTTGCGTGAGTGCCGGTTAGTCGCTTGGATGGCCGCCGCCGCCGGGAGCCGTTGAACCGCTGGAACGCAGTTCTTGGGTCACCTGTTCGAGGTTGTAGGTCTCGGGCGCTTGCAGCGGCGGGAACTGCTTGTAGCTTTCGAGTTCCTTCAGCCACAATTGCTGACCGATCGGCAGCATGTTCCAATTGTAGAGATAGGCGGTGCTCGGGGCGGCGAGCGATCCACCGAAGTTCATCGCCGACTTCGCGTCGTTCGTAACGTTCTGCTCGAAAGGATCGCGCTTTATGTTCTGAATTAAGGTGAAATGGTAGGAGACGAGCGGCAAGATCCAGCCCGCTCCCCCCGGCTGCGACATGGTATAGTACATCTTCCAATTCTTGTAACGGACCGCCGATGGGGTCGAGCCCGAGTAGTAGTAGAAGACGTCGCGCGCCGACTTTTCGGACTTGCCTTCGAGGTAGTCACGCTGGTCGAAACCGTCGAGCGTCGTCTTGACGATACCTGGGTATGATCCCGCTTCGATCTGCTTCTTCAGCCCATCGCCCTTGGGGCCGCCGGCGATATCGACAAAAGTCGGAACCCAATCGAGGGCTGCGAAGGGCTGATTATGCACGGTACCGGGCTTGATGTGGCCCGGCCAGCGAACAACTTGCGGCGAGCGGTAGCCGCCTTCCCAGGCCTCGCCTTTCTGGCCCTTGAATGGCGTAACGCCGCCATCGGGGAATGTCATCGTCTCGGCGCCATTGTCGGTCGTGAAGACGACGATTGTGTTGTCCAACTGGCCCATGTCTTCGAGCTTTTTGAGGACGTAGCCGATGTTGTCGTCCAGTTGCTTCATGCCTGCTTCGTTGATGCCCCAGTCCTTGCCGCCGGTCTCGCCCAGCATGGCTTCATATTTCGGCGAGAGCATCGTCGTGACATGCATGCGGGCCGGGTTGTACCAGACGAAGAAGGGCTTGCTGGTCTTCTTCGGATCGTTACGGTCGAGGAATTCAATGACTTTGGAAGAGATTTCCTCGTCCACCGTGCGCGACCGGTCAAGCGTCAACGGCCCCTCATCCTCGCACGTTTGGTTCTTTTCGGTACCATCGGAAGAGTGGCACCAGAGTACCGGCCGCGGAGGCGTCAGGCAGATTGTGGTCTTGGGATCCACAGCGCCTGGAACTTCGGAAACGCCGGGGATCGGCGTATTTTTGCATGGCGGGGCGACTTTTTGCGTGCTCGTGTTTTTGTTGATGTCGGGGAAGCTCACCTGCTGCATGGCATCGAGGTGGTAGAGATAGCCCCAAAATTCCTGGAAGCCGTGAGCCGTGGGCAGCGCCTCGGTGTGATCGCCCAGGTGGTTCTTGCCGAACTCCCCTGTGCTATAGCCCAGATCGTAAAGGAACTTGGCGAGCGCCGGGGTGCCGGGTTTCAAGTAGGTTGGGCTGCCGGGCAGTTGTGGCGGGATCATCCCCGTGCGCAGCGGGTACATGCCGGTGAAGAACGCGTTGCGCCCCGATGTGCAGCTCTGCATGGCGACGTAGTCGGTAAACATCGCGCCTTCTTTGCCGATCCGGTCGATGTTGGGCGTTTCCCCGACCATGAGACCGCGGTGATAGATACTGGGCTGCATCCACCCGATATCGTCGCCCATTATGAAGAGAATGTTGGGCTTCTGCGCGGGGGCTGGCTGCGCGGGTGCTTGGGCCTGAGCCGCTGCGATGCTTGCGAGACATCCCGCCGCCGATAGCGCTAGCTGGCGGGCCCACATCCGATGCTTGCTACTCATTCCGGCTTTGTCTCCCATTGAGGAAATACCCCGGAGGCTACGATGAGAAACGCCATCGAGATCGACGCGTCCGCGCCTCTATTCTGGAGTAGTTCTGCGTTCGGTTGGGAGTTAATGTGCAGTCGCTCTAGCTAACGGAAGATTGACCGATGTCAACACGAGCCTCGATAGCGTGTCCAATACTCAACTGCGCTTGAAGAGAAATAATAAAACTGTAGCAACTCTGGAGCTTCACGTTCCACTCAGGAATCGCCATCGTTGCGAGCCTCGGCTCGGAGGCGGGATAATCTCCGCGAGGCATCCAGGCTGAACTCACCGATGCTGCTCTGGATCGCCACGGCGGCCAAAGCCGCCTCGCGTTGACGGTGTGTCCGCCGCGAGTGAACCGCAGTGCTGTGAGCGGCCGCCGGGCATCTTGCCCTGTATTTGGGTCAGTTGTCTTCGGCGGCCCTAAAGCAATCATGGCCGATCGTTCGAATCGCTGCTAGGCGGCGGAAATACCCTGCCCGCTCAATCCGGTATCGGTTCGACGCGCACGACGCGGAAGGTGCGCATCACATCGTCGTCGTGCTCGCGGATCGAGACATATTCGCCGGGCGCGAATTTGTGGTTTCCAAAGCGATAGCCGCTTTCGTCGTCGCCGGCATCGCCATGGATATCGTAATGGAAGGCCCACTGGCCTCCGGGCTTTCTCACGAGATGCCCGATTTCGTCGGCCTCGTTCAGCCAGAAGCGCCGGACGCGGCAGCGCTCGCGGTACTTCTTCCAGGCCACGGCATCGAGGTTCCCCTGCTCGTCCAAGGGCCCCACGAACTCATAGCCATGCCGGTTGCTGCCCTCAGGATGTTCCCGGTCCCTCGCCAATTCCAGTCTTATTTTTTTTAGTGTCATGGAGAATGCTCCGGTCTGTCCTCAAGCATTATCGCCCTCGATGGAATCGAAAGCGTGCTCCTAGCTTTTTGTTTTGCCGTGCGCCTTACCGGAAAAACCGCTCACACTCATTCCGGACGCACTCTAATGCGAAACGAGTGTCGGCACCCATGTTTCACGCAAGATGTCGCGGCTCACGCCGCCGAAGATCATCTCGCGGAAACGCGATTTGCTATAGCCGCCCATGACGAGCAAGTTGCAGCCCTCATCGACGAGCTTGGATAGGATGGCGTCGCCCGTAGCACCGCCGGTTGCATAGGCGACCTCAAAAGCCGCCGAAATGCCGTGCCGGCCGAGCGTGGCGATAAGAGGCGCTCCGAACGCTTCGGCGGCCGCGCGCTGCTCTTCGTTATCGATGAAGGTGACGGCCCGCACGGTCTTCGCATTCCGGATGAGATCGATCGAGTCGAACACGGCCCGGGCCGCCTCGCGCGTATCGTTCCAGGCGATGACCGTGTGCGTTCCGATTTGCGCGGGCGCCGGCCCCGCGGGGAGGAGCAAAACCGGCCGCCCGCATCTCATGAGAGCGGTCTCGGCGAAATCGCTCCACGCATCGGGAACGTCCTCACTGGGCTTGGCGCAAACGATGAGGTCCACACTGCGCCCCTGTTGAGCGATCACATCGCCACCGGCGACATAGGATACCATGAAGCTCCGCCATTCATGCGTCACCGGGCTCGATGCAAACGCCCCCTCGAAAGCGCGCCTTGCCGCCGCGGAAGTCTCGTTGCCAACTTTTTGCAGCCGCTCGATGACATCTTGGGAGACCTCTGCCGGAAATTCTCCATAAACCGGCAAATCGGGAGCGAGGTGAAGGCCCACAACATGGGCGCCTTGCGCATTTGCAATGGTCCGGACGGGCTCCAGCGTGGCCGCCGCGTTCTTCTCCGACGCTAGGTAGACCAGTATTGTCTTGATGGCCATAATAGCCGCTCCCGCACTCGCAACGATGAACCATGCTAATCTTCAAGCAATGGCGCGGCTTTGACCTTCATCAAAAGCGTCCGAGCAACTTTCAATCTGAGCGATGGCACTCAAGAGCTCGATGTCCGGAATGGTAATATCCCGGCTCGACGGCAGGGCGATAATTTTCTTCTTCTTCAAACGGCTAAATTGCCGGCTCACCGTTTCCAGCGTTAGGCCCAGATAGTCGGCCATTTCTGCGCGTGTGAACGGTAGCTCGAAATGCACCGAATTCGACGCTCCATCCGCCGCCCGGGGCATCCGCCTCGCCATCATGAGCAGGAAGCCCGCGACGCGCTCGTAGGAACATTTGCGTCCCAACAGCAGCGTCCAATCGCGGCAAACGTCCAACTCCCGCACGGTCATCTCGAAAATTTGCCGCTCCAGCTCTGGGTGCGATTTTAGGAAGGCTTCGAACGACGCGCGCGGATAGATGCAAAGCTCGGCTTCGGTTGCCGTTTCCGCAGAATAGGTATGACGTGGGTTCAGCGTTTGGCCCATGAAGCCGGGCTGATGTGTGAGGCCGACGATATGCTGATGGCCATCGGCGAGCGTCTTTACAAGTTTAACGATGCCCGAAGTAATACTGAAATAATGATCGGCCTCGTCGCCATCGCGAAAGACGACGTTATGGGGCGCTAAGACCTTCCGGCGTGAAAGTTGGAAGAGTTGGGCAAGCGCCTCATCGTCGAGCGCCGCGCAAATGCCCTCGCGCCGGGCCGGACACGTGTCGCAGCGCATGCGAATGCCATGCATACCGCCTCCAATACCTCTACTGGAGGGCAGCATAGCACCGGTAAAATGGGCTCGCAAACAGATTTACGCCTCGGCCCCCTCCCCCGCGCTGGATACCGGTAGCGGCGCTAAAAGATCTCTTAAGCGCTGCCCTGCCACGAGCCCATGACAAATATCAAGAGACCGCAATATCTTTCTCCTCCCGCCGCGTCCGCTTATTTCCCTTCGGCCGGAATTAAAGGGGTAAGTCCTGGCCAAGGTGAGACTTGACTTGGGGATTGGGAAGATTTGTCAGATCTTTCGCGACCTCGGCTAGGATCACCGCGCGGACCTTCTCGCTTAATGCGGAGCGGATCACTCCGAGCGTTTCCGGCGCCGCCGCTATGACGAGGCGGTCATACTCACGATTTGCCAGGCGCCGGTTGAGATCCGACGCCAGGCTGACCGCAAAACGCTCTTTCTCGCGCCGGCGAAGATCGTCGCGCTCGATGGCATGTCGTGCAATGGTCGCGGACTCATGAACCCGCCCAGGTCTCTCCGCACTCAGTTCATGATCCGGTCTAAGGTCCTGCTGCAGTTCCGACCCCAGCACTTCGGATAGAGGCTTCCCGCGCCCTTCGGATAAAAGCAGATGCGAGCGCGCCCCGTCGGCAATGAGAATATAGGTTCGAATCGGCTTCATCTGGGGCCTCCTTTTGTTGTGGCGGGACGGTTCAGCCTTCTCCGGTATGGAATTGCGCCGCTCTGCTTTTACCCCATCCATTCCCTGAATAAACGGCTGCAAGTCCGCCTCCGCACATTTACGGTATTACCTGGTTTAATTCGAAGCAAGAGCGCAATTATTTTTCACACTCATACTTGCGAATACCTCAAGCGTGGCATTTTCATTGTGCCTTTATCGTGCGTTCTCTTCAAATCGGCCATGGGGTTTTGACATTAATCAATGTTTGCCGATGTCTCCGATCCCTATGCTTGTAACTCACATATAGGGAGTTCGCGCCATGAAAGTAAAACGAGCGATGCATAAGGGAGCCATGTGGATTTCTCCCGAAACGCCCCTGTTGGAAGTCGCTAAGACCATGCAAGAGCACGACATCGGAGCGTTGCCCGTTGGAGAGAACGACCGCCTTATCGGCATGGTTACGGATCGCGATATCGTCTGCCGTGCTGTCGCCAAGGGTGGAAATCTTGCCAAGATGACCGCGCGCGACGTCATGACCAAGGGCATATCCTGGTGCAGGGAGGAGCACGATATAGAGGAGGCGCTCGAGCTTATGCAGCGAAACAAGATTAGGAGGCTTCCTGTCATCAACGAGAGCAAGAGGATGGTTGGCATTTTGAGCCTCGGCGACATTACCCATGCCGCGCCGCGAGAGCTAACATTCGAGATGGTGAGAGCGGTATCCGCTCATCACTGATGCCAAGACCGGTTAAGTCCCGGCGTTATTGCGTGCGAGCTACGCACGAAGTGACGCCCGCCACCAGGAAGGAGCGCGATCATCCCCTTCCGCTCAAGCTCTTGAGATAGGCGATGAGCGCGCCAACTTCCCGTGGCTTGAATTGAAATTGAGGCATGTCGGGGTGGCCAACGACGATCCCCTCGCCGAGCGCCTCCTCCAAATTTTCCACGTGGCCCCTGGCAACGATTTCCCGGAAAGGAGGGGCGCTTGGGTGAGGGCTTTTACCGTGCAGGCCGATGGAATGGCACCGCGAGCAAAATTTCCCGGCAAGCTCATGCCCGGCTCGAATCCTGGCTTCACTTTGCGCCAAAGCTTGGCTTGCAAGGAACGCTTGGCTTGCAAGGCATGCGGCTACAAGCATCCCCGCGCAGTATATCGCTGGTCTCATCGCATTCCTCGGCGCGCTGCCGTGTCCCGGCCCGCTAGCTGTTCTAGAACAGATAGAACTCTTCCTGCAGCAGCCCCTTGAGCTCTGTTGGCAGGACCTTGCGCAGCTTCTCGATCTCGTGCGCATCGATTTTGTCGGCGATGACTGCGAAAACCGCTTTGACCTTGCCGCCAGCGCCCGCGCCCAAGCTTCGCCCGGCCTCTTCTTCAATCGCGTTAAGAAAATCGTCGAGATGGCGGGTTTTCGTCTGCGGCCTGCTCGGCTGCCAGCCCTCGTAATAAAACCCCCGGATGAGCATCGGCAGCTGTGCGCCGAAATGAACGGCGTTTTCCGGACCGATCCTGTCCCTGAAGGTGTGGAGTGTCGCGCGGAGCAGCTGATACGCATAGTGCCGGTCCGTCGTCGGGATGCGCGTCATCAAATCCTTAAGCCAGAGATTGGTTTGCTGGACGGTTGCATCGAATACATCGAGACCCGTTGTCATGGTTGTTTGTCCTCCCTCGCAAAGTGAGGCCGATCCGCCCTTTTCGAGATTCCGTAAGCCTCCATCGCGTCCTTCTAAGGCGCTATGACTTATGTCAAACCTAGCGCGGGAACCGGCCGCTCCGCTATCGTTTGCGGCGGGTAAAGATAATTGCGGGTCAGAGGGACGGCATCGATCCGTTTTGCGAGCTGGATCTGGAAAACCGCCAAATTGTGGTAGCGGAACGCGACTTCGCAAGCCGCGAGATAGAACTGCCACATCCGGCAGAAACGTTCTGACCAGAGGCTCGCCGCTCGATCCCAAGCGCCTTCGAAATTCTCCCGCCAGTCCGCTAGGGTCTCGGCGTAGTGAAGTCTGAGAACTTCGATATCAGTTATGAGTAGGCCAGACTGCTCTATAGCGGGTGCGATTTCGCTGAGTGCCGGAGTGTAGGCGCCCGGGAAGATATATTTCGCGATAAAAGGATTCGTCGCCCCCGGCCCGGAAAGGCGGCCGATCGTATGGAGAAGGGCAACACCGCGATCCGTTAGGCACCCATTGATTTTACGGAAGAATGCTCGGTAGTTCGGCAGCCCCACATGTTCGAACATACCAACCGATACAACCCGGTCGAAAGTCTCATTGAGCATGCGGTAGTCCATAAGCCGGAAGGAAACGCCCGCGGCTCCCTCAGCCCTCGCGCGCATCTTCGCATAACGTTCCTGCTCCTCGCTCAAGGTGATGCCCAAAACGTTGGCACCGGTCTCGCGGGCCAAATGCAACGACAGGCCGCCCCAGCCGCAACCGATATCGAGCACGCGCTGGCCGGCAGACAAGCATAGCTTGGCCGCGATGTGCCGCTTTTTGGCAAGCTGTGCCTGTTCGAGGGTTTCGAATCCTGCCAGGAAGTAAGCGCAGGAATATTGCTTGTCCTTATCGAGAAAGAGATCGTACAGCGCGCCCGGCAGGTCGTAATGCCGGCTCACATTCTGCCTCGACCGCCTAAGTCCGTTTAGCTGACGGGGAACACGGGTGAAAAGCCTAAATTTGTCGGCGAGTTGCATCCAGCCTGGCAAGTTGATTTCGTTGAGATTCTTCGCAAAAATGCATAGAAGATCGTAAATATCGCCGGCCTCGATCTCGATACCGCCATTCATATAACCTTCTGCAATCGCAAGCTGCGGATCGAGAAGGAGCGCACGCTGAGCTTTAGCCTCCCGGAAGTTGATCGCCACGGGTTCGCCAGTCTTATCGCCAAATTCCCGGACCTCGCCGCGCCAATCCCTGACTCTCAAATTGCCGGTGCGGATCAGGCGGCTAAAAACTGCCCAAAGCAGCCGCGAGCTTGACGCGCTTTCAACGTCTAGACGATGGTTTACCCCACTCGTCACCGCAACTAAACCTCATATTGACGCGAGCCTTAAATAAAAAGCAGGCTCACGCAGCTGCGAAACAATCCAAACCATCAAAAAACGCCGCGAATACTTTGTTCCGCAATGGATGCAGTTTCTTTGTGATTTGTCAAAGTCCCAAGAGCGTGACAGGACTAAATTCATACACAAGCTTGAAAGCACAGGTGTTCGATATGCAGAACCTTCACCTTGAACGCCGCGATTGGCAGAACATTCTCGACCACATTTCACGCTCGGAGAATGCGCACAAGGTCACGATCGAGATCGACCGGGAGGACATCGGCGCCCAAAAAGAGGTCGAAAACGTCGTGATGCACGGCTTAAGCTACGACCCGAAGGGCGGCACCATCGCCATACGCGCGGGCGCGGTGGAGCACATGATTAGCCGGCCCGAGCGCATCGACATTGCGCATGCGGGCACCGATCTGATCGCCCTTGAGGTGACCGGCGGGGACAAGACCCGGCACTTGATCACTTTTGTGCCGCCGCTGCACCTGCCCGACCTTTTGCTGCCCGCCTACCGGTAGCGCACGGCCGTTTAGTCGATCACGGTCTTGATGAGGAAGAAACGGATGGCGTCGGCGAGGATGATTTTGCAGTTCCGCTGACGGCCCTGCTCATCCTCAATCTTGGCCTTTGTAATCAGGGCCTGGATGTTCGAGCGCTCCAGGTCGGACAGATCGAGGATCTTCGACATCTGGTCGATAACCTGCATGCCCTCGGCGCAGCTTACCGCGCGCGCGGGGCTTGCCAAGGCCGCGAAGATGGCGAATGCGCACACAATCTGCTTCATATCGAGCCTAGACGGGACCTCGGATCCTGTTGTCTCTAAAATAAAGGCATAAGCGATTTGCCCCGACCGTCATAGCGCTTCGCTGCGTTGCTAACAAGACATGAAAGCGAGGCGGCATTCAGGCAACAGTGTGTTTTGTCAACCAAGGTTAAGATGGCCACATGATGGCGGTAGCGCCAGCAAGGCGTGTTTAATTGGTCTTTTTTTCTGCTTAGTTCCAGGCATGAAGTATTTTTGCGGGGTGCATATGAGTAATAACTTTTCCGCGCATTTGCCGTCATAGAAATAGCCGGGACCGCACTATATTTCCTCCGTAAGCCGATACAGGTCCGCCATGGTGCTACCGCCGAAACCGCCCGCGAACAAGAACGCCCCGCACGAGGTTGCGCCGCAGGAGTCGAACCGCGCCGAGATCGACGCGTTCCTTTCGCAAGTGCGCACCGCGCCGTCTAGTAAACCCGCCGGCGCCGGGCGCCTGATGTTCGCCATGGACGCCACTATGAGCCGCCGGCCCACCTGGGACATGGCACTGGCGGTCCAGGCGGAGATGTTCAACGCGGTGAAAGCTATTGGCGGGCTCGATGTGCAGCTCGTGTTCTTCCGGGGCTTCGACGAGTGCCGCGCAAGCCGCTGGGTCAGCGATGCCGCCGCACTGGCCCGGCTGATGACCGCCGTGGACTGCCGCGGCGGGTATACCCAAATTCGTAAAGTGCTGAAGCATGCGTTGCGCGAGGCCGCCGCCGGTAAGGCCGGCGCGCTTGTCTATGTGGGCGACGCCATGGAGGAAAGCGCAGACGAGCTTTGCAATCTGGCCGGTCAGCTTGGCCTTCTCTCCGTGCCCGTGTTTCTGTTCCAGGAAGGCCAGGACGGTGAGGCGCGCGCCTGCTTTGCCGAGATCGCCCGGCTCACGCGCGGCGCCACCTGCCGCTTCGGGCCGGGCTCGGCGGCGCAACTGCGCGAACTGCTCGAAGCTGTCGCCGTTTATGCCGCTGGCGGCCGGGGCGCGCTTCAAGACTATGCAAAAGGCCGCGCCGGGCCTACTTTGCTCCTCGAACAGATGCTGAAGCCTTGACGGCAATCTCGCGCACGGAGACGGCACATTTTACAGCTCTTCCTATTGCTGCTGTCGGCGGGCGCACTGCTCTATTTTTTAGGGTGGTTTCCCAAGGTTGACGCCGCCATACTCGCACGCCGGCTTCGCGGTAGCACCGGCGCCCTGCTTTCTGCGGGCGCTACGCTCATCTTGACCAAAAACCCTATTCTCGCCGTACTCGCCGGCGCGCTCGCCTATGCCTTCGCGCGCGGGCCTGGCTGGTTTCAGGGCGGCGGCGCCCAGCGTGTGGAAGGCGCCGGCGCTTCGAACGTGCGGACCGCGTATCTCGAAATGTCGCTCGATCACGCCACCGGAGTCATGTCGGGCCGGCTGCTGAAAGGGCGCTTTGCCGGCCGGGCGCTCTCGGATTTCACGGCAGCCGAGCGGCTGGATTGCTTCGCCGAGCTATGCACGAACGACGCACAAGCCGCGCAATTGTTCGAAGCCTATTTCGACCGCACCGCGCCGGGCTGGAACGCCGGCGCCAATTCAAGGCGCACGTATGGCGATGGCGCATCGAGGGGTATGGGCGTCGAGGAGGCCTATCTCGTGCTGGGTCTCGATTCCGGGGCCACCCGCGCCGACATTCAAGCCGCCCACCGCAATCTCATGAAGCGTTTCCATCCCGACCAAGGCGGATCGACCTATCTTGCCGCCAAGGTCAACGAGGCCAAGGACGTTCTCCTCAAACGCACCAAGGTTTAGCCCCCTTACCTGTCCATCTCCCCGCTGGGGCGAGGGAACGCTAGAACGCAGCGCCTTCACCTCTGCCCAGTTGGAGAGGACTGGAGTAAGCGCGTTTCGCCTGTATATTTACCGCTGAGGCAACCTGGCAATCATCACGATTGCGCGAGCCGCTTGCCAGCCGTGGTTTTTTGGAATAGTGATAAAAAACGATATTTATCACTCATCAGAGCCCGCAGCGTTCATGACATCCGCACCGCCCTCCGGCGATACACGCGCCCGCATCCTCACCGAGGCCGAGCGGCTGTTCCGCCATTACGGCTATTCGAAAACGACAGTCGCCGACATTGCCGATGCCTGCACGATGTCCTCCGCGAATGTCTACCGCTTCTTCCCCTCGAAATCGGCAATCGTCGAGGCCATTTGCGGCGTCATCACTTCCGATCTGGAGGCGAAGCTCCGCAAGATCGCCGTTTCCAGTGCGCCTGCCTCCGAACGCCTCACACAATTCATTGAGCTGCTCGCCCGCTACACCACCGAAACTTACACCCAAGAAAAGAAGGTGCATGAGATGGTCGTGGTGGCGATGGAAGAGAATTGGGGAGCCATCGACCGGCATCTTGAGATCACCGAGGAAATGATCGCTGGCATTGTCGCGGGCGGTATCGTGTCCGGAGAGTTCAAGCAGCAGGACCCGGCGCAAGCCGCCAAATGCATCCATTTCGCTTTGGCGGGCTTCTCGCACCCGGTCCTTGCCGCGCAATGCGGCGGCGATCCTGGCACGCCTACCCCCGCGGAGATGGCGGCGTTCATCTTATCGGCCTTGAAAGTGTAGTCACGATGCGTCCTAGTCGAACGAAGGGCTTAAGCGATGCGCCTGAAGCCTGAAGAATTCGGAAGATCGTCAATCCTCAGCCGTGGGCGAGCATTCTCTACGCTCTTCCTGCTGGCACTGGGGCTCGCAGCCTGCAGCGAGGCAAAGGTCGCCCCGGTACAGGTACGCCCGGTCAAGGCGATGATCGTTCCTGCCCCCGTTACCGAGCGAATCCTTATTTATTCAGGCGTCGTAGCTCCGCGCATTGAAAGCACGCTTGGCTTTAGGGTCTCGGGCAAGATCGTCGAGCGCTATGTCAATGTGGGCGACCGGGTCGGCGCAGGCCAAAAAATCGCGAGACTCGACGAGACCGATCTCAAACTTGCCGAAAATAGCGCCCGCGCCGCAGTAGCCAGCGCGAAGACGCGCGCCGCGGTGGCGAAGGATGCGCTGAGGCGCGCAAACTCCCTCCTTCCCAACGGTTTTATCGCGAAGGCAGCGGTGGACCAGCGCCAGCTTGAGTTCGATTCGGCGCAAGCGGCGCTCGACGCGGCAAGGGACCAGCTCGAACAAGCGGTCAACGCGACGGGCTACGCCCTCTTGCTCGCGGACAAGGACGGTACCGTCACCTCGGTCCGCGCTGAACCGGGCCAGGTCGTGGCGGCCGGCCAAGCGGTCGTGACTCAGGCGCTTGCCGATGACTTTGAAGTGTCCGTCTCGGTTCCAGAGCGGGAAATCGTAAAGCTAAAGCCAGGCGATAACGCGTCCGTCGCGCTTTGGTCCGCGCCCAGCGTGAAGAGCGAAGGCAAGATTCGCGAAATCGCGAGAGCCGCGGACGCTGCCTCCCGCACCTACGGCGTGCGTGTGACCGTCCCCACCCCTGTCCCCGAGATGCGCATCGGCATGACCACCTCGGTCTCGTTCAAGCTGCGGCAAGAGGCTCCCGTTATCACCGTCCCGCTGGCTGCACTCATCGAGGCCGGAGGCAAAACATTCGCCTTCGTTGCGGACCCGGACAGCGAAACCGTCGCCCGCCGCGATGTCGTCACCGGCGGCGTCGGCGAAGCCGGAGTGCGCATCAAGGCTGGGCTGAAGCCGGGGGAGATCCTGGTGACGGGTGGCGTCCAGTTTCTTGCAGACGGCATGAAGGTTCGCCTCGCCAAAGAGATGCTTACCGCGGCGGCAGAAGCGGCCGTCACAGCAGAGCGCTAGCCCTCGCGGCCATTGCAAAGGACCGGACCATGCAAAGCGAACTGCCCCGGAGCGCGCCCGCGCAAGATGGCTTCAATCTATCGCGATTTGCCATTGAGCACACCAACCTCACACGCTTTCTATTTATCCTCGTCCTCGCCTCGGGGCTATTTGCGCTCGTCAATCTCGGCCAGAAGGAAGACCCAGACTTCACCTTCCGTACCATGATCGTGCAGGTCATGTGGCCCGGGGCATCGATTCACGAGCTGCAGGAGCAGGTCGTGGACAAGATTGAGCGCAAGGTCCAGGAAACCCCGCAGCTCGACTATGTGCAGTCATACGCCCACCCAGGCAGCGCGGTGATCTTCATCAATCTGCGCGGCGAGGCCCGGGGCCGGGAGGTGAGCGACGCGTTCTATCAGGTACGCAAGAAAATCGGGGACATCCAGAGCAGTTTTCCGCAAGGCGTGCGCGGCCCGTTCTTCAATGACGAGTTCGGCGACACCTACCTTGCCCTTTATGCCATCGAAGGAGCGGGCTTCACCTATCCCGAGCTGCGGGACTACGCGAGAAACGCCCGCGATATCCTCTTGCGCGTCCCAGGCGCCGGCAAGGTAGACCTGCTCGGCGTGCAGGACGAGAAGGTTTACATCGAAATTCCCTCCCGCATGCTGGCGGAGCGCAATATCTCCGCAAGCGACATTCAGGCCGCTCTTGCCGGGCAAAACAGCCAAGCTCCCGCGGGATCGGTCGAGACTGCGGACCGCTCCGTCAGGCTGGACGTACAGGGCTCGATCCTCACTGTCGATCAAATCCGCGAGCTCAGAATCCGGGCAGGAGGCCAGACCGTCCGCCTCGGCGACATCGCGAGCGTCACGCGGGGCGTCGAGGACCCGCCCGTTTCCAAGATCCGTCACAACGGCAAGGAAAGCGTCGTGCTTGGCGTGGTCATGGCGAAAGGCTTCAATGCCGTCCAAGTGGGTAAAGAGCTGGAAGCCGCTCTGAAGCGGATCTACACCGAGCTGCCGGTCGGAATCGAGTTCAACAAAATTTCCGATCAGCCGGCCGTGGTTACGAAAGCCGTCGGCGAGTTCCTGGAGGCGCTTGGCGAGGCGCTGCTTATCGTGCTTGCTGTTTCGCTGCTTTCGCTCGGCTGGCGCGCGGGCATTGTGGTTGCGTTGACGATCCCGGCCGTTCTTGCTGCAACCTTTCTCATTATGTTTATTGCCGGCATCGACTTGCAGCGTATCTCGCTCGGCGCACTCATCATCGCGCTGGGCCTCCTGGTCGACGACGCCATGATCTCAGTCGAAATGATGGAGCGGAAGCTCGACGAAGGCCGGGACAAGCTCTCCGCCGCCTCCTTCGCTTACAATTCGACCGCCTTTCCGATGCTAACCGGCACGCTCATAACGGTGGCCGGCTTCATTCCCGTCGGTTTTGCGGCCAGCACCTCTGGCGAATATGTGAATTCGCTGTTCTGGGTCGCGGGCACCTCGCTGGTCATCTCCTGGTTCGCCGCGGTCACGTTCACGCCGTGGCTCGGCTTCACTCTGCTGAAGCACCGCCCCCAAGCGCACGGCGGTCAACGCGACGTATACGATACGCGGCTCTATCGCAGGCTCGCCGGCGCCATCGCCTGGTGCGTGCGGCGGCGCAGAATCGTCATCCTCCTGACCGGCGGAGCGTTCGCCCTCGCCGGCGCAGGCTTCACGCTCATTCCCCAGCAATTCTTTCCTTCGTCGGACCGTCCTGAAATCCTCGCCGATCTCTGGCTACCCGAAGGCGCATCCTACAAGGAGACCGAGGCTCAAGCGCTGAGGCTCGAGCGCCTGCTTCTGCGCGAACCCGATGTGGGTGCGGTCACCGCCTTTATTGGCGAAGGCGTACCCAGGTTCTTTCTGCCGCTGGATCAGCAGCTCAAGAACCAGAATTTCGCGCAGTTTCTGGTGATGCCCAAAGTCCCGGAGAACCGTGACGCTGTCATCGAACGCATGCGCGGCCTGCTTGCAGCCGATTTTCCCGACGTCCGTTTCAAAGTGGCTCCGCTCTTCCTCGGACCGCCCGTCGGATGGGCCGTGCAGCTCCGCGTACAAGGCCCCGATCGCGGCGAGGTCCAGCGCGTCGCTGAAGAAGTAAAGCGGATTACCGCCGCGCATCGCCAAGTTTTCAATGTGCACAGCAACTGGCACGAGCCAGCCCCATCCCTAGAACTCGCCATCGATCAAGACCGGGCTCGGGCCATCGGCGTCTCGTCCGGCGCCATCCGGCAAACGCTGCAAGCCGCCCTTTCGGGTGTTCCCCTCTCCGAGTTCCGCGAAAACGATCAAACGATTGCCGTTGTGCTGCGCGAGCCAGCCCCGGCAAGAAACCTTCTAACCGCGGTGGAGAACACCTATGTCAAAACCGCGTCCGGCATTTCGATCCCGGTCTCGCAGGCAGCGAGCGTACGGCTCGTGTTCGAGCCGGGCGTCGAGTGGCGCCGGGACCGCCTCCCAACGATCACCGTTCAAGGGCTTGTCCCCGAAGGCGTTCAATCGCCCGATGTGACAAAGGCTATCTATAAGCAGCTCGAACCGTTGCGCAATAGCTTGCCCCTCGGCTACCGCATCGAGATGCAAGGCGCCGTTGAGGAGTCTGCAAAAGGAGAAGCTTCTATTGCCGCCAAGGTGCCCATCCTTGCCGTTTCGGTTCTGCTCTTACTCATGATCCAGTTGCAAAGCTTTCCGAAGACGATGCTTGTGATCGCAACGGCGCCGCTCGGCATCGTAGGCGCGGCAGCAGCGCTTCTAGCCTTTCAGCAGCCCTTCGGTTTCGTGGCCATCCTCGGTGCGATCGCTCTTGCCGGCATCATTATGCGCAACAGCGTAATTCTCGTGGATCAAATCCAGCAGGATACCGGGAGCGGGATCGATGCCTACGACGCCATCGTTGGCTCGGCCGTTCGCCGGTTCAGGCCTATCGCGCTGACGGCGTCGGCGGCTGTTCTTGCGCTCGTGCCGCTCGCGGGATCGCCATTCTGGGGACCGATGTCGCTCGCTATCATGGGCGGACTTATCGCCGCGACGATCCTGACCATGACGTTTTTGCCCGCGCTCTACGCGTTGGCTTTCGCCGTTCCCATGCCCGCGCCGGAGGGTTCAGTCCGGCCTAGCCGGGCGCAAATGGCTCGCGGTGCGTTGACACCAATGACGATGGAAACGGCCGTGCAATCCAACACTTGCGATACAGCTTGAAGCCGATACGGCTTGAGGCGGCGGCAGGGGGGCGGGATACTCGCCCGGCCTCTGTGCCTCGGCAGCGGCGATGTGGATAAACCCGCGCTTGCGACGTAGTGCTTGCGTATGGCAGCCGTTTACCATTTAATGCAGCGGCTCGAAGGTGGATGGTAAGCTGATGGGGTTCCTGCTCCTGAAATTGCGGCCGGGTGCGGGACTTGCGACGGAACAATCCTGTCACGTTTACGTTAGTCACTTCGAACCTAAAAAAAATGGCCCGAAAAAGCCTAAAGGCATGCAGGAGGCCTTGCGGAACTGCCATAATTTTAAATAAGCTATCGGATGCCGGGTTGAGGGGTCATTTGGCAGACGATGGTCCGAGCGGGGTATAAAATATGATGCCGGGGTCCGCGGAGGTCTGTCTTTCCGCGTTGTTCGTCGATTTCGACAACGTGTATCTGTCGTTACGCCGTCAAAGCGAGGAGGCCGCGGGCCGTTTTGCGCGCAACCCGCAAGAATGGATGAACCGGATCGCCAATGGCGGGCTTGTCCATTTCAAGTCCTATTCAGAGTGTCAGCGCCGCCGCTTCGCGGTTGCGCGCTGCTACGGCAATCCGGGCCGCAAACTTGTGACTCGCGGCGGGCCGCACGACCCCCACAATTTCGCGACAGTCCGGACGAATTTCATGATCGCAGGCCTGGAGGTCGTCGATTGCCAGCCGCTCTCTTCTCAATTCAAGAACGGCACCGACATTAAGATGGCCTGCGATATCCGCGACTTCCTCGAGCATCCAACGCGCTTCGAGGAGTTCATCATTCTTTCGGGCGATGCAGATTTCACGCCCGTCCTCCACCATCTTCGCTCCCACGACCGGCGCACGGTGGTCTACGCCAACGAAAACACAGCCGAAATTTACAAAGCCTTCAGTGACGGCTGGATCGAAGAGCGGGACATGATCGCCTTTCTGATGGATGAAAGCAGCCCGCTGATGCTGCAACAGGAGCGCGGACCAAAGCCTCGCGGCGAACTCGGCTACGACGGCACCCGGGCGCTCACGCAAAGCGTCCCGCAAAGATCGCCCGCCCACCCCATCGCGGCGCAACCCAATTATGGCAGCTACAACCCGGCTCCGGAGCCGTTAAAGCGGCGCTTGCCCGCCGCGCCCGCAAGCTCCGCGGTGCAATCTCTCATCGAGGATTTTCAGGTCATCGGCGCCGAGATCCTCGACCTTGTGATCGACGTCGTCCAGTCGTCCGAAAAGCCGGTGCCAATCGCCTATCTGGCGGACCGGGCCCAAAAGATCCTGGGCCACGCCAAGACTCTCGGCACAAACTGGGCTGGCTCGGGGGGCTTTTTGAACTTTCTAAACACCACTCTGCCCGAAGGTATCAAGATCACCGATAAGCCGCCGCATTTCGTTTACGATGCGAGGCGCCACCGCACAGAGGAGCCGGCTCCTCCGCCGCCGCCGCCCCCTGCACCGCAAAGGCTGCAACGGCAGCCCGACACAAGCTCGTCCAAGCTAGCCGAATTGCAAAACTCCATCACACGGATCTATGAGGCCTGCAAAGCTCCGCCTTTACCGCCGAGCGAATATCAGCTGCTCTTCACTCTGATTGCAACTGAAGTGCATGAGCGCGGATTCGCCGCTCTCAAAACGGCGCAAGCTGTCGTGGCCCGGGCGAATCAAGAAGGCCTGCGCATCGCCCTAAAAGACGTCTCTTTCGTACTCGACGCCGTGGACGAGATCGATCCGTGGCTCGAACATACGCGCTCGCCCGCTGCGGTGGCGCGCGCCTATCGCGATTTTGTGCTCGCCAAATGCCACCATGCCGGTGTGAAGCTCACAGAGGACGAGCATCAACTCGTTCAAGTCTGGTTCGGCGCAAGCCAATGGGCTCCGGTTGGCGGAAGCACGGGCGGGATGGGCGGCCTATCGGCCTTAACCTCCGACAGCACGCAGCGGCCGCAAGTCAGGGAGCGCAGCTACCTCGTGGAGTCGGCCCTGCCTCCGCCGAGCGCGCGCCCGGACATCCCGCTGCCGCCGGATTTCGGCTTCGAGAGCGATTTGGAATTGCAGCAAAATCAGAAGTCCGCGGGTCAGCGCTTCCGCTTCAAACATTAGAGTGGGTCCGGAAAAAGCATGCCCTCGGGCTTGACTCGCGGGCGGGAGCGGTTTTTCCGGTAAGACGCACGGCAAAGCAAAGACTTAGAACCCGCTTTTGATTCCATCTAAATCGGGGTCCGGAGCATCGTGCGCTTACCCGCGCGCAGCCGGCATCGCAAAACCGCCATGGTTCTGGGTTGCGTCGCTTTGCTCGCAATCACGGCGATCCCGGTTGCGTCTTCGCAGAACTATTCCACACGCACTCTAGCAGGCGCGCTTCGCAAAACATTCATGCTTGCGAGCACCGTGCCCCCGGCAATCAAGAACGCCGCGAGCCAAAGGACTAGCTTCGCACGTGCCAGCACGCTGAGCGCCGGCGGCAGGGACCAGATGGGAATCGCCGCAAAACCGATGAGCGTAGCCCTCGCATGGGAAGTCCCCCCAGTCCCGGCTTTTCATGCTTTGCCAGGCCTATGGCATCACCCTTCCTCTTCCACCGGTCCGCACCAGCCGGGGAGATGATCGCTATCTGGCTTCTTGGCGAGCGCATAGGCCGCTTCGAGCGCAGCCGCGAAGTCTTTCGCGACGTTCTTAGGGTCCAGACGCCGCCTCAAGAAATCGGCCCAGAGGAATTCGCTAAAGGGTGTCGTATCCTTCGCATAGCCGCCCTTTCGCCGGAGCGCGCCGGCAAGGCTGCGGAACGGATCGTCCACCATGTCCTCGATGGACTTTGGAATATCCTTATAATCGCATCGCTTGCCGTTTTCGTCGAAGGGGTGAACGAGCCCTCTGTTGTCCATGAACACCCAGAAGGCATCTTTATCGAGCCTCGCGAGATTCAGCACGACCGTCACCGAAACCTGCGTGGCCCCTGCAGCGAGGATCGCGCGGCACAAATGATGATGATCGATGACATAAAAATTCTCCTTAGGCCCCTTCACCACCGGGATAACGTGCTTGCGAACGAACTTGTCTCCATCCTGCTGAGCAAGAGCTTTCATCTTCGCAGCTCTCGTCTGGACCTCCTTCATTCCGATTGTCATTTGCGTCGGCTTCAAATCGGCGATGTCTACGAGGTGCGAAACCGGAGCCCGGACCGATTGCATCATCATCGTTGCTTTCCTCCATGGGGATAAGCCGGCTGGCGCCAGCCGCCGGCAGATGCTTAACACGCCTGCGGCGCAAATGATTATGGAGGTAAAACGCTCGCACCGCACGCACCGTTTCAGTAAGTGCTTACGCCCAAGCAAACCCATTGACGCGGGCCGCCCAATGGCCGATGACCGCAAGCAACGCAAACGGAACGCGATTGGGAGGGAACGATGGCAACAGCCCGCAGCTGGTACAATCCGATGGCGTTCATGCATTCCGTCATGATCCGCCCGCGGTTCTACGCAGCGGCCATCGTTGGCGTGGCTGCGATCGCGTTCCTGCCCCACAGCTTGCCTCATACGGTCCGCTCGGCGATAGCCTGGGATTTGGGCGGCTTCGTTTATCTGTTTTTCGCGTTCCGCACGATGTCTAGCTGCGGATCCGACCGTATCAAGGCGCGGGCCGGCCGCCGCGACGATAGCCGGGTTGTAATTTTGTCCATCATCCTGCTGGCGATTGCGGCGAGCTTTGCGGCGATTGCCGGGCTCATCGGCGAGGCCAAGCTCTTAACCACCGGGAACTCCGAAAAGGCTTTGCTGGCGGGGCTTGCGGTCTTGACGATTATGACCTCCTGGGGCGTAACCCAAGTCGCGTTCGCGCTGCATTATGCGCACGATTATTACCGGCCCGATGAAGGCGACGAGGCCGGCGGGCTGATCTTCCCCGGATGCGAGGACCCCGACTACTGGGATTTTCTCTACTTTGCGACATCCATCGGGGCCACTTCGCAAACCTCCGACACGGCAATCAAATCGCGCGCCCTCAGGCGGCTTGTCACGCTGCACGCAATTGTCGCTTTCTTTTTCAACACTGCGGTTCTCGCGCTTACGGTAAATATTGCCGCAAGCTTGGCTAGTTAGACGGGATTGGACGGTGAAATGAGCGTTGAGCGGGGCGGGCTTGGGAGAGCCGTTTTTATTTATTGCATGATTTTGGCTCTCGTGCCGCTGACTTACTTTTACGCGGACCGCCAGCTTGCCGAAGCACTGCGGCCTCATCTTTCCGGAGATAAGTTCTTTACTTGGCTGCCCCATCTTGTCGACCCTTTAGGGCCGCTTGCGTCCATTGGCGTCGCCATCGTCGCGGTGCGCGCACTCGCGCGAGGCTTCCTAACGCCGGCCGAATCCGCGATTCTGCGCCTCTCCTGCGCCATCCTTATTGCCTGGGCACTGAAGGAGGAGCTTAAATGGGTCTTCGGCCGCACCTGGCCCGAAACCTGGCTCAAGGGTAATCCCAACCCCTCCTATTTCGGTAACGGGACCTACGGCTTCTTTCCTTTCCACGGGGGACCGGGTTATGCGTCCTTTCCGTCCGGTCATACAACGGCCATGAGCGCGCTCGCGGGCGCAGTTTGGTTTCTTTGGCCGAAGCTCCGCTGGCTCGGAGTGGCGCTGGTCATGGCGGTCGTCATCGGCCTGCTGGGAGCGGATTATCACTGGCTGAGCGACATCGTGGCAGGCGCGATCCTTGGCGGCGCGACGGGTGCCGCCGCCGCCCATCTCGGCCGTCACGACACCGGCGCTTGAACGAGTTTCCCGGTAAACAGGGGCGCACCGCTGGGCTTTTTGTTGGGGGAGCCGCCTTCAGGCTCCTCGGTGATCGCCAGCAAAATCTGCGCGAGCGGCGCGCCGCCTGTTTTCTGGATCAGCGTTTTCGCGGATATGCCGGCGGCGCGATCCACGACGCCGAGCGATTGCGGCGCGGCTCCCTCCCGGATGGCCCAAAGCTCAAAGCTCCGGCCCGGCGGAGGCGGAGGACCGAGCCGCTCGATAAAAAGTCCGCCGCGCGCGGGGCCGGCAGTGGCCACGAAAGCCGGCTTTTTGTCCGCCGACTCAAGCACGGCCACAAAGGACGGTGTGGCTGGCGGCCCGGGGATACGGCTTGCGATAACAACAAGCAAGCTCGCCGCAAGAGCAGTGGCTGCGGCCGCCGTCCATTTCCAAATTGCAGCCCTGCGGCGAAGCTGAACGATCGCAGCGGGCGCGCCATCTTCCCTGGCGCCGATAGCAGCTAGGACTTCCTCGAATACACCCGCGGGCGGAGTGGCTGGAGCCGCCTCTAACAGCGGATCCAGACGGCGCCGCCATGCCTCGACCTCTGCGGCGAACGCGCCGCTGGATCGCAACAACGCTTCGGCCTCTGCCTTCTCCTCTGCGTCGAGAGTTCCAAGTACATATTCGGCGGCGAGACCGCTGGGGTCGCCGCTGCCCGGTTCAGTCATGGCCATCGAGACACTCTTTAAGCTGAGCTAAGCCGCGCCGTAGCAAGGTTTTGACCGTGTTCACCGGCCGGGCAAACCGTGCCCCAAGCTCCTCTCTGCTGAGCCCGGTATAATAGGCCAGCAAAATCATTTCGCGCCGGTCTGCGGGCAATCCGCGCAAGCAATCCGCGAGCCGCCGCAACTCATCGTTCTTTTCGGTGACCGCAAGCGGGTCCGCATCGAGGCTTGGCGCTTCGAAATCGAGCTGGGCACTGGCAGAGGCGATGCGCTCGGATTGAAGCCTTCTGACGTCGATCGCCTTATTCCTCGCGATGCGCGCCATCCAGGTCATCGGCGCTGCAAGCGCCGGTTTATAAGAAGCGGCGTTTTTCCAAATGAGAACATAGCATTCTTGCAAGGCCTCCCGGGCTGTCTCCTCCGATGAGCATATACGCCGGAGCAGGCCGAAAAGTTTCGCTCCCGTTTTGTTATACAGCGCGCTAAAAGCCTGCCGGTCGCCCTCGGCGGTGCGCCGGAGCAAGTCCGCTAACTCGCCCTGATCGAGGATCGGGCTACCGGTCTTAAATGCGGACACGGACTAACTTCTTCCTTGCCGGCAAAACGCCCGGCACGTTTTTGAAACTTTCCCTTCGAGGCTCCGTAGATACCAGCGTGGCAAGTCAACCTTTGCCATGCCTGTTCCAAAATTAATAGGAGTCCGACATGAAAATCCGCAAAACGATCCTCGCTTTAAGCGGCGCCGCCATCCTTTCGGTATCGGGCGCGGCATTGGCCGCCGCGAACCCGATGGTCGGCGGCGCGCCGATGTACGAAACCAAGAACATCGTGCAGAACGCTATAAAGTCGAAGGATCACACTACCCTCGTTGCCGCCGTCAAGGCCGCGGGTCTTGTCGATACGCTTTCGGGAACCGGTCCCTTTACGGTCTTCGCACCTACGAACGAAGCTTTTGCAAAATTGCCTGCCGGAACCGTGGACACGCTGCTAAAGCCCGAAAACAAGGCAAAGCTGACGGCCGTGCTCACCTATCACGTCGTGCCGAAGAAGGTGCTCAGCGACGCTCTTGCCAAGATGATTAAGGACGACGGCGGCTGGTACGATATTCCCACCGTTAGCGGGCATGTCATCAAGGCTTCTATGAAGAATGGCCATATCGCACTCGTCGACGAGAATGGTGGCACGGCCATGGTTACGATAGGCGACGTTCAGCAATCGAACGGCGTCATTCATGTGATCGACTCGGTGCTTTTGCCGAAATAGGCGCTTTCAGCAAAAACATGCCCGCGGGCTTGCCCCGCGGGCATGTACGGTGTGCCGCCTGGAAGCCGCGCAAATACGAATTCGCAAACGCTTTTCAAAGCTTCCACCAGGCTTGCCGTCCCGATGAAAGCGCGCTAAAATCCCGCTCCGCCGGAACCCGGAGGCAACAATTGCCGGAATCCCGAAAAATAAGGCAAATTTGAGCTTGACGGGCTTCGCGGAGCCACCTATTTTGCATCCACTCTGGCGGAAGGTCGTAAGCATTTTTTCGCGCGTAAAGCGCGTTCCAGCTTAAACACTGCCGCAAAGAAACCGGACACAGCACATGTATGGGGTGGGGGAGCTAGGGCTCCGGTCATCTCATTTTTCGTCATCGGACCTCTTTTAAATTACCGGTCCGTGCCGTTACTATTTGGAAGCGTCAATGCCAACGATACAGCAGTTGATCCGCAAGCCGCGCGTCGCGCCGGTCAAGCGAAATAAAGTTCCGGCGATGACGGAATGTCCGCAAAAGCGCGGCGTCTGCACGCGCGTCTACACGACGACCCCGAAAAAGCCGAACTCGGCCTTGCGGAAAGTTGCTCGCGTGCGGCTGACGAACGGCTTCGAGGTTACGAGCTATATCCCAGGCGAAGGCCATAATTTGCAGGAGCACTCCGTTGTGCTTATCCGTGGCGGCCGCGTAAAGGACTTGCCGGGTGTCCGCTATCACATCATCCGCGGTGTGCTCGACACGCAGGGCGTGGCCAAGCGCAGACAGCGCCGGTCGAAATATGGCGCGAAACGGCCGAAGTAGGGTTAAGGAACAAAAGCATGTCACGGCGCCATAGAGCTGAGAAACGTGAGATCATCCCGGATCCGAAGTACGGCGATCTCGTTATCACGAAATTCATGAACAGCCTCATGTTCGAGGGCAAGAAATCGGCGGCGGAAACCATCGTTTACGGTGCGCTGGGCCGCATCGAGCAAAAGGCGAAGCGCGACGGTATCGAGCTTTTTCACGAGGCGCTGAACAATGTGAAGCCCGCGATCGAGGTTCGCTCCCGGCGCGTGGGCGGTGCCACCTACCAGGTGCCGGTCGAAGTCCGCAATGAACGCCGTCAGGCACTGGCGATCCGCTGGATCATCACAGCAGCGCGGGCGCGCAACGAGAACACGATGGAAGAAAGGCTTTCGGGCGAGTTGCTCGATGCTGCGAATAATCGCGGAACCGCGGTTAAGAAGCGCGAGGACACGCACAAGATGGCCGAGGCCAACCGCGCGTTCTCGCATTACCGATGGTAGAGTTTAAGGCTACGGCGAGGGCTTAGTCATGGCACGTCAGACCCCAATCGAAGACTATCGCAATATCGGTATCATGGCGCACATCGATGCCGGTAAGACGACCACGACTGAGCGTATCTTGTACTACACCGGCAAGAGCCACAAGATCGGCGAGGTGCACGATGGCGCCGCGACGATGGACTGGATGGAGCAGGAGCAGGAGCGCGGCATTACGATCACCTCGGCCGCAACGACTGCTTATTGGAAAGGCAAGCGCGTCAATATTATCGACACGCCAGGCCACGTTGACTTCACCATCGAGGTGGAGCGGTCATTGCGCGTTCTCGACGGCGCTGTGGCCCTGCTCGACGCGAACCAGGGTGTTGAGCCGCAGACCGAAACCGTTTGGCGGCAGGGCGATAAGTACGTCGTCCCGCGTATGATCTTCGTCAATAAGATGGATAAGATCGGCGCCGACTTCTACGATTGCGTGCGCTCGGTGATCGACCGTCTTGGCGCGAAACCGATCGTGATGCAACTGCCGATTGGCGCCGAGAACGATTTCAAGGGCATTGTCGATCTTGTCCGCATGAAGGGCGTGGTCTGGGACGAGGATACGCTCGGCGCGAGCTTCCGCGACGTCGATATTCCGGCCGACCTCGTCGAGAAAGCCAAGGAATACCGCGATAAGCTTGTCGAAATGGCCGTTGAAGTCGACGACGAGGCGATGGAAGCTTACCTCGAGGGCAATGAGCCTGACGAGGCGAAGCTGAAAGAACTCGTTCGCAAAGGCACCATCAGCAGCCACTTCTATCCTTTGTTCTGCGGCTCGGCCTTCAAGAATAAAGGTGTACAGCCGCTCCTCGACGGTGTGCTCGATTATTTGCCCTCCCCCGTCGACATCCCGCCGATCAAGGCCATCGATGTGAAAACCGGCGCGGAGACCGTGCGCAGGTCGGCCGACGACGAGCCGCTCTCCATGCTCGCCTTTAAGATCATGAACGACCCATTTGTCGGCTCGCTCACTTTCTGCCGGATCTATTCCGGCCGTGTAGAGACGGGCATGCAGCTCATCAACACGGTAAAAGACAAGAAAGAACGCATCGGCCGCATGCTCTTGATGCACGCGAACAGCCGCGAGGACATCAAAGAGGCGTATGCGGGCGACATCGTCGCGATTGCGTCGCTGAAGGACACCATTACGGGCGACACGATCTGCGATCCGCTCAAGCCCGTGGTGCTGGAACGCATGGAATTCCCCAACCCCGTGATCGAGGTTGCCGTGGAGCCTAAGACGAAGGCGGACCAGGAAAAGATGGGCCTCGCACTGAACCGGCTCGCGCAGGAGGACCCGTCCTTCCGCGTGTCCACCGATCAGGAAAGCGGCCAGACCATCATCAAAGGCATGGGCGAACTTCACCTCGAAATTATCGTCGACCGCATGCGCCGCGAATTCAAGGTCGAGGCGACCGTCGGTGCGCCGCAGGTTGCCTATCGCGAGACGATCACGCGGAAGCAGGAAGTCGATTACACCCATAAGAAGCAAACCGGCGGCACCGGTCAGTTCGCGCGCGTCAAGCTCGTGCTGGAACCTCAGGAGCAAGGCGCTGGGTTCTTGTTCGAGAGCAAGATCATAGGTGGCTCAGTGCCCAAAGAATACATTCCTGGCGTCGAAAAGGGCGTTAAGAGCGTGCTGGAAAACGGTATCCTGGCCGGTTTTCCGATGCTCGACCTTAAGGTCTCGCTGATCGACGGCGCCTATCACGAGGTGGATTCGAGTGCACTCGCATTCGAAATCGCTTCGCGTGCCGCCTTCCGCGAGGGTGCGCAGAAAGCCGGTCCGAAGCTGCTCGAGCCGATCATGAAGGTTGAGGTGGTGTCACCCGAAGATTATGTGGGCGGCGTTATTGGCGATCTCACGAGCCGGCGCGGCCAGATCCTCGGTCAGGAAATGCGCGGCAACGCAACCGTAATTAACTCTATGGTCCCGCTAGCGAATATGTTCGGCTATGTGAACACGCTGCGGTCCATGAGCCAAGGGCGCGCGCAGTTTACCATGCAGTTCGATCATTATGCGCAAGTTCCTCAGAACGTGGCAGACGAGGTTCAGGCGAAATACGCTTGATATTGAGTTCAACCGAAGTAAGCATGAGCTTTTTTTCCGGTTCTAGTCTCTAGACCGGCATAAAGGGGAAGACGGAGAGCCAAATGGCCAAGGCAAAATTCGCGCGCACGAAACCGCATCTGAATATCGGAACCATCGGTCACGTCTATCATGGTAAGACCTCGCTAACGGCTGCGATTACGAAGGTGTTGGCTGCAACCGGCGGCGCGACATACACCGCCTACGATCAGATCGATAAGGCCCCCGAGGAAAAGGCCCGCGGTATCACCATCTCGACCGCCCACGTGGAGTACGAGACGCCAAACCGGCACTACGCGCATGTCGATTGCCCCGGTCACGCTGACTATGTGAAGAACATGATCACCGGTGCGGCGCAAATGGACGGCGCAATTCTCGTCGTTGCCGCGACCGATGGCCCGATGCCGCAAACGCGGGAGCACATCCTGCTCGCCCGTCAGGTTGGCGTCCCTGCGCTCGTCGTGTATCTGAACAAAGTCGATATCGCCGACCCTGAACTTCTTGAACTCGTCGAGATGGAGCTTCGCGAACTTCTTACCAAGTACGAATTTCCGGGCGACGATATTCCGATTGTGCATGGCTCCGCAAAGCTTGCGCTTGAAGACGACAAGGGTGAACTTGGCTGGGGCTCCATCACCAAGCTTATGGAAGAAGTTGACAAGTACATCCCGCTGCCCGAGCGTCCGCGCGATAAGCCCTTCCTTATGCCAATCGAAGACGTGTTTTCGATCTCCGGCCGCGGCACCGTGGTTACTGGCCGTGTCGAGCGCGGTATCATTAAAGTCGGCGAGGAAGTCGAGATCGTCGGGATCAAGCCGACCGTGAAGTCGGTTGTGACCGGCGTCGAGATGTTCCGCAAACTGCTCGATCAAGGTGAGGCCGGCGACAACGTGGGCTGCCTGTTGCGCGGTATCGATCGCGAGGCGGTCGAGCGCGGCCAAGTTCTGTGCAAGCCCGGTACCGTGACGCCGCACACGCGGTTCAAGGCCGAAGCTTATATTCTGACCAAAGAAGAAGGCGGCCGTCATACGCCGTTCTTCGGTAACTACCGCCCGCAGTTCTACTTCCGCACGACGGACGTGACGGGTGTGGTTCATCTTCCGGAAGGCACCGAGATGGTGATGCCGGGCGATAACATTTCCATGGAAGTCGAACTCATCGTGCCGATCGCCATGGAGGAGAAGCTTCGCTTCGCTATCCGCGAGGGCGGCCGCACGGTCGGCGCCGGCGTGGTCGCGGCCATCATAAAGTAGCAAGGGAAATTGGGAAGCGGGCGTCCCGTATTCCGGGGCGCCTCTTCTTTTGGGAGTGAGAAATGGCTGGTCAAACGATCCGCATCCGGTTGAAGGCTTTCGATCATCGCGTGCTCGACACCTCCACAAAGGAGATTGTTAACACGGCGAAACGTACCGGCGCGGACGTGCGGGGGCCCATACCGCTCCCAACGCGCATCGAGCGGTACACCGTGAACCGTTCGCCGCACATCGACAAAAAGAGCCGCGAGCAGTTTGAGATGCGGACGCATAAGCGCTTGATCGACATCGTCGACCCGACCCCGCAAACCGTGGATGCGCTGATGAAGCTCGACCTGGCGGCAGGCGTAGACGTTGAGATTAAGCTGTAGTTTTGAATTCGGCCGCGTTGTGGCGGCCATTGTTGGAACGCCCGCGCCGCTCGCGCGGAATAGGAACTGAGGCAGACCGATGCGATCGGGATTGTTGGCACAGAAGGTTGGCATGACGCGGATCTTCACCGATGCGGGCGAGCACGTCCCCGTCACGGTGTTGAAACTCGAAAACTGCCAAGTGGTTGCGCATCGGACGCAAGAAGCGAACGGCTACACCGCGGTGCAGCTCGGCTCCGGCACGCGCAAAGTTAAGAACGTAACCCGCGCCCAGCGCGGCCATTTCGCAAAAGCGCAAGTAGAGCCGAAAGCCAAGCTCGTCGAGTTCCGGGTTTCGCCCGCCAATCTGATCGACGTTGGTGCCGAGCTGACCGCGGATCACTTCATCGCCGGCCAATATGTGGATGTGACCGGAACGAGTATCGGCAAGGGCTTTGCGGGTGCGATGAAGCGCTGGAACTTCGGCGGCTTGCGCGCCACCCATGGCGTTTCGGTCTCGCATCGCAGCCATGGCTCGACCGGTAACCGCCAAGACCCCGGCAAAACCTTCGCCGGCAAGAAAATGGCGGGCCATTACGGTGACGAACGCGTCACCACGCAGAATTTGCAAGTTGTGCGCACCGATGTAGAGCGCGGTCTGATCCTTATCCGCGGCGCCGTTCCAGGCTCGAAAGGTGGCTGGGTCATGCTGCGCGATGCCGTGAAGCGGCCGCTGCCGGACGCCGCACCGAAGCCAGGAGCGTTCCGCAAAGCAGACGATCATAGCGCCGGTGCTGGCGCGGAAGCGGGGGCGAAATGAAAGCGGATGTGATGACCCTCGATGCGTCCGCTGCCGGTAGCATCGAGCTGAACGACGATCTTTTCGCGCTTGAGCCGCGCGCCGATATCCTGCAGCGCATGGTCCGCTATCAGCTGTCCAAGCGGCAGGCCGGCACGCACAAGGCGAAGGGCCGCAGCGAAGTCAACGGTCCGAACAAAAAGATTTATAAGCAGAAGGGCACCGGTCAGGCCCGCCACGGCAACGACAAGCCGCCCCAGTTCCGCGGCGGCGGCCGTGCGTTCGGCCCGGTTCCGCGCAGTCATGCGCACGATCTGCCGAAGAAGGTGCGCGCGCTTGCTTTGAAACATGCGCTGTCCTCCAAAGCAAAGGCGAACGCATTGATCGTGCTCGACAAGGCCGAACTGGCAGATCCAAAAACGGCACAGCTGCGCGGCAAGTTCGAAGGGCTCGGGCTCTCGAATGCGCTCATCGTCGACGGAGCCGCTTTGCAGGACAACTTCGCCATGGCCGCGCGCAACATTCCGAATGTGGATGTCCTGCCGGTCCAGGGTATCAACGTATATGACATTCTGCGCCGCGATAAGCTCGTGCTGACACGCGCCGCGCTCGAAGCGCTAGAGGAGCGGTTCAAATGAGGGAAGAAGAACTTTACGACGTGATCCGCTTCCCGCTCGTCACCGAGAAGTCGACCATGGCATCGGAGCACAGCCAGGTCGTATTCAAGGTCGCGATAACCGCGACGAAGCCTGAGATCAAGGAAGCCGTTGAGCGCCTGTTCAACGTCAAGGTGCTTGCTGTCAACACTCTGATCCGTAAGGGAAAGACTAAACGGTTCAAGGGTGTCAAAGGACAGCAGAGCGACTTCAAGAAAGCGATCGTGACCCTCGAAGAGGGCCAGGCGATCGATATCACGGCAAGGCTATAAAGCAGGTTCGGTAGAGGCGCATTCGCCATGGCATTGAGAACATATAACCCCATAACACCGGGCCTACGCCAGCTTGTGCTGGTCGACCGCTCGCAGCTATGGAAGGGCAAGCCGGTGAAGGCGCTGACCGAAGGGCGCTCCGAAAGCGCCGGCCGGAACGTGCACGGGCACATCACCTCCAGGAGGCGCGGCGGCGGCCACAAGCGGACTTACCGGATCGTCGACTTCAAGCGGCGCAAATTCGACATGCCCGCCACCGTCGAGCGGCTGGAATACGATCCGAACCGCACCGCCTTCATCGCGCTTATTAAATATGAGGACGGCGAACAGGCCTACATTCTTGCGCCTCAGCGCCTGAATGCCGGCGACAAGGTCGTGGCGGGCCACAAGGTCGACGTGAAGCCGGGCAATGCGATGCCGATGGCGAGCATGCCGATCGGCACCATTATCCATAATGTCGAGATGAAGCTCGGCAAGGGCGGCCAGATTGCGCGCTCGGCGGGCTGCTACGCCCAGCTGGTCGGCCGCGATCAGGGCATGGCGATCCTGCGCCTCAACTCAGGCGAGATGCGGATGGTGCAAGCCGACTGCATGGCGACTGTTGGCGCGGTGTCCAACCCCGATAATTCGAACCAGAATCTTGGCAAGGCCGGCCGCAATCGCTGGCTCGGCAGGCGTCCGAGCGTGCGCGGCGTCGCCATGAACCCAGTCGACCATCCGCATGGCGGCGGCGAAGGCCGCACCTCGGGCGGCCGGCATCCTGTTACGCCGTGGGGCAAGGGCACCAAGGGCACCCGCACCCGCAAGAACCCAAAGACGGATAAATTTATCGTCCGCGCCCGGCACGTGAAGAAGAAATAGAGGCAGCGATGACACGTTCAGTTTGGAAAGGCCCGTTCGTCGACGGCTATGTGCTCTCGAAAGCGGATGCCGCGCGCGATAAGAAATCGAACGCACCGATCAAGATCTGGAGCCGGCGCTCCACCATTCTGCCGCAATTCGTCGGGCTGACCTTCGCCGTTCATAACGGCCAGAAGCACATCCCGGTGCTGGTCTCCGAGGATATGGTCGGGCACAAATTCGGCGAGTTTTCTCCGACCCGCACCTATTACGGCCACGCCGCCGACAAGAAGGCGAAAAGGAAGTAGCCATGTCGAAATCGAAATTCGAGCGGCGCTTGAAGGACAATGAGGCTCAGGCCGTGGCGCGCTCGTTGCGCGTTAGCCCGCAAAAGCTCAATCTCGTTGCCCAGCTAATCCGCGGCAAGAAGGTCGAAAAGGCTTTGGCCGATCTCACCTTCTCGCATAAGCGCATCGCCAAGGACGTGAAAAAGGCGCTGCAGTCCGCGATCGCGAACGCTGAAAACAATCATGGCCTCGACGTCGATCAGCTCATCGTGGCCGAAGCCTATGTCGGCAAGAATTTGGTGATGAAGCGCTTTCACCCGCGTGCCCGCGGCCGCATGGGGCGGATCGAAAAGCCTTTCTCGCAACTCACAGTCGTCGTGAGAGAAATGCAGGAGCAAGCCTAATGGGTCAAAAAGTCAACCCGATCGGGCTCCGGCTCGGAATTAACCGGACCTGGGACAGCCGCTGGTACGCCGACAAGGGCGAGTACGGCAGGCTGTTGCACGAGGACTTCCGGATTCGCGAATTTATTTTAAAGCAACGCCGGCAGGCCGGTATTTCCAAGGTCGTGATCGAGCGCCCGCATAAAAAATGCCGGGTGACGGTGCATACGGCGCGCCCCGGCATCTTGATCGGCAAAAAAGGGGCCGATATCGAAAAACTGCGGGGCCAGCTCGCCAAATTTACCTCTTCGGAGGTCTATTTGAACATCGTCGAGGTGCGCAAGCCCGAGATTGACGCGACTTTGGCCGCCGAAGGAATCGCCCAGCAGCTCGAACGCCGCGTGGCTTTCCGCCGCGCGATGAAGCGGGCGACCCAATCAGCGCTCCGGCTTGGAGCACAAGGGGTGCGCATTTATGTTTCAGGCCGCCTCGGCGGCGTGGAACTCGCGCGCATGGACTGGTATCTCGATGGCCGCGTGCCGCTGCACACGCTTCGCGCCAATATCGACTATGGCACGGCCGAGGCCGAGACCGCCTATGGCATCATCGGGGTGAAGGTTTGGATCTTCAAGGGCGAGATTCTTGAGCACGACCCGATGGCGCAAGAGCGCCTGTCGATGGAGAACCAGGAAGGCGGCGGCGGCGGGCGCCCCGATGGCCGTCCGCCTCGCCGCGATAGGGACCGTGACCGGGGAGGCCGCGATCGGGATCACGGCAGGGAACGGGAAAAGGCATAGAAGCGCGCGCGATTTCGCGCAGCGCATTGGAAATATGGTGTAAGCGATGCTGCAACCGAAAAAGACGAAATTCAGAATGGCCTTCAACGGCCGGATGCATGGTAACGCCAAAGGCGGCACATCGCTTAACTTTGGCAGTTTCGGACTGAAGGCGATGGAACCCGAACGCGTCACAGCGCGCCAGATCGAGGCGGCGCGCCGCGCCATTACGCGCCAGATGAAGCGCGCAGGGCGTGTGTGGATCCGGATCTTCCCCGATCTTCCGGTGTCGAAAAAGCCAACTGAAGTTCGCATGGGTAAAGGCAAAGGCTCGCCCGAATTTTGGGCGGCGCGCGTCAAGCCCGGAAAAATCATGTTCGAGATCGACGGCGTCGGCGAGGAAACCGCGCGCGAGGCGTTGAGACTTGGAGCCGCCAAATTGCCAATCCGCACGCGCGTCGTGACGCGGCTTGGCGATCATAGCGCGATGAAGGACTAAGCGGGGCCGCGATGAATATCGAAGACGTTAGAAATTTTACGCTCGACCAACTTGAGGACGAACTCATCAAACTCAAGCGCGAGCAGTTCAATTTGCGGTTTCAGAAGGCGACTGCGCAGCTCAATAATACCGCGCGTGTTCGCGAAGTGCGCCGCACGATCGCACGCAT
>JBKQIH010000061.1:0-72523 GCA_052148445.1 Rhodomicrobium sp.
GCGACTTTCCCCTATCGGCCCATTTTTACGGTCTTGTTTATATGAATAGCTGCAAATCCAAACCGGCGGGCGGACTGGCCGCAGCGCATTCCCATTGACGCGGGCGCGCCGATGCCTCACATCTAGCCCAAAATCCCGCATCGCAGCATGAACTCACGAAAGGCGCGGTTAGCCATGGGCTTGCGCAACATAGCCATCATTGCCCACGTCGATCACGGCAAGACAACGCTGATCGACGTGCTTCTGAAACAATCCGGCTCGTTCCGCGATAACCAGCGCGTGGCCGAGCGCGCCATGGACTCGAACGATCTTGAGCGCGAGCGCGGCATCACCATCCTCGCCAAGGTCACCTCGATCCAGTGGAAGGACACGCGCATCAACATCGTCGATACGCCGGGCCACGCCGATTTCGGCGGCGAGGTCGAGCGCATCCTCAATATGGTGGATGGCGCGATTGTGCTGGTCGACGCCTCCGAAGGGCCGATGCCGCAGACCAAGTTCGTGGTCGCCAAGGCACTAAAGATCGGCCTCAAGCCCATCGTTGCCATCAACAAGATCGACAAGCCGGACGAGCGCCATATCGAGGTCGTGAACGAGGTCTTCGATCTGTTCGCCAATCTCGACGCGAACGAAGAGCAGCTCGATTTTCAGATCCTATACGGCTCCGCCAAGCAAGGCTGGATGTCGATGGATCCGGCCGGCTCGCATGAAAACATGGCGCCGCTGTTCGATCTCGTGCTGGAGCACGTGCCGGCGCCCAAAGCCGAAGGCGGTCCCTTCCGCATGCTGGCGACGACCATCGAAGCCGATCCTTTCCTCGGGCGCATCCTCACCGGCCGCGTCTCGAACGGCGTGGTCAAGCCGAACATGACTGTGAAAGCGATCAGCCGCGACGGCAAGCTCATCGAGACGGGCCGCGTCTCCAAGCTGCTGGGTTTCCGCGGGCTTGAGCGCGTGGCCGTAGAGGAGGGCGTGGCCGGCGACATCGTTGCCATCTCGGGGCTGACTAAAGCCACGGTGGCGGACACGATTTGCGATCCGCAAGTGACCGAAGCGCTGCCCGCCCAGCCCATCGACCCGCCGACGCTGACCATGACCTTCCGCATCAACGATGGCCCGCTGGCCGGCCAGGAAGGCGACAAGGTCCAAAGCCGGGTTATCCGCGAGCGCCTCCTCCGCGAGGCCGAGGGCAATGTCGCGCTCCGTATCGCCGAATCGCCGGACAGCGACGCCTACGAAGTCTCCGGCCGCGGCGAGCTGCAGCTTGGCATTCTGATCGAGACCATGCGGCGCGAAGGCTTCGAGCTGACCGTGTCGCGCCCGCGCGTAGTGTTCCAGACCGACCCCGAGACGGGACAGCGGCTCGAACCCATCGAGGAGGCCATCATCGACGTCGATGAGGAGCATGCCGGCGCGGTCGTCTCAAAGCTCTCCGAGCGCAGGGGCGACCTCATCGAGATGCGCCCCTCGGGTGGCGGCCGCCAGCGGCTCATTTTCTATGTACCGACGCGCGGGCTCATCGGCTACCAGGGCGAACTCCTCACCGACACACGCGGCACCGCGATCATGAACCGGCTGTTCCACAATTATGCGCCCTATAAGGGCGAGATCCAAGGCCGCCGCAACGGCGTCTTGATCTCGAACAGCACGGGCGAGGCGGTCGCCTATGCGCTTTGGAACCTCGAAGACCGCGGCCCGATGATGATCGATCCGCAGACCAAGGTCTATCCCGGCATGATCGTCGGTGAGCACACGCGCGACAACGATCTCGAAGTGAACGTGCTGAAGGGCAAGCAGCTTACCAACATCCGCACGACGAGTAAGGACGAGGCGGTGCGCTTGACGCCGCCGATGCGGATGCCGCTGGAGAAGGCGCTCGCCTATATCCAGGACGACGAACTTGTCGAGGTAACGCCGAAGTCGATCCGCCTGCGTAAGCGCTTTCTCGATTCCAACGAGCGCAAGCGCATGGAGAGAGCGGCCGCCACCGAGCTTGCGAGTTGAGGCTGGCGATTAATATTGGACGCATTCCCCCTCACCCCAGCCCTCTCCCCGCAAGCTGGCGAGCTTGCAACTTAGAGTGACCGCATCCGCAAGCGGACGCTGTTGGGGAGAGGGTGCGATGTTGCAGGCTCCGCATATGATTGCGAAACTGGAGGGTGTCGACAGCGTCCCTTCTCCCATGGGGAGAAGGACAGGATGAGGGGCGTTGCGGTCAGTATTTGCGCGGGCGTTGAGACTGCTAGTAACGCTGCTTGGGGACTCGCGCGGCGAAAGGATTAATATCTGCGATATAGCGGCGTATAGGTTGAAGATCGGCGAGTTCGCCCTCTTCCTCGTCTAGAGCCTATCCGCTTTCGATGGAATCGAAAACGGGCTCTAGGTCTTTGTTTTTTCGTGCTTCTTATCGGAAAACCGCTTCACACTTGTCCGGAAGCAGCCTAGCCCGTCAAAAATGCTTTTGGTTGTGTGCATGCGGTGTTTTTTCTTGCCTGCATTTTTTCACAGATAGGCCTCGATCAGCAGGTTCTAGCGAAAAAATCGGTGGCCGTTGACCAATTTTCACAACGGCGTCCCTTCTCTGCGCGAAGGTCGCTGCAAGGTGTAGGACCGTCTTGCAACCTGAGATGAAGCGGATGTTAACATTTATCGAATAGCCGGCTTTTGTCTTATGCTTTAACCTTCGGCATGCCGTTTTCAGCCTTCTATCAGGGTTCCGGTCATGTCATCGTCCCAGACTCTTCATGTGCGGCTTCATCTTAAGGAAGCACTGGCGCAGATTAACGAGGCGCGTAGCGCAGCAGCTGACGCTTGGACGGCTTCTAGACTTAAGCTCATCGTTCTCGACCTTGAGGACGCGCTAACCTCGCTAGCGCCCGAGCGGGGCGAGCTTTGCTCCATGAGGCGAAGGAGCCGCTGACATGAGTGAGCGCCGCTGACAGTGAACATGAACGCTCCCGGACCCGGAGACGAATTTGGCCCTTGGAACCCGGGTATCGATTCCACGCTTCCAAGCGAGTTCTTGGCGCTATCGACAGTTTTCCGGCCAGAGAATGTAACCACAAACCTAGCAACCCTGCACGAGCTGAGCGCCTTTTCAGGCATTGCGCCGCAAGACCTCGCGGAGTTTAGGCCAGAGCGTTTGGCTGTCCACGAGCTACTCATCCGCGTCATGGCGGACGTCTACGTGGCCGACGGTACCAAATACGAGGATTTGGGCACTAATTTCCGGGGGATCACCAAAACGATCCTTTCTCATTACATTATTCCGCGCATGGAGGAGGTGAAGCGGATCCACGAGACGTTGCGGCTTGAGGTTTCGAACTTCATTGGCGGGGAGTTGCTGGAATGTTTCAAAGAGCCCGGCGCCGCTGCATGTCCACCGCCCGGGAAACGCTCATTTTTTGGCAGTTTCGGAGTTAAGGCCAAGCCGCGGCCCGCGCCCGCCCCCCTGGAAACCGGCGAACAGCGCGATCTCAGAATCGTCGCCGGATGGAGCGAAAAGGCTGAGACGGCCGCAACAAGCCTCGAACGCAATGCCTATCGAGCCCTCTTGAGCGCTGCCTCCGCGATCAGAAGAAAACACGGACGCCTGCTCGGCGCCCCAAGCATGCTATCCGCGCTCGCCATTCCCATGGCGATCAATGAGTATGGCAGCGAACTTATCGGAGAACACATCGAACCATACTTCCATCGCGCCATCGCGGAGGAAGGCTACAACCTTCTGCCGCCTCAGACGCACCCCGTCATCATGAATGTGAAGGGGGCTTCCGCATCGGGAAAAAGCACAATGCGCCCGCTGCAGAAACAGCTCGCGGCGAGACTGGGAATCCGGTGGAACGAGTTCGCAATCATCAGTCCAGACATTTGGCGCAAGTTCTTGCTCGACTACGCCAGCCTCGGCCCAGCACGGCGCTATGCGGGAACGCTGACCGGTCATGAAGTTGCAATCGTGGACAAGAAGCTCGACCGGTACATGACGGGCAAGGGTGAGAAAGCGCAGCTTCCTCACCTTCTCATCGACCGATTTCGATTCGATAGCTTTGCCGCGAACCAGGACGCTTGCAGCCGGTTCCTCATGCGCTTCGGCTACAGGATCTACATATTCTTCATGATCACGCCGCCTGAGGCAACGGTGGAACGTGCCTGGAAGAGGGGCGAGAAATTCGGACGTTATAAGGCTGTCGACGATCTCCTGTTTCACAACGTCGAAGCCTATACCGGTATGCCGCGGCTGTTTTTTGCCTGGAGCGGGGAGCAGGCCAAGCACATCCATTTCGAGTTCCTCGATAATGGAGTTCCGGAGGGATGCCGGCCGCGGACGATCGCGTTCGGCACAAACGGCGAGCTGAATGTCTTGGACATCGAGCGGATCCTCGATGTCGACCGGTTCAAAAAAATAAACATCTCCGCGCGCCGGCCGGCGGAGGTTTACGCAACCCTGTCGCTTGCGCCGGAAAAGAACACAGACTTCCTGAGGAAATGCGCCCGGACGATCCCGGTCATCAACTTCGCAGAGCATCGCTCGGGCCGGATCTACGCCAAGGTGCGGGACGGGGAACTGACACTTGCTGAGGAGGTGCCCGGCGATCCCGGCTCGAAAGCCGGAGTGGCCGCCGTCGCCGCTGAGTTTTTCCGGCATTCGCTTGGTGGCGTGGAAGCATTAGGCACGCTGACGCCGGGGCAATCCCCCACAATCGGAGCTTGGGGGCTAATCGCGAATTCCATAGATTAGAGCGCTGGGCAGGAACGCCGGCCGCTCCGTGACAATCGGTAGTTGTACGGCGTTGTTGCCGCGCTCATACGCATCGCCACGCGTCTTTGCGAGCCGGCAAAAACATTATTTTTGGAAAAGGATGGCTCCCCGGGCCGGACTCGAACCAGCGACCCAGCGGTTAACAGCCGCTTGCTCTACCGACTGAGCTACCGGGGAACTGCGGAAGGCTGCGTTGCAGCATCCGCGAGGGTCTTCATACCACATTGAGAGTGCGGCACAAGCCATTTCCGCGATTTCAAAGCGGCGTGTGTAAAATCGAAACCCCGTCATTGCGAGCGTAGCGAAGTAATTCAGGGCAATCCTCATCGCTGCTGTTCTGGCTCGCCACGGCCGCAAGTGCCGCCTCGCGATGACGGTTGCGTTCGATTACGCGCACGATGCTCTTGTCCCGGCGGCGGCGCAAACGCGCCCTAAGCTCTAAATCGCGGCCGCCTTCCTCATTCACCACCCGGCGGCTTACGCCGGGCGCCAGCGCGACGTGCAGGGGATTTTGCTCTTATCGCAGCGATGGATGTATTTGCGGGCGATGTCCTGCACCTCCGTCAGCAAATTATCCTGAAGCTTCGTAGGCTTGAACCCGAGCTGTATGAAACCGGCGTTCGAGACGCGCAAATCGTTTTGCTCGGCTTCGTTGCGCGGGTTTTCGATAAGCTGATAAGGTGTGCCCGTCATTTCGGAGACCATCTTTGCCAGATCGATCACCCGGTGGGTCTCCGTCATCTGATTGAAAATGCGCACCCGCTCGCCGCGCTTGGGCGGGTTGGCGATTGCAAGCTCGATGCAGCGGACCGAGTCTTGAATGTGAATGAACGCCCGCGTTTGCCCGCCCGTGCCATGCACCGTCAACGGATAACCGAGCACCGCCTGCATCAAGAAGCGATTGAGCACAGTGCCATAATCGCCATCGTAATCGAACCGGTTGATCAGCCGCTCGTCGAGCGAGGTTTCCCGCGTTTGGGTTCCCCACACAACGCCTTGGTGCAGATCGGTGACGCGCACGCCATCGTTCTTATTGTAATACATAAAGAACAGCTGATCTTGCGTCTTGGTCATATGGTAGATGCTGCCCGGATTGACCGGAAACAGAATCTCCATCGTTTGCGGGCCGAGATCGGTCTGCACCTGAACCGGAAGATAGCCTTCCGGAATATCGAGCCCCGCGGTGCCGTAGCCGTAGACGCCCATGGTGCCGAGATGCACGAGGTGGGCATCGATGCCGGTTTCCACGATGGCGCAGAGCACATCGTTGGTGGCGTTCAGATTGTTGTTGACCGTGTATCGCTTTTCCCGGGACGACTTCATAGAATAGGGCGCGGACCGCTGCTCGGCAAAATGCACGACCGCCGCCGGCCGGACTTCCAGCAAAAGATCCTTGATCGCTTGATAGTTGAGACCGAGCGTCAGCCTCTCGTAGCGGATCCGTTTTCCCGTGAGGTCTTCCCAAGCCCGGAGCCGCGCGCTGATTGGCGCGATTGGGGTTAGCGACTCGACTTCAAGATCCACGTCGATCTTGCGGCGCGAAAGATTGTCCACAATGACGACATCGTAACCGAGGTTCGAAAGATGCAGCGAAGTCGGCCAGCCGCAGAAACCATCGCCTCCCAAGACTACGATGGAACCTTGATGTTTGCGCGCAGGCGCCACGTCCGTCATTGCTTATCTCCAGGGGGACCACAGCTTGTGGTTTAGACCGAACAGCGGCCCTTGTGCTAGCGCAAAATAGGGAACCGGGCAAGGCGGAGCCGGCGGGCAGGGCAATCGGGCGAAGATGTGCGCGAGGAAGGGGGAATGGGCATATCTTCCGGGACGGCGAATGCCTTGCCGTCAAGGATCGCGCGCGCAAACACATCGCCCACAACCGCATGCATGCCGTGCGTCTTGCGCACGTTAGGCATAGGCAACAATGGGGCGAGGTCGTGTGAAAACGTCAGAGCAAAAAGCGCCATTAGAATTCTATTCCCCTCGGTTGGGGTTCGCAGGCTCAGACCACGGCGGGAATTCTTGGCTATATTTGATCTTGCTGTTTCACACTGCTTGATGAATGCCCATTAAGCGGACAGGGAGTTTCAGTGCGACCCAACGAGGAAAAAAATTCTATCATTTTTTCGTCCGTACACGTTTTCACACGGCCTCGGCCTTAAGCACGCGTGGGATGCCTCAGTCTCACGCGTGTCTAAAAACCTATATATTTTTCGGGCGGCTCGGGGGCGCGTGAGGACGAAAGTCTCAAGTTAAGCATAAGCAATCCAGCCGGCTCAAAGCTCGGAACCGGACACAGGGTGCCGGCAGGTGCCGGCGTGAACAATTTCCGAGTAACGCGTACGCCCCTTAACGCAAATCCTTGTTCAAGAAGCGAGGGCAGCTTTGGCCTTCGCAAGAAGCTGATTGGAGGACAGGAGCGTGTCTCCTTTGCCGTCCTGTGCAACGGCGTTAAAATTATTGACGAGTGCCGCGCAAACGATCATCGCCGACGCAACTTCGCGCGGGTCTCCGCCCCATTTGCATAAAATTGCGACGTCACGGTCTCCGATTTGGGATTCCAAAGCGGTGGGAACTTCAAATTCCGATCGGCGGTTTTTGAACCACATGTCAAAGCCCGCGTCTTCGCCATTCAAGATGCAAGGTAAATAACCTGCCATTTCGAAGGGCATATAGGCCTCATCAACCGTAAGGCCAAATTTGAGCTCGTCGATGGCCTTTTGCAGGGCCTTTCGCTTGGGAACGTCTGTGCTGTTCAGGTAGACAGTAAGGGCGCGCGGCATAGCTCTCTCCAAGGCAGGCTTCACTACAGACGTGCTGCCGTCAGCATTGACAGTCAGCTGCGTCCCTCGATATTTTTGCCAGCGGTTGCTCGTTCGGGCAATAGCGCTGCAGTTACACAGACCAGTCTGATGGCCCGCGGCCTTTTCATATTATCCGTCCTTCTCAAATTCGCGAGAGCAATAGTGGCTCTCGGTAACCAGAAAAATCGAGGGCCTAGCGCAAGCAGGCACCATTTACTAAAAGGGGGCATGTTCAGAAGATAGCCCCCAGGCCGAAGAGCTGAGCGATTGCGATAGGGCAAGTCCCCAGTAAGGGAAGTTTCCGGCCAATAACCCAAAGGTCTGCAACCGGTCTGAAACAGCCTCAACATCAATTGCGGGGTGCGATCCTCGCCCGAAATCGCCAGTAGAACTCCTTTAAAAGACAAAACGAAGCAGGCGGCTTCGATGCTAAGCCCCTACGCATTTTCGTAGCCCCATGACATAGTAAATATTCGCATGGTAAATGGGCAGGCATTTCGAATACTTCCCGCCGCGAAACTCGCAATTTTTCGCGTTTTCACCCGCAAAAGCTGCATCCAAAAAGTCCGTTAAATATATCTGCGGCCAGAAATTAACTCTGTTTTGGCGCGGTCGCCCCGGCCAGGGCACGCCGCAGCGTTGGAGGTGTCTTGTATTATCAATAGGTTAGCTCGCGCTTAAAACTTTAGCAAGGCGCTTTCGTCCATGATAGGGGCTTGAAGGAAGCGGCACGGATTGAACTCGCCGGTTTAAGAAAGCTGCAAACTGAGGTTAAGAATGTGTAACCGCGAGCCCACACCGTTGTCATCCCGGAAGCCGCTCGCGGCTATCCGGGATCTTACAGAGCGCGGCGCGGCGTCCGTCAAGATTCCGCATATACGCGATGCGTTTTCCGGGGTGACGGCTAGCCATTCGACCGAAAAAAATCGTTGCACGGGGGGCGAAGCCTTCGGATTAAGCTCGCCGCCCGGCTGAGCGGGCGGCTGCCATTTCTATTTGAGCGATGGTTTAGCGGCAGTTGCGGCGGTAGCGGGCGCAGACTCCCTGGCCGGCCTCGCCGAGGCCTTCCTTGTGCAGGCATTGGTAGCGCAGGCTACGGCACGACGACCAGCGCGGCTGCAGGCAGGTTGCACGGTATCTCTTACAGTCCCCAGCGCCGGTTTCTCCCAGGCTGCCCTTCTGCTCGCAGGCAAGCCGCAATTCGCTGCAAACCGAGGCTTGGCTCGGAGCCGCGCCCAAAAGCGAGATTGCGAAGATGGCAGCCGTTGCGGTGGTAACCGATAACAGTTTTAACATAGGTATCTCCTTGTAATTCTAATTGCCAGACGTTTCATTAGTCGTAGGACAACCCTCAAAGGTTCGCGTACTTTTGGCTCGCCCAGAAAATTCGCAACAGGCTGGCGGGTGTAGCTTAACTCTTTGAATTATCGTAAGATCTCGTTGCTTAAGCCGAACTGTGCGATTTTGCAGAGAGCGCTCCCGCCAAAAACGGTCCTACGCTGCCGCTGCCAGGCCGCTCACCTGTTCATAGCAAGTCCGTTGCGGCCGGTTTTTGGGGGGAACAGTTATATTCCGATGCAGGCGTTCCGGTGCTGCGGGAGTTCGGCCAGCGCTAGCATCCCGCGGCAAAGAAAGTAAATGAGAGCACCTTTGCTTGGGATAGATCAAGAAGCCGTAGTCAGAGTCTGGATTGGCGCGAGGCCCCCCGATCGGGCGGAGAGAAGCGCGATGAGTGAAGGCATTCAATTTCAGCGTTAGGATGAGGGCAGTACGCGCAGCCCTATGTCATTGCTTTCGCACATCTTTAGAGTTTCGATCACTGTATTCCAGCCTTCGCGGGCGTGACAACAAAGCGGCCGGAACCTAATTCGCGGATAAGCGCGAGGCATCTTCCGCAACAACCGCCGCGCCGCCCAACGTTCCGCATGCGTTCTGGGGAACGAATCAGCTACCCTCCGCTTGCCGGGCCGTTTCGAATCGCGTCAACATGAAACGGCCGGTTTCCACTGTTCTCGATGGTGCTTGGGGGAGGGCGGCTCTGGTGGACTTCGCATATTCGGAATGGATGCGGCTCAAGGACGATCCGCTTGCGCTGCTTGCGGTTTTCGCCGGAGTTGCGGCGCTTGCGTTCCTCTTGTTGATTATTCTCACAATCCGGCAGGGTGCGCTGCGGGCGCGTGAGGAGCGCACCCGCGGGGATCAGGCGCGCGCAGCCGAGGCCGAGCTTACGGAGCTGAAAGGCCGGCTCGCGCAGATGACCGAAATCACCGCGCTGCGCCAGGAAGAGCTGGCGCGCACGCTGAACGGCGGGCTCGACCGCGTCGGCCAAAATCTCGGCGCGAGCGTTGCGCAACTGACCGAGATTGCCGCGCTCCGCCAGGAGGAGCTGGCGCGCACGCTGAACGACCGCCTCGACCGCACCGGCCAGCATGTCGGCACGAGCGTTGCGCAAATGGCGGAGATTGTGGCGCGCCGCCATGAGGAGCTGTCTCGCACCGTCAACGAGCGGCTCGACCGCGCGGGCCAGCATCTCGGCTCAAGCGTGGCGCAGATGACCGAGGTGATAGCGCTGCGCCAGGAGGAGCTGGCGCGCACGCTGAACGAGCGGCTCGACCGCGTCGGCCAGCATCTGGGCTCCAGCATGGAGGAGACCGGCCGGCGCACCTCCGACAATTTGTCGGCGCTTTACGAGCGCCTCGCCGTCATCGATAGCGCGCAGCGTTCTATTACGGAGCTTTCCGGCCGCGTCGTCTCGCTGCAGGACGTGCTGTCGAACAAGCAGGCGCGCGGCGCTTTCGGGCAAATCCGCATGGAGGCGATCATCGAGGATGGGCTGCCGAAGGGCGCCTTCAGCTTTCAGGCCACGCTGTCGAACGGGCGGCGGCCGGATTGCCTAATCCATCTGCCCTACGCGCCCGCCGGCATCGTGGTCGACGCCAAATTCCCGCTGGAAGCCTTCGAGGCGCTGCGCGAGGCGGGAACCGATGCCGCCCGGCGCGAGGCGCAAGCCCGCGTGTCGCGCGATGTGGCGGCGCATATCGAGGATATCGCGGAGAAATATTTCATCCCCGGCGAAACGCAGGACACTGCCATGATGTTCGTGCCGTCGGAGTCGGTCTACGCGGAACTGCACGAGAACTTCGCCGGCCTCATCCAGAAGGCGCACCGCGCGCGCATCGTCATCGTCTCGCCGAACATGCTCATGCTCGCGGTGCAGACCATGATGGCGATTTTGAAGGATGTGCGCATGCGCGAGCAGGCCGATGTCATCCAGCGCGAGGTGGGCCTGATGCTGGAGGATGTGGGCCGGCTGCGGACCCGCGTGCTCGATTTTCAGCGGCACTTCACGCAGCTCGGTCCGGATTTGGAGAAGATCATGGTGTCGGCGGACAAGATCGCCAGCCGCGGCGCGCGCATCGAGGGAGTTGAGTTGGAGGAGCGCAAGGAGGCGGGCGAGGGGCTTATTACGGCGGCGGAGTAGGGCGGCAGGTAGCGTTTTGCGGGCGCACGTGTTATCTTGCGGGCATGATTCATCTCTCTCAGGAAACCGAAGCTCTTGCCGCCCGGCTCGCCGCCGCGCAGCGCGTTTCTGTCGAGGAGGCCATCCGGCAAGCGCTCGAAGCGCAGGCGCGTGTTGCGGGCATTCAGCCGGAAGTTTGCCGGCGCCGCCGCATGACGGCCGAACAGATGGCCGCCCTCGGGGCTGAGATTGCTGCGCTTCCGATCCTCGATACGCGTTCGCCGAACGAGATCATGGAAGATCTTAGCGCCCTATGATCGCCGTGGATAGTTCGGCTCTGGTCGCCATCTTCGAGCTGGAACCCGATGCGGCGGTCTACGCCAACGCGATTCAGGAGGCAGACCGCCTGCTCATATCGGCTGTCACTGTGTTTGAGACAGGGATGGTCATGCGCGCCCGCCGCGGCGAGGTTGCGCTGGCCCGCATGTGGCTCTTTCTTGCGGACAACGGCTTCGAGATCGTGCCCTTCGATGAAGCTCAGGCGCGCGAAGCGCTGCTGGCGTTCGCACGCTTCGGCAAGGGCATGAACCCCAAGGCGCGGCTCAATCTTGCCGATTGCGCCGCCTACGCACTCGCCAAGAGCATGAACCTGCCCTTGCTGTTCAAAGGCGATGATTTCACGCAAACCGACGTGCTGGCGTGCATCTAAACTTTGGACAGTTGCGCTCCATTCCCACCTCAATACGTTGCCACGGTCCTTCGCCATAAGGCTTCGCTGGTGCTGCGAGCCATCACGATATATGTTTGCAGGCATATGAGTTGGGGGAGGTGTTTCTTGCGATCCGCCCCGGTCGGAAAGATGCCAAAATCTATCGCAGACGCGGCTTCGCCCACCGCGATGACGCTGGAGGGCGGGGACGAGAACGCGGCCATCCAGTGCATCTTGAGCTCGGCTCGCCAGCCACGAAATTTATTTCACTTTGAGGGGAACCGGAGAGCTGCCGGCTTGTTCTTGGCCTCTACAGATCGATGGAAGCGGCGCGTTGCCAAGACACGGCCGCGAAGTCTGTTTGTTGCAGCCGCGGCTGTATGGTAAACCCTGTGAATAACGCCCTCGGACATTCTTTCCGCACTTACAATCGTTCAAAGACGTGTTAAATTGCACATCCCCGGGGGAACGGCGTGGAGTACTTGTGATGCAGACCGATACAGCCCTCAGCGAACTTCTCGAAGGAATCCGCGCCATCTTTGCCCAAGACTTAACTGGCAAGCCCAAGCCGCGCAACAAGGCGGTCGCCGATCCGGCCTTATGGCGTGCGATTCAAACCCAGCAAAAAAATGCCAACGACGGCCAGTGCTGGTTCCGCGACATTCAGGAAAAATAACCGGCCGGCCCCGGCGTTTCTAAACCGATCCACCTTATTGCCCATATCGTCATCCCGTGCGCTGCGGTGCGAAATGCCGCTGCGCAGACACGGGATCGTAAAGGGCGCCGGCTTCCATAAAGTTCCCGGATCATGCCTGCGGCATTTCCTGGCTGACGATGGGGGGCGGTTCCGGGCACGCAGCTGGAGTCCGTCCGGAAAAAGCACGCCCCCCGGGCTCTTTAGCGACGCGCTTCCGCACGGCGCACTGCATGAGCGCACAACCCGCGAGTGTGAGCGGTTTTTGCGGTAAGACGCAGGGCAAGCAAAGACTTAGAGCCCGCTTTTTGTTTCTTTCAAAAGCGGATAGCCTCTAAGGGCGCCATTCCGCGATGTAGGCGAATGGGCGCTGGGGGGCCTATCCCGCGTTGAGTAGCGCGAGCAGGCTTTCCCTTGTGCACTTGGCGCAATCGGCGTCGATTTTCTTCTTTTCGCCATCGGTTACGTAAAACACGTCCACCGCCCGCTCGCCGAAGGTCGCGATATGGGCCGATGCGATGTCGAGTCCAAGATCGCTCAAGCCCCGTGCCAAGTCGAACAACAGGCCCGGCCGGTCCAGCGCGCGAACCTCGATCACCGTCTGCCCTTGCGAGGCCGTGTTGTCGAGGATGACATCCGGCGGCACCGTGAACGCGCCGGTCTTCGGCCGCTGACGCTTGCGGACCGTTTCGAGCGTATCGATGGACCGCCTTCCAGCCAAAATGTCGTCGATGGTGCGTGCGATTTTCTGCCCGCGTTCGATCTCCTCCTCGTCGGTGAGGACCCGCTGGAGGAAGAGCGTGTCGAGTACGAGGCCGTCGCGCGTGGTCGAAATTTGGGCCGACGCGATGTTGGCGCCGGCGGCGGCGCATGTGCCCGCGAACAGCGCAAGCAGCCTCGGGTGGTCTTCCGTCACCAGCGTCAGCTCCGTGAGCGAGCGGAAGGCATCGCTTGTCACTTCGAACACTACCGTAGGATGCCCGGATTCGAACGACCGGATTAGGTTGGCGTGCTGCACCTGGCGGGCCGTATCGGTCTTGAGCCAATAATCCGGCTCGTGACGGTCGATGAAGCGGTCGACCTCGGCTGGCGGCCAAGAGGCAAGGGTTTCGCGCAGCCGGACTTGCGCTGCAACGATCCGGGCATTGCGCGGCTGGCGTGTGTGGCCGCCCGCAAGCAGCGGCTCGCTGTCGTAATAGAGCGAGCGGAGGAGCTGGCCTTTCCAGCCATTCCACGTCGACGGCCCCACGGCCCGGATGTCCGAAGCAGTCAGCAGGAGCAAGAGGTTGAGCCGCTCGGGGCTTTGCACGATGTCTGCGAAATCCTTAACGGTCTTCGGGTCGGAAATATCGCGGTGCTGCGCGATTTGGCTCATGACGAGGTGCTGCTCGACGAGCCAGCCGGCGGTCTCGGCTTCGCCCGGCTCTAGCCCCATGCGCAAAGCGAGCTTGCGCGTCATCTCCCCGCCGACGACGCTGTGATCGCCTTTCACGGCTTTTGCAACATCGTGCATTAAGAGCGCCAGATACAGCCCGCGCCGGTTTTGAATGCTGGAGGCGATCTCGGTGGAAAGCGGCAGCTCCTTGCCAATCTCCCCTTTTTCGATGTGCGAGAGAATGCCCACGGCCCGGATCGTATGCTCGTCGACCGTGTAATGATGGTACATGTTGAACTGCGCCATGGCGACGACGCGGCCGAAATCCGGAATGAAGCGGCCGAGCACGCCCGCCTCGTTCATGTATCTAAGCGTCGTTTCGGGCGCGTCGCGGGAGGTCAGCAGTTCCATGAAAAGCCGGTTGGCTTCCGGATTCGCCCTGAAATTGTCGTCGATCAGCTTAAGCGACGCGCGGATAAGGCGAAGCGCTTGCGGATGGAGCAGCAAATTGTTCCGCTCTGCCTCGGCAAAAAACCGGATCAGATTGAGCGGGTCCTTCTGGAAGGCATCCAGCTGTTTGACGTTCAGCCGGCTATTATCGACCCTGAAATCGGTTGTGGCCGCGAGCTTCGCGCGGTTGCTCCAAGGCAGGGTGCCCACGAAGTCGCTCATGGTCGGCACGGTTTTGAGCTTCCGTACCTCAAGACAGGAGCAGACGATCCGGGTCAAATCGCCCACGTCTTTCGCGATCAAGAAATAATGCTTCATAAATCGCTCGACGCCGAGCAGGCCGTGGCGGTCGTGATAGCGCAGGCGGCGGGCCATCTCGGGTTGCAGGTCGAAGGAGAGGCGTTCCTCGGCCTTGCCGGCCAGAAAGTGAAGGTAGCAGCGAACCGTCCACAGATAGGCTTCGCAGCGTTTGAACGCCGCGGCATCCTCGGGCGCGAAAATGCCGTCCTCGGCCTGTCCAGTTTTGCTGGGGTTCAAATAAACGGCGAACCAATGAACCATGTTGAGGTCGCGTAAGCCGCCCTTGCCCTCCTTGACGTTGGGCTCGACCTTATAGCGCGAGATGCCGGCGCGCTTCAGGCGCTGCTCGCGCTCGTTCAGCTTGGCTTCGATAAACTCACGCTGAGTGCCCTGAACGACGCTGGAGACAAACCGCGACCACAAGAGATTGAAAAGTTCGGCCTCCCCATGGATAAGCCGCGCGTCCAGCAGAGCGGTGCGGATTGTCATGTCGTCCTTGGCCGCCCGGATCGTCTGGTCGACGTTGCGGGTCGCGTGCCCCACCTTAAAGCCAAGGTCCCACAGGAAATAGAGAATGGATTCGACGATGCTTTCGCCCCAGGCCGTTTGCTTGTAAGGCAGAAGAAAAAGCAGATCGATGTCCGATCCAGGCGCCAGGAGGCCCCGGCCGTATCCTCCAGTTGCGACGAGAGCCAGGCGCTCGGCCGCGGTGGGATTCTGAGCGCGATAGATATGCGAAGCGGAAAAATCGTAAATGAGCTTGATGAGCTCGTCCTGAAAAACCGCAAGCCCCGACGCACAGGCCCGTCCGTTCCCGGTTAGCTCCAAGAGCGCTTGCGCCTCGCTCCGGGCGTGGGCTTTGAGTTCCTTCAGCCGCCGGAGCACGCGCGTGCGCACTTGCGCGGCATTGTCCGGACTCTCCCGCCAATATGAGGTGAGTTCCTCGCGAACGGCGGCGGGATCGAAATAGGGCGGCGCGTGGAATTTGAGCTGATCCATGACATCATGTCTTAGCGGCTACAGGGCGAGCTTACAATAGGGCGTGCCCGCCGGCTATCCCGGCGTTGACATTGGCGCCGCGGCGCGCACGGGACGGCGGCAGGGAACCATAGAGACCAGCCTATATTAGACCGTCAAGGATAGCGATCGCGCCGCTGCGGGTACCCGCTGCTCCCGCCAGAGAGTGGCGCATAATGCGGGTTGGTATAATATGCCGTCCTTGCTTCACCGGCGGATTGGGGGCCTATGAACGAGCTGAAGCTTTTTGCCGGGGACTTGGACGCTTTTGAGGCGCGGCTTCGCTCGCTCGGAGGCGCGATGGGCGAACCCGGCCGCGTTGGAAACTGGTACCTTGAAACCAGCCCTTGCCGCGTCCTCAAGGCCGTGCAGGCCGGCGGCAAATACACACTCTTGGAACTGAGGAAATTGGACGCAGGCTATGCGTTCGTGCAAGAAACCCCGCTCGCCGATGCTAGCTCGTTGCGGCTCGATAAGGTGGCCTGGCACAATGTTCTGCACAAGACCGTCCGGCCTTGGACAGTCAAGGGGCAATCGGTCGATGTTCTCGCATTCGACGATATCGGGGTGTTCGCATGCGTGAATTACGAGGATGGGAAAAGAGAGGAGGCCCTCGGCTTTATCCATCGCAGCCTTGAGCTGGCGGAGCCGCGCTATTTGGAGGTGCCGTTCAACGTGCTGAAGCGGCGGCAGCTCGGATTTCCGGATTTCGATGAAGGCTAGAGCGCAGCTTCAACGGATTACGAATGGCCACGAAGCTAAGACTACGCTAGAGAACCCCAATCTCGCGAACGGAGAAGGGCGGCGTCAATGATCACACTTTACACATTCGGCCCGGCATGGGGCCTTCCCGATCCTAGTCCTTTTGTGACCAAGGCAATCGTGCTCTTGAAGATATCCGGCCTCCCCTTCGAGACCGACACCTCCGGGTTCGCCAAGGCTCCGCGAGGGAAACTGCCTTATATCCGCGACGGGGAGGAAACGGTCTGCGACTCAACCGCGATCCGGTTTCACCTGGAGCGCCGCTACAATATCGATTTCGACCACAGCCTTAGCGCGCAGCAGCGCGGCGTCGCCTGGGCAACCGAAAAAATGTGCGAGGATCACCTCTATTGGCTGATGGTGCAGGCGCGGTGGATCGACGGCAAGAATTTCCAGCGCGGACCGGCCAGCTTTTTCAAAGCGGTGCCCCTGCCGGTGCGGCCCCTCGTCAAAATGATGGTCCGCCGTCAGATACGGCGCAATCTGCACGGTCAAGGGATTGGCCGTTACACCGCGGAAGAAAGAGCAGTTCTGGCCGATCGCGTCTTCTCGTCGATCTCCGCGATCTTGGGCGACAAGCCTTATATCATGGGCAACCATCCTTGCGGCGCCGATGCCACCGTCTACGGTTTCGTGGCGGGCTCGCTGTGCCCCGTCTTCGATACCCCGCTACGCACGAAAGCCGAAGCCTACGCCAATTTGCGCAGCTACAGCGAAAGGCTTACGCAGCAGTTCTTCCCCGCCGGTAACGCGTCGTAGCCCGTTCGCGCGCTATCGCGAGGCCGGCAGCGGAACGGGCTTTGCGTTCGGCTTGGAAGCGGTTGGAGCACCGGCTGCGCCGCTTACCGGCACCTTGGCGGGCGGATGCTTTTTCGCTTCCTCCCGCGCCCGGATTTGCTCGGGCGTGAAATCGCAGAGCGGCCGCCTCCGCTCCTTCATATCCAGGTGGAAGTGGTTCTTGTGCGATTCGTTCGCTTCCGGCCCGAGCGTCGTGCCGAAGATCTCGCAGGCGCCATCGTGGATCTCGTGCAAAAAGGCGGAGCGTTCATCGGCTCCGTTCCAATCGTCGAGAACGGCGATGCGCTCGCCTGCGGCGGTCGCGAATTCGCTGAGATCCAGCGCATTGGCATAGGCATGCTGGCTGATGCGCTGAGCGGGGTTGTCGTAGCGCGTGCGGCAATTGTAGGCCGACAGAGTGGCGATGCGCACGACCGGCGCATGGAGAAGCGCCTTTGCATTGGGCTGGATAAATTCATCGGCCCAGCGCCGCAGCGCTTCGGCCAGCTTGCAGGTAACCAGCGGCGCCGGCGAGAACATTAAGCTTGGCTCTTTGCCGTTATCGAAGCCCTTGAGCCGTATGGGCGCGGGCGTGCCGCACACACCATCCTTGACCGGCGCGGCAGGCTCGAACAGCACATGCAGCCCGGAAAGCCGCCGCCCGCAATCCAGGCGCCCGGCATCGACTTCGGCGGCGGTCCAGCTTTCGGGCGGGGGCGGCGGTCCCATGGGCCCGGGGGCGGCAGCCGCCGGCTTCGTGCCCGGTTCTTTCGCGGGCTCTTTTGAAATTGCGCGCGCGGGCGGCGAGGGCGGCGGCGTTGGCCCGGCAGGCGGCGGTGGGCTTGGACGCCCGGGCACGCTCAGCTCCATGCGCTTGCCCCTTCCGCGGCGGCGATGGCGAAAGCGATGCCGGACTTCTATGAGCAAGGAAGGTCTCGCTTCGGCGAACCGGCTCAGGGATAGCCCCCGAGCTTCGGCGCCCGTGGCGTCAGGAGCATAGGAAACGAAGAGCGCGCCGATCACGGCCGCGGCAGTGGTGTTGGCGAAACGCGGCTTAAACGGCCGCATGCGCGCCACCGGCGGTCTCGCCCTCGCGCGGAAGCGGGCGGACCCGCTTTTCCAAGTGTTTGAGCGCTTCGGGGCAGGGGCCGCCATAAGCCCAGTCCAAGAGTTCCACCGTGTGCACAACGGGCACAGGCCCCCCAGACAACTGCGTTATGCAGCCGATATTGCCAGCCGCCACGCAATCGGGCTTCACCCGGGCTATGGCCGCAAGCTTGCGCGCCCTAAGCTCGCCCGCAAGCCCGGACTGAAGGATGTTGTAGGTCCCGGCCGAGCCGCAGCAGATATGGCCCTCGGGAATTTCAAGAACGGTGAATCCAGCGTTCCGCAAGAGCTGCCGGGGTTGATCGTGGAGCCTTTGGCCGTGCTGCAAGGAACAGGCCGAGTGATATGCAACGCGGATGTCGCTCCAGCCCACGGGCGCATAAATCTTCTGCAGCGCGGCAAACTCCGCGACGTCCTTGGCAATCGACGAGACAAATTTCGCCTTTGCGGCATAGGCCGGGTCGTGCGCGAAAAGATGGCCGTAATCCTTGACTACCGTGCCGCAACCGGAGGTGTTGATAATTATAGCGTCCAAGGGACCGTTTTCGCGCTGCGCGTGCCAGACGCCGATATTGTGTTTTGCCAAGGCCATGGCCTCGGCCTCTTTGCCCATGTGCAAAGGTAGCGCGCCGCAGCAGCCCTCGCCTTCGGAGAGGATCACGTCGTAGCCGAGATGGTTGAGGAACCGCACAGTTGAGTCGTTGATCGATGGGCGGAGCACCCGCTGCGCGCAGCCCTGGAGCAGCACCACGCGCCCGCGCCGCGGTTTCTTTTTCGTCTTAACTGTTTGCGGCTCAGCAAACTCGCCTCGCCGGGCGGTTCTCGCCGGGGCAAGATCGAGCGTCGCCGCAACCGTCTTGAAGCGGGATCGCGCGAAGATCCGCCTAAACGGCCGCACGGCCTTCGCACCGAGCAGCGCTAAGCGAAGCCGCCTCGGATAGGGCAAGATTTTTCTCAATAGGTTGCGCTTGAAGCGATCGCTAGGGGCACGCGTGCTAGCTTTTTCGATATGCTGCCTTGCGTAATCGGAAAGGTGCATATAATCGACGCCGCTTGGGCACGTGGTCATACACGAGTAACAAGAGAGACAGCGGTCGAGATGGGGAAGCACCTGCTTCGGCGATGCCTTGCCCTCCAGCATCGACTTAATAAGGTAGATCCGCCCGCGCGGACTGTCGCGCTCGTCGCCGAGCAAAAGATAAGTTGGGCAGGTTGCCGTGCAGAGCCCGCAGTGAACGCAGCGCCTGAGTATTTCCTCGGCTTCCTTGAGGCGAGGGTCTTTAAGCTGCTCCGGCGTGAAGTTCGTTTCCATGTACCACTCAAACTCCTGCGTACATCCGGCCGGGATTAAGCACGCCCGCCGGATCGAACGCATTCTTCAGGGCCTGAACGATTTTCATTTTCGTGAAGGGCAGGGGATGGAAGACTTCGATGCTCGAACGCACCGCCCGTGGCGCCCGGATCAGCATGGAATCGGCCTCGAACTCGGCAAGCACGCGGCGCACCTCGGTGACGCTTGCATCCGCCGATGGCGGCAGCTCCAGCCATAGAAGCCCGCCGGACCACTCATAGGCGGCATTGACCTCGAAGAAGGCGGAAAGCGCGCGGACGATGAGCGCTGACTTGGAAGGGGCGGTGGTAATCCGCCACAAGGGCCGCTCGAAATCCGCGGAGAGAAAAGCCAGCGAGCGGATATCGCTCCAAAATGCCCATGATCGCTGCCGATCGAGCTCATAGGTTTCGCCGAAGGGCGCAAGTTCCCGGCGCAGTTTCTCGACGCGGTAGGCAACGCTGCGTTGGGGACCCTCCAGCCGGAGTGCGGTCAGAGCGGTCCGTGCCGGTGCGATCTCCTGGTCGCTCAAACGCCCAACGAGCGGGCCATGCAAATGAACCGTGCCCGAAACCTCATAGGGCGTTCCCATGGCGGCGCTCATGACCCCGGTGGCCGCCTCATCGGCAAGTCCCAAGAACAGAATGCTCCGGCTTTCGGGAGCCCTTGGCAGTACCTTGAACGTGAGCTCGGTGAAGACCGAGAGCGTGCCCCACGAACCGGAGAGGCCCCGGACGAGATCGACACCGGTGACATTCTTCATGACACGGCCGCCCGACTTGATGGCTTGCCCCTCACCGTTCACGGCACGGATGCCCAGCAGGTGGTCGCGCGCGGCGCCCCGCAAAATGCGCCGGGGGCCAGAAATATTCATCGCCGCGATGGCGCCCATGCTCGCCGCGAGGGAGTCGGGGCCGAAAATCCGGCCGTAATCGGCCGGCTCGAATGCAAGCTCCTGATTATGCCGGGCGAGGGCTATCTCGATTTCGTGCAGCGGTGTGCCGGCTCTGGCGGAGATGACAAGCTCTTTGGGCTCATACAGGGTTATCCCGGACAGCTTTGCAGCCGAGATGACGGCCGATGGCTGCATGGGCCGGCCCGCCTCGCGCTTGGACCGGAACCCGCAGATCTCAAGCGGATACCGCCCTTCATTGGCGCCCTTCACGAAGCCGGCCAATTCCGCCTCGTCGCGAGGCATATAAACATCAGCCATGTTTCTCTAACGCCTCGGCCGCAAATCGGGTTTGAAGATCGAGCGGGAAAACCTTGCCGGCATTCAGCAGCCATTGCGGATCGAAGGCCGCCTTGACCCGCATTTGTTGAACGAGATCGGCGTCCGAATATTGATACCGCATGAGGTCCCGTTTTTCGATACCCACGCCGTGCTCCCCTGTGAGGCAACCGCCAGCGTCGACGCAAAGCTTCAGCAGCTCGGCGCCGCACGCCTCGGCGCTGGTCTTTTCGCGCTCATCGTTCGCGTTGTAAAGAATGAGCGGGTGCAGATTGCCGTCTCCGGCGTGGAAGATGTTGAGAACCTTGAGCTTATGCTTTTTCGCGACCTCTGCGGCCTCTTTAAGCACCTCGGCCAGCTTGCCGAGCGGGATGACGCCATCCATACAATAGTAATCGGATAGGCGGCCCACAGCGCCAAAAGCCGATTTGCGGCCTTTCCAAATCGCAGCCGACTCCTCTTCGCTTTGGCTGACGCGCAGCGTCGTGGGCTCGAAGCGGGCCGCGATCTCTTTCACCTGGCCGATTTGCTCCTCGACCTCGGCCGGCGAGCCTTCGCACTCCACGATCAGCATCGCGCCCGCGTCTCTTGGATACCCAGCCTTGGCAAAGTCGTCACAGACCTCGATAGCGGGCTTGTCCATGAACTCGATCGCCACGGGAATAAGGCCGTCCGCGATGATCGCGGCGACACACGCGCCGGCGGATTCGGCCGTATCGAATCCGATAAGCAGCGGACGCGCCCCCTCGGCCTGGCGCAAAATCCGCACCGTGACCTCGGTCACGATCCCGAATTGTCCCTCCGAGCCGATGGCGAAGCCGAGCAAATCGTAGCCTTGCGGATCGAGATAGTCGCCGCCGATCTCCACAATCTCGCCATTCATCAACACCATCTTGACTTTGAGAACATTATTCGCCGTGACACCGTATTTGAGGCAGTGCGCCCCGCCCGAGTTCATCGCGATATTGCCGCCGATCGTGCAGGCGAGCTGGCTCGACGGATCGGGGGCGTAAAAGAATTTGGCCGCGCCCACCGCGTTCGAGATGCCAAGATTGGTGATGCCTGCCTCGACCGTGGCCGTCCGGTCGAGAAAATTCACATCGAGGACCCGGTTCATGCGCGACACGCCGATGACGATGCTGTCCTCGGAGGGAAGCGCGCCGCCGCAAAGCGAGGTTCCAGCGCCGCGGGCAACAACCTTGATCCGGTTTTCGCTGCAGAATTTTAGAATCCGGCTGACCTCCGCCGTCGTCCTGGGCAGGACAACCGCCAGTGGAACCGCCCGGTAGGCAGTGAACGCGTCGGTTTCGAATGCCCTAAGCCCGCCATCGTCGTACACTACTGAAGCGTGGCCAGCCGCGCGGCTCAATCCGCCCACGATCGCTTGCCGCCGGGCAAGAATCATGGCGTCGGTTTTCGGCATTTGGATGAGAGACATTTGCGGCCTCGCCTCGTTTTAGGAGTGTGCTTCGAATTTCGCCGGAGTCGTACGGCGTGCTGCCTTAAGTTAAGCCCGAAATGGGTGGATGCGACAAGTTGCGAATATTGTATGAGCCCATAGTGCAATAAGAGCACTTGACACATACTATACCTACCCACTTATATGGGGGCTGCATATTTGCAGGCATGGATTGTATACAATCTTTGGCGCAATGAGGAGGGGTTGTGACTTCGATTGCGGACCTCGAAATTTTTGCTCGCGTGGTCACTGCCGGCAGTATGTCGGCGGCGGGGCGCGAACTCGACCTGTCCCCCGCCGTCGTTAGCAAACGCATCGGTCATCTTGAAGGACGCCTTGGCACAAGGCTTTTTCACCGGACGACGCGTCAATTGCAACTGACAGAGTCGGGCCGCGGCTTCTACGAGCGGGTGGTGCAGATCCTGGCGACCGTTCAGGAAGCGGAGGCGTTCGTATCGTCGGGCCATGAACGTGCTGGGGGAACGCTCCGAATAACGGCTCCCACCGCTTTCGCTAGGATGCATATCGCCCCCTATCTCGGCAGCTTCATGAAGCAATATCCCGATCTTAGTATCGAGATTATCGCGACCGATCAGATCATGGATATCGTCCGCGAAGGCATAGATATCGCGATCCGCAACGCCGAAATTGACGACGCCAGCTTGGTGGCAAGAAAGCTTGCGCCGTGCCGGCGCGTTTTTTGTGCCTCTCCCGAATATCTAAGCGAGCACGGCACTCCCAAGACCCTCGCGGACTTATCAGCCCATCGCGCGCTCGCGGAAAATAATTTGACCTGGCGCATGCACGGTCCGGAAGGCATCGTCTCCCTTAAGCTTCCAAGCGAGATCAAGACCAATAGCAGCGAAATCGTTCACCAGGCGCTCATTGCGGGATGTGGCATCGGATTCCGGCCGGTTTGGCAGGTCCGCGACGAACTTTTATCGCGCAAGCTTATGCCGATCCTTCCGCAATACCGCGAGACGCCAGGGATCGCCATCTATGCGGTCTACCCCGACAAGCAATACCTCCCGGTTAGGCTTCGCGTCTTCATTGATTTTCTTGCCGCCATATATGGTCCCTCGCCTTATTGGGAGCAAGGTCTCGAACTGCCGGCGCGCCCTCAAACGAAAAAACTTGGCGCCCATACGCCAACCGTGACCGCTGAGGCTTAAGGCCGCGGCTGGATAAGCACGTCATGCCGTGCGCGGTGCAGAGCGAAGCGGTGCGCTGCCCCTATTGTCATCCTCGTTACGAACCGTCATCCTTTAGGTTCCCGTGTCCGCGCAGCGTCATTGCACGCCGCAGCGCACACGGGACGATGGAAGAGCCGGCGCGCGGGGGTGTGCTCCCGCCGCTCCTCATGCTTTTTTCCGTCTCCTTTGGCGCGCAGGAACGCGCTAATACTTTTAAAGCGCGCCAGAAGGAATTTCAATTCATGACCCTCGCCCCACGCATGGACCGGCAGCACGTTCAGGCGGCCCTGTTCGTCACTTGCCTGATCGACATGTTCAGGCCATCGGCGGGCTTTGCCGCGGTGAAGCTCTTGGAGGAAGCGGGCTGCGATGTTCCGGTGCCGGCCGCGCAAACCTGCTGCGGCCAGCCGGCCTACAATTCGGGGGACCGCAAAACCGCCAAGGAGATCGCGCAACAGGTCATCGCCGCCTTCGAGCACTATGCTTACATCGTCGTGCCATCGGGCTCTTGCGCGGGCATGCTGTGCAAGCACTATCCCGGTCTCTTCGATGCGGAAACCGAGCCATCCTGGCATGCGAGAGCGTCGGCGTTTTCATCCCGGGTCTTCGAGCTTACCGCTTTCCTGTGCGACGTGCTCGGCGTCGATTTCACGGGCCGGGCTTACCCCCGCCGTGTGACCTATCACGATTCCTGCTCCTCGTTCCGGGAGATGGGCGTTGCCGCTCAACCGCGAAAGCTTCTGCAAAGCCTCGACGGGATCGCATTTGCCGAAATGAGCGACCGCGAGGTTTGCTGCGGCTTCGGAGGCGCTTTCTCGGTCAAATATCCCGACATCTCAAATGCGATGGTGACGCAAAAGGCGGAACGGGCGGCCGAAACCAAAGCGGACGTCCTGACCGGCGCCGATCTCGGCTGCCTGATAAATATCGCCGGGAAATTGGCGCGCGAAGGCAAATCGATCGAAGTGCGCCATATCGCAGAGATCTTGGCGGGCGAGCTTCAGGAGCCCGGATTGTGCGAACTCAAATAGCCCGCGCGCTCAAATCATGCCCAGAATAAATGCCGCTGCGAAAAGGAAAACGAGAAGAGTCGCGATCTGACTGAGACCCATTGTGAGTGACATAGCAACCAGTCCTCAACTTAGCCGTATTGCGCCCCGGAACGAAGCTAAGCGTCATCGTTTTTTTAGCAAAACGCAAATCTTTTTTATTGTGCATTGCAAAAAGCGGACTGTCCGGACGGGACGAATATTCTTACACTAAGCGAATCTTAAGGAAGCATTTTCTGGAACGCGCGTCCCGTCCGAAACTATCTTCGCATTTGCAGAACGCGGCATTCTGGCGCATCTTATTTTCCCGTCGCATCCTCGTTCCTTCCGCAAAACCGGTTAAGCCATGACCAAAGAATTCGAAGCGCTCCTTCTGACGAAATCGGAATCCGGCCCGGACGCGGCCTGGAGCCGTCTCACAGAGGCGGACCTGATGGAGGGCGATGTCACCGTCCGGGTGACGCATTCCACGGTCAACTACAAGGATGGACTCGCGATCACGGGCAAGGCGCCGGTCGTACGGCGCTGGCCGATGATCCCCGGCATCGATTTTGCCGGCATCGTCGAAGCTTCGTCTCACCCGGAGTTCAAACCCGGCGATGAGGTTGTGCTCGACGGCTGGGGCTTGGGCGAAACGCATCTTGGCGGCTATTCGCAAATGGCGCGGGTGAAGGGCGATTGGCTCGTACCGCTGGCCCCCGGGCTCTCGCGCGCCGAGGCCATGGCCATCGGAACGGCAGGCTACACCGCCATGCTCGCCGTGCTGGCGCTCGAAGCGCACGATGTGGTGCCGGCCAAGGGGCCGGTGCTGGTCACTGGCGCCGCGGGCGGCGTCGGCAGCATCGCAGCCGCGGTATTGTCCAAGCTCGGCTACACGGTCATGGCCTCCACAGGCCGGCCCGAGGAGGAAGCTTACCTACGCTCGCTCGGCGCTTCCGAAATTATCGCACGGCAAGAGCTGTCGGCGCCCGGCAAGCCGCTCGGGCGCGAACGCTGGGCCGGTGCGGTGGATTCGGCGGGCAGCCACACGCTCGCGAACGCCTTGGCGCAGACCAAATATGGCGGCGCGGTTGCGGCCTGCGGCCTTGCGCAGGGCATGGACCTGCCCACGAGCGTGGCGCCGTTCATCTTGCGCGGCGTGACGCTGATCGGCATCGATTCGGTCATGGCGCCGAAACCGAAGCGCCTGCAGGCCTGGGCGCGGCTCGCCCAAGACCTCGACCGGACCAAACTCGCCGCGATCACGCAAACGCGCTCCTGGAAGGATGTGCTGGAGCTTGCGCCGCAAATCCTTGAGGGCAAGGTGCGCGGCCGCATCGTGCTGGAGGTGGAATAACGAACGGCGCGGCCGTGCAGCACAGGGGCGGAACTGAGTTCAGCGCGGCCTGTGGAGGCCGGCTGCGGTGAGTTTGGGCCGGGTGCCGGCGTTCCAAACGATTGCACAAATTTCGGCTGGGTGAATTTGATGACGGGCCGAACGAGCGCGCAGGGGCTGGACCGGCACAGTTGGCTCTGAATTGCAGTATAGAAGCACATCCTTAGGTTGCTTGAGGATGAAGCTTACAAATGCCAAGTTTTGCTCTCGGGTGTTACTTCCCTGATGCGGCATGGCAGCCCTCCCGCTGCGGTAGAGCGAAGATCTGCGCGCACCGCAACTGACGAAGCAATTAACTGTACATATTTTCGATGCTTTGCCATCTTTAATCCGATGGAACTATTTTTTGCATCCGAGGAGGTTTTGATAGATAAAGTAGGTGCCGATGCTGTCACGGGGATGGACGAGTGAGGCCATTTTCTTGTAGAGAGGGACGCGTTGGGGCGCATCCCGCAGGGCGGCATCTATCCCTTGCGACAACAAAGCGGCTAAGTAAAAAATGGTTAGGGGGCCGAAGTTAATGCGGAAACTGCCAGTAATTTTTGCGCTTGTGTTGGTAACCGCTTGTCTTTCCAAGAGTAACGCTCAGACTGAAAACAAAGCCGAATTTCTCAAGGCCTTGGCGGCGAGTGTCGGGAAAGTTTTAGGAGCGGCGTCAAATTGTCAAAACATAGCGCTTGAACGGATCAAGAACGTTCGCGAGAAAACAACGGATGTGTTGCGTGCCTTTGCTGCCACTCCTGAAGAAGCAAACACCTTATTACGGGGCATCGAGCTAAACCAATTGCAGGGGCAGAAGTCTTTTTCCGACGGAAAAATCACCTGTGCAGTGGCCGATCACGACCTTCGCGAACTTGAGAAAGTGTCGGCAACACCAGGCCGAACGGCTCAATCTTCACCGCAGCTCCCAAGCATAAGCCAACAAAAGAGCGAGCGGATATCGGCTGCCTTAAGTGGCGGCAACATCGAAGGAATCACGGACACCGAAATACGCTTTGGCATTATTGCACCCTTTACAGGCCCCTCGCGGGAATTTGGTCTGCAGCTGCAAAAGGGCATCGAATCCGCTTTTAGAAGCGTAAACGACGGTGGCGGCATCTACGGCCGTATGTTGAAACTTAATGTGGGCGACGATGGCTATGAAGTTGCACGCACGCCTGCGGTTCTAAAGCAACTCTATGAACAAGAACGAATTTTCGCCATGATCGGCAACGTCGGCACGCCTGAAGGTTCTATAACGGTACCCTTTTGCCTTGAAAAGCAAATGCTGCTTTTTGCTCCCTTTCCAGGATCTGGCGTGTTTAGACGGCAACCTCCGGACCGGTATGTTTTTAACTATCGAGCTAGTTACGCTGAAGAGACCGCCGGAGTGATTAACTACCTTGTAAAATTCCGTAAGATTAAGCCTGAGCAAATTGCTGCGTTCACACAACAAGATGCATATGGAGACGCCGGTTATGCTGGGGTTACAAAAGCGGTACGCGCTTTAGTGGGTGGTGACGGTTCGCAAATATTGCGAGTCAATCACAAGCGCAATACCGTCGACGTCGATGAAGCCATCGCACAGATCAAGGCGCATAAGCCACAAATCAAAGCCGTTGTCATGGTTTCTATTTACAGGGCAGCAGCAAAATTTATTGAAAAAACGCATGATAGTATGCCGGGGCTGATCTACACCAACACTTCTGCCGTGGGAAGTACGTCTCTCCGCGATGAACTCATGCTGCTTGGCGGGAAATATGCAAAGGGTGTGATCGTAACTCAGGTAGTGCCTTCCATAGACAGTCATTCTTCCTTGGTACTCGATTACAAAGCAGCCCTTGGTAAGTATTTTCGCGGTGAGGCACCAGACCTTCTTTCTCTGCAAGGCTACATTCAGGCCCTCATCGTCATCGAAGCTCTCACACGAGCCGGCCCAGACGTAGACACAGAAAAAGTCGTTAATGTATTGGATAGCATGCGTGATTATGACATCGGCCTAGGCGTCCCTATCAATTTCAGCCGCAGCGATCATCAAGCTATTCATAAGATTTGGGCAACGCAGCTTAGCGAAGACGGCAAATATGAAGATCTTGAGATTGAATAGACAGTCCGGCTATACCTTTTGCCAACAAGAGCGCGTTAGGGAGAACGCGCATTTTCGGAGCACCGCAGCGCGGTTAATGCAGATATCGTAAACGCGGGCGAAGCTGAATTTCTACCCGCCGTAAAATGCCCGTTTTTGCGCGATTTCGCCTGCAAATGTGCGATTCAAAAAGTCCGTTAAATATGTTTGCAGTTTTGAATTAACCGTATTGCGCAGGTTGCGGCGCGCTATCTGCACCGCAAGCTTGCATAATTATGGCGTGCAATCAATGGCTTGTGCGGCTTAACGGTTTCGCAAGGCGCTTTCGCAGAGCATGGCGCCGTAATGAATTCGCAGCGAAACCGGCGCGCGGGCAGGGCAATGGTAAACCGGACAAGGGGGGAAAGGCGGCGCGGCCGTGAAGCGGTTATCCGACGAGAAGCACGATAAAACGCAATTTCGCTATTGGCGGTTACCGTCCGGACGAAGCGCGCAGCAGTTAAGAATGTAAGGACTCGGGAAGATGAAAGTGAAATTCGTACTATTCGCTGCAGCTATAGCATGGATCGTGCCAGCTCATGCTCACCTGTGGTATCCGAAGGAATGTTGTAATGACAAAGATTGCCACGAAGCAGACAACGTAACCGAAATGCCAGATGGCAGCGCTCAAGTGCGAGTCGGAGGCGACACTATGTCTGTGCCGCGCAGGTTAAAGCGGCGAAAATCTTTGGATGAGCATTACCACGTGTGTTACGGGAAAGTGAACGGTGCAATTTCTGTTTATTGTTTCTTCCAGCCTGGCCTGTCATAATGGCGATGACCTATCGGGTGACGGTCCGGCGGATCCCTATCTCAGCTTGCCCGGGCTTCTCGGCTTTTTTGGAGCCCTGCATCGGACGCACCCTCATTGCTGGGTGGCTCTCGCCGTGGCGATCCAGGGGCAGCGGCAGCGACTTATTTGATTCGGCGCCGTGATTTCTCGATGGATATCGCACATTTTGCGCGGCACACACGTCGAGATTGGCGTCTCCTCTCCCACTGGGAGAGGTGGAGCTGCGGCTCAATACATAAGATTGCATCGCTTCCGGCTTCGTTTCGCACACCGTCGCAATGACGGCGATTCCGGATTTCAGCGCGATGCTCTAGCGGACAACTCTGTGGACCGGGTCGAAGCGAAGGCGCAATGGTTCTGTGGCGAGCAGACCTTTGCCATTATAGGCAACCACCTCGATTTCATCCTCCGCTGTAAGACCGGCCTGCAGAATCTGTTCCATGACCACTTCGCGGCCGGCGCGCGCCGGCCCGCCAAGTCCCGGCGCCGTTGTCTTCCCTTGCTCCGTTCCATTTACGCGCCATATCACTTTCTCTCCGATGCCTCCGCCTCGATCCACGAGGCGCACCGCGAGCTTGAGCGTTCCGCCTTCGACGCTATCGCAATTACTGAGCCGTTCGATCTTCGGCGCTTTGCCGGATTGCAAAATCGTATCGAGGTTTCGATCGAGGGCCGCATGGCGGTACGTACTGGCGGCGTCCCCGCTCAGCCGCGCTTCCACCAGATCGGGGCGGTGCAGTTGATCGTAGAACTGCGCGATGGAATAGCTTTCGAAGCCGCGGACGACATGGAGCAGCCTGCCGGCGCCTTTGCCAGACGCGGCGTAAAAGCCCGCTGGAGTGATGGTGAGCCAATCCCCGTTGCGGTTTCCCAGCATCGTTGCAAGCAAGGGTTCCTTTTCGTCCCGGCGCTCAGCGTCCCAAAGCCGGACGGTTCCATCGCCGCTGCCCGATAAGACAGTATTACCGCTGGGGGAGAACGCCACCGAGGTGACGCGGCCTTCATGGCCGGCGAAGCTGGCAAGTTCCCGCCCGGACGCCAAATCCCAGAGTTTCAGCGTTCTGTCGGAACTTCCCGACAGCGCCAAGCTGCCATCTCGGGAGAAGGCAACCGAATAGATCGCGCCCGCGTGGCCGGTGAAGTTGCGAAGTTCGCGCCCGGAACTGGCATCCCAGAGTTTCAGCGTCCGGTCGTCGCTGCCCGACAGCACCAGCTTTCCGTCGGGAGAAAAGGCCACCGATTGGACTGCGGCCGCATGGCCGGTAAAGCTCTTCAATTCGCGCCCGGAATCCACTTCCCAGAGTGTCAGCGTCTTGTCCAAGCTTCCCGACAGTGCCTGCTTCCCATCGGGGGAGAACGCCACCGAGGTCACGCTTTCCCAATGGCCTGCGGTTACGTTCAACGCGCGCCCGCTCGCCAAATCCCAAATGATGACACTGCGATCCTGGCTCCCGGACACCGCCAGCTTTCCATCGGGCGAGAAGGCCACCGAGGTGACAGGACCCTCATGGTCCGCGAAACTCTTCACCTCGTGCCCCGAAGCCACATCCCAGAGTCTCAGCGTTTGGTCGTCGCTCCCTGATAGCGCTTGGCTGCCATCGGGGGAAAAGGCCACTGCGTTGACCTGGAGCCTATGACCGGCGAATCTTGCAATCGCACGCCCGGTAGAAGCCTCCCATAGTCTCAGAGTGCCATCCCCGTTCCCCGAAAGCGCCAGCTTCCCATTGGGCGAGAAGGCCACAGCGAACACCTCCGCCGATGGCGCTCGCATTCCGAAAAAGCTGCGCAGCTCGCGCCCGGAGGCCACATCCCAAAGTTTCAGCGACCTGTCCGAGCTTGCCGAAAGCGCCAGCCCGCCATCGGGCGAGAACGCCACTGACGAGACCGCACCCGTGTGCCCTGCGAAGCTCTTCAGCTCGCGTCCGGAACCGGTGTCCCAGACCCTTAGCGTCTTGTCGCCGCCTCCCGAAACCGCTAAGCTACCGCATGGTGAAAAGGCTACCGAATAGACCTCACCGGTGTGGCCGGCGAAGCTCTTCAACGCGCGCCCGGAGGCCACATCCCAGAGTTTCACTGTGTTGTCCTGGCTTCCCGACAGCGCCAGCCTGCCATCCGGAGAGAAGGCTACCGAATAGACCGGGCCCGTATGGCCGGTGAAGCTCCTCCGCTCACGCCCCGAGGAGACATCCCAGAGTTTCAGCGTATTGTCCTCGCTTCCCGACAGCGCCAGCTTGCCATCGGGGGAGAACGCCACCGAATAGACAGGACCCATATGGCCGGTGAAGCTTTTGAGCTCCCGGCCGGAGGCCACCTCCCAGAGTATCAGCTTTTGGTACCGGCTCCCCGACAGAGCCAGAGTGCCGTCTGGGGAGAATGCCACCGAATAGATGGTACCCCGAAAGCCGGCGTGTTGGGATAGTTCCCGCCTTCTGATCCATTCTTCGTTGCTGGAGACGATACTGGCGTCCGGAAGCATTGCGACCGCCTTCGCCCTGAGGCTTTTCAGCTCGCGCCCGGAAGCTACGTCCCAAAGCTTCAGCGTTTCGTCATCGCTCCCCGACAAGGCGAGCCTTCCATCGGGCGAAAAAGCCACCGATCTGACTGGGCCCCCGTGGCCGTCGAAACTACGCAGCTCTCGCCCGCTGGCGACCTCCCAGAGTTTCAGCCTATTGTCATCGCTCCCGGACAGGGCCAGCCTGCCGTCGGGTGAAAAGGCCACCGAGCGAACCTCTTTCGAATGCCCGAATTGCGTTTGGATGTGTGCCGCGAACTCGTCCGCCGAGGGTTCTCCGAACGCCGCTGTCCCGAGCAACCCTGCCAGGCCAATCGCGATCATCGATAATAAAACAGGCAAACGCATCGCTATGGAGCTCCGTAAAACTCATACGAACGCCCAATCTATACCATTTCTTTCAACTCGCCCGCAAAAAGGGGGGGCAGCAAGGCTTAGGTTCTGCTCATGCCCGGGCTGCGCCGCGGTATCCCGAGGGGTTGACCTGCCTTGTTTCTTCGGACCAAGCTTAATTAGAGAAGCCCACCCCTGTTACAGCCTTCGTTTTGCGAATGCCATGACTGCCAGTGCCGCCTCAAGAAACATTGCCACTCCGCGCGATAAGGACGCCAATCCGTTGGACGAAACCACGAAACTCTGGAGCTGACAGGAACAGCGGGACGAGGCCGGTTGTCCCGCCAATGACAGCTTCGCACGCGAGAAGCGCTAGAGAAGAAAGATGAGCTGGAGCCGCGAGCTGCCGAAAAACAAGAACAGAAGCGAAGCTCGCCAAGCCGGCAAGAAAAATTCCGGACAGCGATGATCGTATATCTTGTAAGGATATGCCGCTACGATACATCAGCATTCCGACAAATGCGGGCAAAACAAGAAATACGGCCGGCACAAACCTGGCCAATGCTATTCCGGTAACTTGTTCTGTCACAGTTGCATTCTTTAATAATAATGCCGCCACGCCGAGAAAGGCGATGTTTACCGCAGTGCGGCTCCATTCCAAAGCGGCCAATTGTCTTGGCCTTCCCAGCGCTTGCAACAGCGGCCCAGTAAAGATGCACAACACAAATGCCGTGCCAAGACCGCATAGGATACTCAAGGCGTCAGACGCCGGAACCCATTGGGTTCCAAGCACTGCTAACAATTCCCGGCTCATTGCGGCCATTGCCATCAGGACGGGTACTGTAACCATTGCGCCTAACCGGATACAAAAGAGCGCACTCCTGCGAAGTTCCCCCGGCTTCTCCTGCACCCTTGAAAATTCTGGCAGAGACACGGCCTGGACGGATGACGCCAGCATCACCACGCTCGCCACGAGCCTGTCCGCCAGCCGGTAAAGGCCAACGGCGACCGGGCCGAAAAGTGCGCCGAGGAGAATGGGCGCCGCTTGCGCATCTGCGAAGATCCCTAGCTGCGCGACAAAATTATGCGTCGAAAAGCCCAGGAGTTCTCTCAGATGCGCCCACGAGAACCGTAGACGCGGTCTCCAGCTCCCAAGCCTCCACAGCAAGACCAACGCGGAAATGTCACGGAATAGCTGCTGTCCAACTAAGGACCAGGCTCCAAAGCCACTGAATGCCATGCCAATTCCGGCGGCGCCCCCGATTAGTACCGAGACGTTCGAACGGATCGACAGGCTCTTGAAGTCCAGGGAGCGCCGCAGCAATGCAGATTGCACAATCGACAGCCCCTCCAAAGGAATGCTCAAAGACATCACAGAGAGCAGCTGCCCGAGTTGCGGAGCGTGGTTGACGCGGCCCCACCAGCCGCTCATCGCGATTGTAATTACGACCAGAACCAAACTCAGGACCAGGTTCATCCAGAACACGGCGTCGCAATGGTCTTGTTGCACGTCCGCCTTTCTTATCAGAGCCGCGACCAGTCCTTGATCCAGAAACATCTGCATAAAGGCAAGATAGACAAGGCCGATTGCGACCAAACCGAAATCCGCCGGGCCAAGCAGCGCCGCCAGAACGAACGTGAAGATCGCCGAGAACGCCCGGTCTCCCCACTGCCCCACGAAAGCCCACTTCACAGCGCTCAAAAAGGATCGATGTTCACTCATTGGGGCCTGAATCGATGTTCAAAGCAGGGTGGGGGCCGTTGAATAAGCGAACCCGGTGACATTGTCTCTGGCGTTGCCGGAAGAACAGCCTAGACGCCGGAAGCTGGCCTGTTAGAAACCTGTAAATGCGGCAATTCGGCGCTTCATCTGGCCGGAGTACAAGCTCAGTTTTGATGGTTCGCGCCACTGGGCCGCGTCGCCGTCTGCAACGAAGATCCGATCGATCCGCGTCTTTCCGAAAGGTTTCAGCCGGTCCTTCGTATAATTATTCGGCAAGTGATAGACCCAGGACCAGCATGGCGTTGTTAGCGTCTCAGGATTAACCGGGGAGACGTAGCGGTGGGAGAATCCGGGCGGAACATTCTCGAAACACAGACCCATCCCCGCACGGCAGGCAAGGTCCCAGTCCGGACGCACACTTTCGCTTTGCGTCCGGTCGAACGACCGGCTTTCGACATGCTCGCGTGCGAGCTCACGGTCTAAGATAAGCACCGCGCTCCATGGGAAATCGACATTGACAAATTCATAGCCATCCACCTTCAGCCGGCGGCGGGAATTGAGATCGCTGACCCCGATCTGATCGCAGAAATAGAGGCGATTGGTATCGTTGTTATATTCAACTCTTTGAAACGCAGGTATAAGCCTCTCTTCTTGAAGAAGATCGCGATAACGGAGAAAATAAGAAAAATTCTGGAACGAAAGCAGCATGTCGTCTTCAATATAAATGAAATGACTGTAGTCCTTCTTAAGAAATTCGTCTGCGATCAGATGCTTATGGGACCAAGGCAGGAACCAAGGGTTCTCTAGCGCCGTGTGGCTCTCTATGAGAAGCTTTTTCGTTCCTCCCGATCCAGGAAAAGGCTCGAGAAGCGGTTTGCACGCCGCCCTAATTTGCTCCAGCGAAGCCGCTTCATCCACATTCGTAAGTATCACGATATCGAGTGTTGCGACGGGATATTCAGACAGCGCCCTTACGGTCCTAAATAAATATTCAAGCCGCGACGGACGGAAATGAAACGGCACAGCAACCAGGATACGGATCGAATGATTTGCTTGAATTTCGCTTATCATAAATGCCTCTATTTTATTGCCTGGCTACCCGCGATGATTTGTCCTCAGATTGTGCGACCTTAACCAAATATTGGGGAGCGAGAAATTCTTCAATAACACCCCCGGTGAGCATGTTTATCAGGTGCGCTTTCCGGCCGTTCTCTAGGCCAAGCGGCTGCGTCTCCTGCAGGTGCAAGCCCGAGCTTGTCATCAAATCTATGGCGCTTCTTTTTACAAAGAACCGCAGATGGGTCCGGTCCAGAATACCCGCGTCAGCAAGCTCCCAGCTCCCTTTGAAAACGAGGGGCAAACTGACCCGGAAATATCTCACATTCGGTATGCTCGCGATGATGACACCTTTGCTGGAGAGTCTCTCATGCAGCATTCTGACGACGCGCCAAGGGTCGATGAGGTGTTCGAGGACATCCAGGCAAAGTATTACGTCGATATCGCGGACAGCGTCCGGCAATACTGTAGACTCTATGTTGTCCAGCAAAGCCAAGTCTAAATATTGCCGTGCGATCGAAATAGCTCTCTCGTCGATATCGAGTCCTGCACAAAAGCTTACGTCATAATACGACTTTATCATTCTCGAAGTTGAGCCCTCACCGCACCCGAGCTCGAATATTCTAGAAAAGTTTTGCGGCAGCAAGGGCAAAACTTCACGTCTTGCGTGTGAAAAATAATTGTGATCTTTTTCTATATAATGATCTGCCATGCCAGAATGTTGCATCGTATTTCCCAGTGCGATTTGAATCTCAACAGAGAGGAAGTGGCGGAGATCACAATTGCGCAACAAAAACATTGCTGTAATTCGCACCTATAGCAGCACGCGCGTCACGTGGCAAACCCAAAGCCAGCCAAGTTAGCGCGTTGGTAAATCCGCCGTCTGAAATGCCATCGTGGAGCCGTTAAGCACGCCCCTGGGCTAGAAACCACGGCGCTGTTTCGAGGCCGTCCCAACCCGAAGGATCGTGGTTTGCCGCAAATACCTCTCGAAGCACGGCATCGTATGGAACAAGGGCAGTCCAGAGCATCCCCGGCGATTTAGCCCAGCGCGGGTCGGGCTGGCCGCCGTCGATGCGTTGGAATTTTGCTCCGGCAACCTTCTGGTTCCACATAAAATCGCGGTTCGTTGCGATCAGCCTGCCGATATCCTCTTTGCCGAACACAAGCCCATGCTCGAAGGCGGCGACAATGCCCTTAATGTCACTGCCGTAATAGCCGCCGTTCGGATGTACGCCCACCCAATGCTTCGGCGAACCATCCTGCCTATAATCCCAGGGACCTGCCGGCTCCCAATAATTCCAGACGAAGTATTTGCCTTCTTCACGAATCTGCATGCGGTATTTCATTAGCTGGAACCACTTGACCGCACGGTCCCTGTAGATGGGCTTTTGCGTCGCGTCGAAGAGCGCCAGCATCCAGCGGGCGATTTCGTTTTCCTTGTTATGCGGGTTTGAGAAACCGGCCGTCTTTCTCTCCCCGTAGCCCCCGGACCATTTGCCGGTTTGGAGATCGATTCCCCAGCTGGGAACTACCCACAGCCCGCCATTGCCGGTCTCGCGCCAGCATTCGCGAGTGTCCCACTTTTGAAACATCGTCTCTGCCAATGCGAGGTACGCTTGGGCCCGGGTTCCCCATTGGACCGCAAGTGCAGGCGTCGAGGCGATCTCTTGCGCCATCAGAACTATGGGGCGCAGCAACATCGCTTCACCCACTAGGCTATCGGCCTTGAAGTCCTTCGATTCGCCGCCGGCTCCATCGCCTTTCGGCCAGCCGGGAAAGCCGTCCGGTTCGTATACGGCGCGCTTGATGCAGGCATCGGTCCAATCCAAGAAATGCTTGATCCACTTCAAATCGCGCGTCGCGAGGTAACCGTAATAAAAGCCGTTCAAAAACGGACTGACCAGCCAACCCAGTTCCTCGCCCGTTTCACGGTCGCAGTAGCGACTGCGTGCATTGCCGGCGATGTTCGCCTCCCAACGCGCCAGCCAGTGGCGGCGCAGTGCCTCCCCGGCAGCCGCCGGCACTGTGGAGGCCGGTGCGGCTACTGCGGAGGGGCCGCCCCCGTAACGCAGAGCCGCGCTTCCGGCTGCCGCGAAGGCTGTTTGCTTCAGGAAGGCTCGCCTTTGCATCATGACATCCTACGTTCAGGCTGCGCCCTGTAATGGCCCACAGCTTCAAGTATGGAACGCCTTTCCAACGCTATTTCTGCCCGCGCGGCCCCGCCCTTTGCTAATCAACGCAGGCTGATGAACGAGGACTGATGAACGCACGCTGACGGCTTACCCGCAGCCCGGATTACGAATTTACGATGTACAGCATTTATTATAGTTCGCGCAATTGTTTCATGTTACTCAGTGCGGCGCTTAAGCAGGAGGTTCCTAGTGAGCCCTCCCGACCAGCGGGCATTAGCAAACAGCTAAGGTTTCTTGGGTGTGGAATACCATCATTTTCGTCAAGCTCGAAGGGCGGGTGCCAGCAGGGCGCGACTCACGCTTTTTGCCGGGCGGCCAGCGTCTTCTTCAGAGCTAGCATTTCGAACGATAGACACGAATTGGGCCCCATTTGGGGATTTGTCCTTTCCTAAAGTAGAACAAGATCATGACCTCAGACTCATATGAATCTCCGTGGGTGACAGCCGAAACCCCGATCTTTAGGCGGTCTGTGAGGCAATTCGTCGAAAGGGAGCTTGCCCCGCACCGTGCACGCTGGGAAGAAGAAGGACGGGTTCCCCCCGGGATCTGGGCGAAGGCGGGTGCCTTGGGATTGCTGGTCCCTGCCGTTCCGGAGCAGTATGGCGGGGCGGGAGGCAGCTTTGCGGATGAAGCGGTCTTGATCGAGGAGTTGGCGCGCGCCAATCTACATCTTGGCTTCGACATTCAAAGCATAGTCGCGCGCTACGTCCTTGCATACGGAAGCGAAGACCAAAAACAACTCTACCTTCCACGTCTGGCCGGCGGCGAATTGATCGGCGCCATCGCCATGACGGAGCCTGACTGCGGTTCCGACTTGCAATCGCTCAAGACAACCGCCCGGCGAGAGGGCGGCCATTATGTAATCAACGGGGCCAAGACGTTTATTACCAACGGGGCGAACGCCGGCCTCGTTTGCCTTGCGGTGAGAACGGACAGCAAACCAGGTCCAAGGGCACTCTCGCTGCTGCTGGTTGAAACCAAGGACTTGCAAGGATTCCGGGTAGGCCGCTCGCTGCGGAAGATCGGCAGGCACGCACAGGACACCTGCGAACTGTTTTTCGATGGCGTGCGCGTTCCCGCCGGAAATCTGCTCGGCTCTGGAGAGGGGCGGGGACTGTTTCAATTGATGGAGCAGCTACGCCATGAACGGCTCTCGATTGCATTAAGCGCTGTTGCGTCGGCTGAGAGCGCCGTTGAAATTACGGCACGCTATGTCAGGGAACGGAAGGTAGCCGGCAAGACGCTTTTCGATCTTCAAGATGTCCGCTTCAAGCTCGTTGAATGTCAAACCGAAGCCCACGTCGCGCGCGTTTTCGTGGACAATTGCATAGAACTCTTCGTCGCCGGAAAGCTGAACGACGCCACCGCCGCCATGGCGAAGTACTGGGTGACCGAACGGCAGTTTCAGATCATCGATCGGTGCGTTCAGATGCATGGCGGCTATGGTTACATGGAAGAATTTCCGATCGCTCGCATGTGGGCCGACAGCCGCGCGCAGAGAATTTACGCAGGCACAAATGAGATTATGAAAGAGGTGGTAGCTTGGTCCTTGTAACACAACCAAATGCGGCCCCTGTGGACAGCGCCGCCCTCCTTGGCGAAAGCGAGATTGCGCCACGCCTGTGCGGCTGGAACGATACGGCGGCCGGGTTTCCGCAAGTTTGTGCGCATGAGCTGTTTGAACAGCAAGCAGCCCGCAATCCAGACGCATTCGCGGTGATCTATGGGGAACGCAAGATTTCCTACAGCGAACTCAACGAACGCGCCAATAAGCTGGCACGGTACCTTCGCAAGCGTGGCATCGGGGCCGATAGCCTAATTGGGGTCGGACTCGAGCGCACCCCGGACATGGTTGCGGCCTTGCTGGCTGTGTGGAAGGCGGGCGGAGCCTATATCCCACTCGATCCGGCCTATCCGCCCGAACGGCTGTCGTTCATGATAGAGGACGCACAGACGAAGGTGCTTCTCACTGAGGAAAAGTTCCGTACCCTGTTTGCGTCCGCAAGCGATCAAGCCATCTATCTCGATACTGACTGGCCCTCCATTGAACACGAGGAGGGAGAAAATCTTCAGCCAGTCTCCAACCCGTCGAACCTCGCTTATGTGATCTACACCTCTGGATCGACCGGCAAGCCGAAAGGAGCCATGATCGTCCACAGAGGTTTGGTCAATTATTTGACCTGGGCCATCAAAGCCTACGGTGTCGAGGCCGGACGCTCCGTCCCCGTTCATTCATCGATTTCTTTCGATTTGACGGTCACGAGCCTATACACGCCTCTTTTGGCTGGCGGAACGGCTGAATTATTGCCTGACGATTTTGGCGCTCAGCACCTGTTAGCAGCGCTGCTTCGAAGCGGCGGCCGCAGCCTAGTGAAAATCACGCCTGCCCATTTGAACTTGCTCACCGCGGAGCTTTCCCCAGGCCAGCTTTCCGGGCGGACAAGGGCTTTCGTGATCGGCGGGGAAAACCTGCTGGCGGATAACCTCGAAGCGTTGCGGACCTTCGCTCCGCAAACACGGCTTATCAACGAATATGGACCGACCGAAACAGTCGTCGGCTGCTGCGTCCACGAGGTGAGCCCCGAGGATCCGTATACGGGGCCTGTTCCGATTGGCCGTCCAATCGCCAATACTCAACTCTACGTTCTCGATGACAACCTCAAACCGGTCCCGATTGGCGATACAGGAGAGCTGTATATCGGCGGGGCAGGCGTGGCGCGCGGCTACTTGAACAGACCCGAGTTGACCGCCGAGCGATTTCTAAACGATCCCTATAGCGGCGCACCGGGTGCGCGCCTTTACAAGAGCGGCGACTTGGCCCGTTACCGGGAAGATGGAACGCTGTGCTATTTGGGCCGCGCCGACGATCAAGTGAAAATTCACGGATATCGCATCGAGCTTGGGGAAGTCGAAGCAGCGCTTGGTGCCCACCCAAACGTAAGGTCGTGCTCGGTGTTGGCGCGTGAGGACGAACCCGGTACAAAAAGGCTGGTGGGCTACCTGGTCCCGAAAGACGGCGAAGCGCCGGCATCCGCGGAGCTTCGTACATTTTTGCATGAGAGCTTGCCCGAATACATGGTGCCGGCGTATTTCGTTGTGCTCGATACACTTCCCCTCACCCATAATGGAAAGGTCGACCGGCAGGCGCTGCCCGTCCCTTCCGTGCTTATGGCCGGCGCCGGTAAAGGGGGGGCTCCGAAAACAGAGACGCAACGGAAGATTGCGGAAATCTGGAGCGATCTTCTGAAAGCTGACGGCATCGGCCTCGATGACGATTTCTTCGATCTTGGCGGACATTCGCTGGCCGCAACCGCCCTGATCCAGAGACTTCGGTCAACTTTCGGAGTAACGCTCAGACTTGCAAATCTTTTCGACCGGCCGACCATCGCCGGGCTCTCAGAGGCCGTAGACATCCTTGCACTAACGGAAGGCGGAGCCAACCCGGACTCTGGCTCTGGCGAGACGGAGGAGTTCACGCTCTAATGGAAACGGGTGCGCTCATCTCGCTGCTTCGAGAGCGGAACGTCAAGCTCTCGGTTGCTGATGGCCAGCTGAAACTGAGCGCGCCTGCCGGCGTACTCGACGCAACGCTGCGGTCTGTCTTAGCCAGCCGGAAAGAAGACATTCTGGCGTTTATGCGACGCGCCGAAGACTTGAGAGGTGGCTCGACCACGCTGGTACCGGTCAAGGCCGAGGGCAGCATGCCGCCAATCTTCGGCGTAACCGGCCACGGCGCGGACGCTTATTATCTCGTTTCTCTCGCCCGTCACCTGAACGCCGATCAGCCTCTATTCAGCGTGGAGCCGAAAGGCCTGGACGGCAGTGAGCCGTTAGAGTCCCTCGAAGCTTTGGCGCAGTACGAAATCGAGCAGATCAGGCGTTTCAGGCCCAGCGGCCCCTATCTGATCACCGGTCACTGCTCCGGGGGCCTGCTTGCTTTGGAGGTTGCGCGGCAGTTGATCGCGGCGGGACAGGACGTCGCGCTCCTGGCGCTAATCGGCGCCCCCTTTCCTTACGTGTTTAGACCTCTCCCGAACCTCTTTTTCCGTTTAGACCGGCATGCCAGAGGCCTACTTTCTGGGCCGCTCGAAGACCGTAAGCGCTACATGCGGGGCCGATTGGACCGGCGCCAGCGCTCAGCGGCAGTAACGGCGGAGATGAGCCCTCAGGCGCTTGCGGCGAAGCAACGCGTGGAAGCCGCCACAATGGCCGCGATCCGGCGCTACAAGCCGCAATATTACCCTGGCCAAATCGACCTCTTTGTCACTTCCGATGAGTGGCGCCAAGCTAATCCATGGCGGAAGCTCGCAGCATCGGTACGGGAATACGATCTGACGAAGTACGGACGGGACGACTTGCTGCTTGGAGCAAACGTACCGGCGCTCGCGGCCCTTCTCTCGGAAAGGCTGAAACCTTTGGCCAAAACGTAGAAAGTTTTCGGTATCGAACAACCTTGTGCGGGCATCGCTTGTCCCGGCAAAGGCTTGCTGTGTAAGTGGATCCGCAATGCACACCATTCTATCGAACGCAGTAAGCTTCTCCCTGATTCCCTCGAACGTCATCGCGTCGTTGGCTGTTCTTGCCCTTCTTCTCCTGGCCTTCCGGTCGCGTTACGGCGCAATCGTTGCAGCCGTTGCCTCGGGCGCGCTGGTGCTGGCGGCGTTTTCGCCTCTTGGAAATTTCCTTTTGACGCCGCTGGAGCAGCGGTTCCCTGAGCTGCCGTCGCCCAATAAAGGCAACATAGAGGGTATTATCGTTTTGGGCGGTTCCTACGACACGGTAACTCACTCCTACCTAAGCACGATCTATTTAAGAGAAGATACCGAGCCAGTGGCTGTGGTCCCCGGCCTCGCCCAGCAATATCCAAAGGCCAGGATCATCGTTTCCGGTGGCACAGACCCTTCGGTCTCAGGGCCAAGCGAGGCCGCCATCGTCAAGCAGTACTTCGTCTCCTTCGGTATCGCGGCGGACCGTATTTCGATTGAGGAACGCTCGCAAACGACAGCAGAAAACGCCAGCTTCACGGCCGAACTGGTCCGCCCCAAGCAGGAGTCGCGATGGCTTCTCGTTACCAGCGCGTATCATATGCCAAGGGCGATGGGAGCCTTTCGCAAGGCGGGTTTCAACGTCATCGCGTGTCCGGCTGGCTGGCGAACCCGCGGGTGGGCGGACGCTTGGCGGCCGGCTGCTACCGCCACCGAAAATCTCCGGCACCTTGACGTTGCTGCCCATGAATGGCTCGGACTCTTGTCTTATCGCCTTTCCGGTTACTCCGCCGAATGGTTCGCAGGCCCTCAGACGGGAGGCGCGGAGTAATGCTTTTTACGAAGTGCTAGCGACAGAACCGGGACAGTAACTGAGTAGTATCGGCAGCGAGGAGATAAGCCTTTGTGTGGCTTTGTCGGGATTTTCGATTTCAAAGAACCAGCTCAGCTGGTGCGTACCCGCGCGCTGGAGATGGCGGAGGCGATCAGACACCGCGGCCCCGACTGGAGCGGGGTCTACACACACGAGCGCGCGATTTTGGCGCACGAGCGGCTGTCCATCGTCGATGTGGAACACGGAGCGCAGCCTCTCCTCGATAAGAAGGCCGGCCGGGCGCTTGCGGTAAACGGAGAGATTTATAACCACGTGGCCTTGCACGGCAAGCTGCAGCGCCCGCACGACTGGCAGACGAAATCCGACTGCGAGATCATTTTGTACCTTTATGACGAGTACGGTCCTGAAGTATGCGGAATGATTAGCGGGATCTTTGCATTCGCTCTTTACGACGAGAAGGCAGGCGACTTCTTCGTCGCGCGGGACCACCTCGGCATTGTACCGCTTTACATTGGATGGGGCCGCGATGGCACCACTTATGTTGCGAGCGAAATGAAGGCGCTCGACGAAGTGTGCGAATCCGTCAGGGAATTTCCGCCCGGACATTACTACATAGGGACGGGGAAAGAGTTTGTTAAATGGTACGATCCGTTATGGGCGAGGACTGTGCCTTCGAAAAAAGTCTCCCTTCAAAAGCTGCGGACTGCCCTTGAGACAGCTGTTAAGCAGCAATTGATGTGTGACGTTCCCTACGGGGTTCTTCTCTCGGGCGGCCTCGACTCCTCTATCATCGCCGCAATCACGGCGCAGCACCGGTTCAAGCGGATAGAGTCGGGAGAAACCGAAGAAGCGTGGTGGCCGAGGCTGCACTCTTTCTCGGTCGGGCTTGCCGGCTCGCCAGACCTGAAATTTGCGCGCAAGGTCGCAGCGCACATCGGATCGGTGCATCATGAAATCACATTCACGATCCAGGAAGGACTTGACGCGGTAAAGAAGGTGATCCGCCATCTCGAAACATTCGACGTGACGTCGATCCGCGCGGCGACCCCGATGTACCTGATGGCCCGAAAGATCAAGTCCATGGGCATTAAAATGGTTCTTTCGGGCGAAGGAGCGGATGAAGTCTTCGGAGGGTATCTATACTTCCATATGGCGCCCGGCGCTAAAGAATTCCACGAGGAAACCGTGCGAAAGCTTTTTGCCCTGAGCAAATACGATTGCTGCCGGGCCAACAAGGCGACGGCCGCCTGGGGTATCGAGGCTCGCGTGCCCTTCCTGGACAGGGAATTCCTCGATTACGCCATGTCGATAGACCCGGCAGACAAGATGTGTCCGGGCAAAACAATCGAGAAGCGTATTCTGCGCGAGGCATTCCAAGACCTGCTGCCCGATGAAATCCTTTGGCGCCAAAAAGAGCAATTCTCAGACGGGGTCGGGTACGCCTGGATCGATTCTTTGAAGCAGCAGGCCGAAGAACAGGTATCGGACGAAATGATGGCGCAAGCCCCGGAGCGGTTCCCGCGGCAGACGCCAACGTCGAAGGAAGGATATCTGTACAGAACAATCTTCGACAGTATCTTCAAAAATCCCACTGCTTGCCTGACCGTGCCCGTCGGTCCATCGGTTGCCTGTTCGACGGCGGAAGCATTTCGCTGGTCCCAGGAGTTTGCGAAGCGGGACGACCCATCGGGCAGAGCGGTTACAGGGGTACATCAGGAGGCTTACAATGCGGAATGACCCGCGGCCTTGCCCTTGGGCAGACGAACGGCCCGCATGAATCCTGGCCCGATCCCCGCACCGCTTATTTTGAAGTCACTGATTGAGGTGGTCTATGTTGTCATCGATAAATATACGAAATGACGAAAAGGCGTCTGGCACGCCCAAGCGAAACATTTCATTGCAGGGTAGTGAACCGGCAAATGGAACATACCGTCTGATATTCTTGTCTCCCCATGATCCACGAAATGTTCGAGCTTGGTCTGGTACAGTTCATTTTCTATATAATTCATTAAAAAAACTGGATCCCGGAATTGTTGCAGTTGGCGGCGGCCCGGTCGAGCGCATTGCTGGGATATTGCACAAGATAGGCCATAAACTAGGCATAGCTGGAGATTTCCGGCACACACGGGCATACGGTAGACTTGTAAGCGCAGTTACAAGCCTGTTGCTGGCGTTTAAGAAAGGGGACGCTATTGTTGCGATCGCTGCATCTACGCATGTCTACGCAATCCGAACATCCCGGCCTATAATTTACATATCGGATGCCACCTTTGCATCTATTGCGCGCTCTTATAGCGATTTCGCCGCTTTTCCGAATTGGATGAAAGAAGATGGCAGTGCAGTTGAGGCAGGTGCTCTGGCGCACAGCGATCATATCATTTACCCATGCGAGTGGGCTAAAGAATCGGCTATGAACGATTACCACGTTCCAGAAAGAAAGATTACCGTCTTACCGTTTGGAGCGAATATCGATAAGGATACTATTAAGAAATTCCAGACTGTGAAAGCAGCCGATTTTAGCGGCGGTGTCAATCTGCTCTTTGTCGGGACATCCTGGCAGCGCAAGGGCGGCCCAGTTGCTTTAGAGGTCAGGCGCATTATCGAAGGGCGCGGAATTCATTGCAACTTATTCCTGGTTGGCAAGTGCGATACCGATCTGCAGCAAGAAAATGGCATCCAAAATATCGGTAATCTTGACAAAAGCGATCCAATTCAACTCATGAAGCTCTGTCAACTTTATGAAGAAGCACACTTCTTGATACTGCCGACCAGACAGGAGGCTTTTGGCATCGTATTCTCCGAAGCACAAGCATTTGGCTGCCCCTCGCTTGCCTATGCAGTTGGAGGCGTTACCACCGCCATCAAGGATGAAGAGACGGGATTTACTCTCCCTTTGGATGCTACTCCAAATGAATTTGCAGCAAAGATACTCGCGCTTGTAGATAACCCAAAACAATATGAGGAAATGTCTCTAAGATGCCAGCAACGCTACGAAGCGGAGGCCAACTGGGATAATTGGGCTCAAAAGGTATCGCAGCTGGTGAAGGAAGCCTGTCATTCTCGTAATACATAATTGGTAGATAAAGTTTTGCAGTCGGCGTATCTCCTGAAATTAGGCCGCATCGGAGTACAAGCGTGCTTTCATCTGCCGGGCGGCTTGCGGCTGTTGGAAATCCGTGGCCCGATGCCACACGCCGCGTTTTTCTTCAGAGGCACATGTTTACAAAGGGACAGTAAATGCAACTAGCCCAGAAATACATCACGGCTGGGCTGGCAAACAGAGTCCCGAAATTGCCGCTTAGCATGAAATTGGTCGTTTTAACGCTGTTCTTGCCGGAGCAATTGTCTATTTTTATAGCCGGTCTGAGGCTAAGCGAAGTCAGAATTATCTTTCTTCTATTGGCGCCCCTCGCTTTCCTGCGTTTTAGCAGAAAAAGACTCACCGGCCGCTACCGGTTTATCGCTTCCGATCTTTTTGTCCCGCTAGCGGGCCTTTGGATGTTCGTAGGTCCGGCCATCGTGAACGGACTAGCAGATTCGCTCCAGCATTCCGGCCCCATCGTGCTCGAATATTTGATTGCTTACATGGCGACACGGGTTCTGTTAGCGGACAAGGAGCACTCATTGGCTTTTGTCAATATGCTGTGTCTTGCCATCGCTATCGTCGCCCTCGACGGTGTGGTGGATGCGGTGACAGGAGACTTTTTCACGCGCGATCTCGTTACGAGACTCACAGGCGCTCCCGCGCACGAGTGGGCGGGCGGGGCCGATACGTACCGCTTTGGCATGCGGCGGGCCGTTGGCCCATTAGAGCACCCGATTTTGTTCGGGTTCGTCTGTGCGATCGGCCTTCTATTCGCAATGTCTGTCAGAATCCGGTTGAGGGTGTTTTGCATCTTCTCATGCCTAGCCGGTGTCATAGTATCGGGCTCTACTGCGCCGATGCAGGTCGTGCTTATGGGGAGCGCACTCTTCGTCTACAGCAAAATGTTTGGTACGCGAGCGAATAAATGGGTCTTGTTGTGGACCGCCATTGCCATCGGCGTCGCTGGAATTTTTATGTCTACTCCTACGCCCTTTGGCCACTTGATCGAACTTTTCACAATCGATCCAAGCACGGCGTACTACAGGCTTTTTATATGGCGGTCGGTTGGTCCCGCTATTCTGCAAAATCCATATTTTACCGTTCTAGAGGGAGAGTACGATTATAGCGGATCCGTGGATTCGGTGTGGCTTGTTCTATCTCTGCAATATGGCATGGTCTGCGCCATATTCACCGCACTGTCGATGTTTGGTTCGTGCTCACGCCCGACGAATGGCGGCGGCACGAGCTTGACGGAAAATGAGAAGGTAATTGCGCGGACCACAAGCATCCTCATACTTCTTACGATTTTCATGGGACTAACGGTTCATCTTTGGGGCTCCTCTTGGGTCCTTGCCGGGCTGCTCGTCGGTCTGAGAGCCAATCTGGGGGAAGCCGCCGTTCTCAAGGCGCGCGAAGAGGTAAAGGTTTCAAGGGCCCGCTGGAACAACTCTGCTGTCCGTCCGCAAGGAATTGGGAGCGATCTACACGCTACGTCTTCTGGATCGCCGCAACAAACGCCGGCTAGCTGATAATTACTTCTGTCGCAGTAGAAAACGGATAAGGATATTTAAAAGTAATGTCTACTGTGGAGCAAATTAGGGAACCGCCGGATTCGCTTCTTGAACTCATGCAAGCAATTGCGGAGCCCTCTATTCTGCTCGGATACCGGTTTATTACATGCGGCGATGAGGCGGCGTTGCACGCCGAAGAAGAGGTATGTCTCAAGAGCGCCATCGCTAAGGTGCGGCGGCAGAGCGGAGCTGCCCGGATTGCCGCGCGTCAGCTTCTTAGCAAGCTTGGCTACGAAAACGTTGCTATCGCAAAGGCCTCTTCTGGCGCGCCCGTTTGGCCCGCAGGTATAGCCGGATCGCTGGCCCATGAAGAGCGCGTAGCAGTCGCCGCAGTGGCGCGAAATTCCGATTTCCTGGTTCTCGGAGTGGACATCGAGCCAGCCGAGCCAATCCCCGGCGAGCTGGTGGACGTGATCGCAACCCCTAGAGAGCGGTCTCTCTATGCCCCCTCACTCTTACGCGGCCGGCAGTTATTTGTAGCAAAAGAAGCTGTTTACAAGGCGGCTTATCCACTAATCCGCCGGTTTCTCGATTTCCACGATATCGAAGTGGACCTCGAACGGCAAATGGCACAAATCAGCGATGGCCCGGCGGTCTCGGTGAAAGTAGCGGCGCGAAGCCACGTCTTGGCGATTGCGTTTTTACAAAATGACTGTGCAAAGAAAAACTAATGATAATCCGGTTAATCTGTTCGTTAGAAAAACGTTGTAACTCAGTCATGACGGGCTTTTACTGTCAAGCCTCTGATTGAGACTGGACAATGAGCCTGGTAAGCCAATTTCCGTGCCGTTTCACCGTCGCGAAATAAATTCGGAGCTGACATGCAAAGTGTTTGGACCGTCACACCGGTCATCATCGTGAGTTATCGGACGCCTAGCGATGTTGCAGCATGCCTGATGTCTCTCGATGCTATGGAGATGGAACCGGCTTTCAGCGTGCACATTTGCGAAAATGGCGGGTCCGAAGCCTTCGATGACCTCTGCGAGTCGCTGCTGCAGCCGGACGCTCCATGCATCGCAGAGGCTGGCGATTCCTCATCCTTTGAAGGCGCGTTCAACCGTATCCGGTGCTTCCGCCTGCGCCGGAGCGGCCGCCATGTTCTGGTAGGGGAGGCTACCGCAAATCTCGGCTATGCGGGCGGCATCAATACCTGGATTGTGCCGCTCTTGCGTCACGAGGGCTGGCAAGCCTTATGGATTCTTAACCCGGACACCGTTGTGACGCCAGATGCGCTATCTGCACTCGCGGCGCATGCGAAGGCTCGCAACCTGGGCATGGCGGGTAGCCGGATTATGGCGTCACCCTCCAGCACGCGCATAATCAATATGGGGTTGCGCTGGCGGCGCCTGATTGGTTCGGGATACGCGGTTGGACAGGGCCGGCGGGCTGACATAGAGCCGGATGCGGCAGCCGTCGAAGCGGAGATCCAAGCTGCGAACGGGGCGTCGGTCTATGTAACGCGTGGCTGCGCGGAAGCGCTCGCCCCATTGGATGAGCGGTATTTCCTTTATTTCGAAGACCTCGATTGGGGCGTGCGGGCGCGCAGTGCCGGCTTTAATATCGGTTACGCCCATCGCTCGGTTGTCATACATTCTGGCGGCTCAAGTATCGGCAGCCCGTCCCAGGACAGCGCCGGCTCCCCATTCGCCATATATCTGCAATTTCGAAGCGGCCTTCAGTTCGCCCGGATCCATCATCCGGGTTGGTTCGCATGGACCGCTCTGGTAGGGGGCCTGCATGCGCTCCGGTTGTTACGGCGAGGCCGCTTCGGCCCAGCGATCCGGGGGTTGGCCGCGGGCGTTAGAGGCGAGACGGGCCGCCCCGATATTTTGCTCCGGCGAGACCGCGCGCCTGAGCCTGCACAAGGCGGAACGGCCGCGCGGCTGACGGCTGTGCGCATCGCTAAAGCGGCAATAAGTATGGCGTGGCTGACCGCGCTTCGCGTGCATAAACTGCTGCGGCGACGTCCTAACGCTCCAACATTGACAATTCTCTATTATCACGCCTTGCGGTCAGAGGCTCTACCGATGTTTCGCTGGCAGCTGTCGGCGATCCAGCGTTACGGCGACATCGTAGAGGCCGGCTATGAAGGAGGTCCGGACGGCCGACCCAAAATCGCGATTACGTTCGACGATGGATTTCAAAGCGTGTTCGAGTTTGCCATTCCGGAAATGCTGAAACGCCACATTCCTTGCACGGTCTTCGTTCCCACCGCATGCATCGGTAGAGCACCGGCTTGGGAAATGGAAGGGGTCTGCCCGGATCGCAATGAAGTTCTGGCTAGCGTGGAGACTTTGCGCGAGGCAGCTTCAAAGGGAGTCCAACTCGGCGCTCACGCTAGAACGCACCCCAAATTGACCTCACTCGCGGCAGATTTGGAACGTGAGGAAATCGCGGGATCGAAAGCGGATTTGGAGCGGGTCCTCGGCCGGGCGATCGATATGTTCTCGTTTCCATATGGCGACTTCAACGGGAGAACGTTGCAACATTGCAAGGAAGCCGGTTACCGGTTTGCCTATTCGATTACTCCCGCCTCCGTCGATCTCACAGAAGCTAACATGCTCCGGCCCAGGGTCGCGGTCGATCCCTCCGACACGAAGCTGGAATTCTGGCTCAAAACCCGTGGAGCATATTCCTGGATGACGCACTATTCGCGCATCAAACGCGAGGCGCGCCGTTTCATTTCGAGTTTTGGAGTCTTTTAGCGGTAGCGTCCCCCCCAACTTTTATCGAGTTGAGGAGTGCGCGGTCGCAAAGCCCAAATGACGCCATTCGCGCAAAGCGATCCGGGCTCAAGCGTCCATGTTGTCATCGAATCTGCGGAACAGTGCATCGACCTCGACGAGAGAAACGGGATCCTGATTAGAGAAGTTTACGGGCTGGATCTGAGATAGAACGAAGCCTTTATCCCGCATGAACTCCATGGCCTCACCGATCCGCCAAGAGTCCTTATAGAAATGAACAACTGGAAGCTCCAATTGGATCCCGCAAAAACTAGAAAGTGACTTGGCAGCGCCGGCCAAAATATCTTTTTCGAAGCCCTGAGTATCGATTTTAAGAAACGAGCCCGCAATATCTTCAAGGCATAGATCGTCGAGGCGGCAAACAGTGATTTGCTCCCGGCTCACAGCGGCTGCGCGTGGGTCAAACTTGGTGGCGGCTGACGTAATTTCTTTCAGGGAGCTAAATAGCGAGTAGTCACTGACGTTAATGGCGGCGTGACCGGGCTCCGCGCCAAGCGCCAGTTGATGCACTTGCCAATTTGTGTCTTTGGCCGCATGTGCCTGTAATATTTTAAATGGCTTGGAGAGCGGCTCAAAAGAGATGATTCTCCCGGCGTAGGTTCGCCTTCGAAGCCAAAGGCCGAATTGCCCCTCATTAGCGCCGGCGTCGATAACTGTGCTCACGCCACGATGCTGCAAAAAGTCGACAAGTCCTGGCATCGCTGGCGAAATATCGTAGCCGAGTTTGCGAACTGCGCGTCGAACAAGTGTTTTCATGAATTGATCCTGACAGGCACGAATAGAAAAGGTCCCGGCGCCTTCTTTATTTGCTAGATCGTAGGCAGCTGCGCAGGTTCGTACAAGCGGTTTCGATGGGACGGAACGCCTAGCCGGAGAAGACAGTTTTGCTGTTTCTAAAATGTGCCGGCTTTTGGCAGCGGTGGAACGTCGCGCTGCCCGGCGAAATCCCGCTGCCTGTGCCTTCCGCAGTGCGAGCGGGGGCATTAATATAGGGAATTCCGGTCCTGCGCTGATATTCGGATGGCGCGGTTATCCGAATACCCGCACAACGCTATTCCTTGGCCGGCCGCCAGATCTGCCATGGCCATGGTTCCAGCTTCCACTGTTCACACGGCGGAAACCTCCTAGGGGCGAACGCAATGTAGGCGCAACCAATCTCTGCCACTGCGCCTTCAGGCCTATGTCATCCAAGAAAAGTCAAGTGAGAAGCCAAATTAGTGCGATCCAAAAGAAGAGACCGAAAAGTGCAGCGCCAACATAGGCAAGGCTGGTGAGCAACCTAGACGGGCTATCCAGCTCTTCTAGGGGCCGCGAGCTGAGGCGGCGGAACTCCCGGAACCTTACCGGCTGCGCCTCTTTTTGCTCCGTCGCGGGAACTGTTTCCACTTTTAATCCCAACCGGGTCACACCTGCTTTAGACGTAACCGCTAATAGAGTAGCGGCGCCGTCTGGACAATACTATTAGCATTTGGATGTTTATGCAATATTGCGTCAACTCGGCGGTTACTCGATGCACAGGTTCGAGGCAAAGTGCATTGTGGAACTCTCAGATCTTGAGGCAGGCGCATATGGCCAAAGTCCGACCGGCCCTACGATGCGCGGCCTTTTGGTCCGCCGCATTTGGAACGTTAATCGAAACCCGCATCCACGTGGGAGGCTGCCGCTGGGCCATCGAAGACAGTTCAGAAACCGCCAAGAAAGAGCTTGGCCTCGATCTCAACGGGACCCGCTCCTGGCATGGATGGCGCCCGCATGTCTTACTTGTCATGCCCACATTCGCCACGATGGCCGCGATCCGCCACCACGCCGGCAACCAGTCTGGCACAACTAAAGGATACCGGGGGCCTTTCCGCTCCGCATAGCCTCAAGGCCGGCGCAGAGGGCCATTCGGCGCTCGCACTTCATCGGCGCACCAGGTCTCCATGACGCACGCGCATTTCAAATTAAGAACGCGACTGTCATGGCAGACCCTTTGTCCGAAGATCTGCTTTGCGGCGCATCCGGTGGCGGCTCGGAGTCTCAAGATGGGTCCGCCGTGTGTTGATGCGGGGCATAGGCAAGGATTATCCGAAGCATTAGCCTAGCGCGAGAAGTAGAGTCTGCTCACTGTCAGTCATTCGCAGAGATGGGGACCACCGGCTTATGCCAGAGTTAATGAGAACGCTTGCCCACGCAGGATAATTACGTGTACCGCGCAGCAGCAGTCTCAACAATCGTGGGCTATGCCATTAGCGGTCCCTACGATATTCGAGCATTCGATTTAATGTCTTTTTCACTGGACTTCGTCAGACATCAGATATAGCCTTCGAGGCGTAGGCCTCTGATTTAGCTGGAGTATCTTCAATGCAAACCAAGTCCGCCGCCGCCAACAGCGCTGGTATACTTCCGGTTGTAGAGAGGAGACAGGACAACCGTACCTTGTCTAAAGAGATGTTTGCCGATTTAGCAGCTGCGGTTGACATAACACTGATTGTAGCGAGCGGTCTGCTGATTAAGTATTTCTACGTTCATCTATACTTTGAAGGTAAAGGTATCGGGCAGGAGGCCTATCTCGCAGTCATCGGCATAGTTGCGGCAGCATTATTTGCCTCATTGCGGAGAAGATGCCATTACGTTTTTGACAATGACTGGAATGGCGGGCGCGAGGCGCTGCGGCTCGCCGTCTCTGTGATGTTTTCTTTCGGGCTCGCTCTATTTGTAATTTTTCTTTTAAAGAAGAGTAGCGCATTCTCCCGAGTTTGGTTGGTGAGTTCGTGTGCGTCCACTTATGTTATTTTATTTGGATGCAAAGTGCTTTGGCGCAGACTTTACCAAAGGCTTTCCGCGAGGGGATGCTTCCGCGCCCGGGTCTTGCTGTTCGGTACAGGAAACGCCTTGCGGCATGCAAGGCTCGGCTTGCTGTCAGCTCAATCTCATGCGGAGCTCGCCGGTGTCATCGACTTCAGGTCTGCCGTCAAGGGCGACGTTCGCAAGGAAAACCGGCTCGCCTCCGCACTTGAACTTGCTGTCGCGCGCGGCCAAACGGGTCAAATCGATGAGATCCTCATCGCTCTGCCTGCGGCCGAGAATGAACTTCTCGAGGCCATCATACGCCCGCTCAGATCGCTATCCGTCGATCTCAAAATCGCCCTCGACTTCGGCGGCCGCCATTTTAAGCTGCACGAAGTCAGTCAAATCGGGCCAACCAGCACGGTCAGCGTACAGAAAAGGCCGATTTCCGAGTGGAACTTTTACCTCAAAGCCTTCGAGGACTACATTCTCGCAACCTTGAGTCTCATGATATTTCTGCCGGCAATGGCAGTCATCGCTCTGGCTATCAAACTCGACAGTAAAGGGCCGGTTCTTTTCCGGCAGCGGCGGCATGGGGCGAACCACAAAGTCTTTGAAGTGCTGAAATTCCGTACCATGACGGTACTGGAAGACAGCGATACAATCGTTCAGGCAATTAAGAACGATAAACGCGTGACCCGTGTTGGCCGCATCCTGCGCAAAACCAGCCTCGACGAACTGCCTCAACTCCTCAATGTTTTGGCGGGCGAGATGTCTCTCGTAGGGCCGCGCCCGCATGCCCTGGCTCACAATAATTATTATTCTAAAATGCTCGAGAACTATGCGAGCCGGCATCGTGTGAAGCCAGGTATTACCGGCTGGGCACAGATCAATGGCCTGCGCGGAGAAATTACCGATCCGGAGTTGATGGAACAGAGAGTGCGCCGGGATTTGGAGTATATAGATAATTGGTCAATAGGATTCGATGTCTACATCCTGCTCCTAACACCCATTTTTGGCTTTTTGTCCCGGCGCGCCTATTAGCAGATAGCTGTCCTTCCCGCGAAGCTTCGTTTCTCTGTGAGTTCCATGCCGCAATCTCCGCAGGGTCGATAGGACTTGTATTCCCTCCGAGGAACCTCCCTTGGGTCGGGATGCAGACTGAGGAATTCGCCTGAACTTTGCCAGCGGGAGCTTGTCTACGGCTTGTGAACGCGCCTGTGCCAGATCTTCGCGCGAGAGAAGTCGCGTTCTGTGCGGACGGAATGCGATTCACCATTTTCAATCTTTTGCGGGAGCGTTTAGGCAAAGTTCCTATATAAGCGTGGAAGGCGAGCTAGAGCGAAAGAGGGGGGCTATGACCGGCAGACTGGGGCGTCGTGTACTGATTGTCGGCGCCCATGCAGACGATATCGAAATTGCATGCGGCGGAACAGCTGCCCGCCTGCTCAGCGAAGGCGCGGAAGTCACGGCCCTGATCGTCAGCGATACGCATTATGTCCGCGACGGCGTGGTCCACCGGGACTCCGCTCAAGCTCAAAAAGAAGCCGAAGCGGCGGCAAAGACCATCGGTTACCGGATTTATTTCGGAACCGCGCGCAATAACGATGTAAAGGTCACCTCGGAACTGGTTTATTTTATTCGGGACTATATCGAACGCTGCAAGGCGGACACGATATTCACCCATTGGGATGGCGATGCCCATCTGGACCACCGGGCCGTAGCCGCAGCCACTATGATGGCGACGCGGGACCCGCGCAACCTACTGATGTATAGGTCGAATTTCTATGTCAGTCCTGATTCGTACCGGCCAAATGTGCTTGTCGATATAACGGATCACATCGAAGCCAAGATGAAGGCGCTGGCCTGCTATCGCGCTGAGCTGGAAAGAAACGGAGACGCATCCTTCGACTGGGTTCGCCATGCAAACCGGGTATCGGGCGCTGCGGCTGGGACTGGCTATGCAGAGGAATTTCAAATCGTAAAGTGCTTTCTATGAAAAGCATTTTCTGAGATTGCATGAAATAATCAGGAGCTAAGAATCAGATGAAGGGAATAATTCTTGCCGGCGGTTCCGGTTCCCGCTTGTTCCCCATAACCCACGCCACGTCGAAGCAACTCCTTCCCATTTACAATAAACCCCTTATTTACTATCCCATGTCCGTGTTGATGCTCGCGGGCATAAGGGAAATTCTTATAATATCGACACCGGCACACGTCTCCCCTTTAGAAGACTTGTTCAAGGATGGAACTGCGCTCGGCGTGCGTATCTCCTACGCGGTGCAGGCTCACCCAAGAGGAACCGCGGAAGCATTTCTCATCGGCGAGAAGTTTATAGACGGCGATGACGTCTGCATGACGCTGGGCGATAATATTTTTTATGGCGATAATCTTGCCAAGCGGCTCGTGTCTGCAAAAAGCCACGTAGAAAGCACGCGTTCGGCTATGCTGTTTAGTTACTATGTCAACAATCCGCAGGATTATGGCGTGGTCGAATACGATGAGCGCGGCAGCGCTTTGAGCATTGAGGAAAAGCCGGCTCAACCAAAGAGCAACCATGTCATCACCGGGCTGGGTTTCTATCCCTCGGATGTCGTTGCTATCGCGAAGACCGTAAAGCCTTCGCCACGCGGTGAACTTGAGAATACCGATATTTTGCATAGCTATATGCGGCAAAAACGCCTAAATATCGTGGCGCTTGGCCGCGGCGATGCCTGGCTGGACGCGGGGACGCCGGAGATGCTGCTGGAAGCCTCGAACTTTGTCAGGACGCTGGAACGCCGCCAGGGACTGAAGATTGCCTGCCTGGAGGAAATCGCCTTCAATACCGGTCTGATCGACAAAGATATGCTCGAACAACACATCGCGCGATATAAGAATAATGAATATGGCGAATACCTCACCAAGATTAAGGAAGGCAGGGGCCTACGCATATGAATTTTGTGGACACCGATATTCCGGGCGTAATGCTGATCGAGCCCGTGATTTTTGAAGATAGCCGCGGCTATTTTATGGAACTCTTCCGTGCCAATGTTATCAGCGCACGTGGCCCCCGCACAACCTACGTTCAGCAAAGTGAATCCAAATCGAGATACGGCGTTATTAGGGGATTGCATTACCAATTGCCTCCGCACGCGCAAACGAAGATCGTCCGGGTTGTGTCTGGAAAGGTGATCGACGTAGCTGTGGATATAAGGAAAGATTCGCCAACATTCGGCAGGCATGTTTCGGTCGAGCTGTCCTCCGATAATAAGCATCTATTGCTGATACCGAGAGGCTTCGCCCATGGCTTTGCGGTCTTGAGCGAAACGGCCACCATCAACTACATGGTCGACAATTATTATGCCCCGGCGTCAGAGCGCGGCATTATCCATAGCGACCCGGCTCTGGCGATCGACTGGAAATTACCACTACGCGAGGCCGACTTTTCGAAAAAGGACGGCGAATACCCTTTGCTGGAACACGCCGAAGTTTTCGAGACGGGGGCGAACCTCTATGACTGAGCGGCGCAATACCATCTATGTCACGGGATCCGGTGGCCAGCTTGGCTGCGAGATTCGCGATCTGCGTCACCAATTGCCCGAATACAGGTTTGTTTTTCTCAGGCACGAGGACCTGGATATTGCCGATGAGCACGAGGTGGAGTTGAAATTAGCTCCGGCCAAGAATGACATCATCATCAACGCGGCCGCCTACACCGCCGTAGACCGGGCCGAAGACGAACCGGATAAAGCTAGCAAAGCGAACCACATCGGACCGAAGAATCTTGCGCGCCTTGCTGAAAAATCCGGATGTCTATTAATTCATATTTCTACGGATTACGTATTCGACGGCGAGTCGCCCCGTCCCTATAAGGAAGAGGACGCTACCGGGCCCCGTAGTGTTTATGGCACGAGCAAGCTGGAAGGCGAAAAGGCTATCCTGCAGTCGAAGGCCAGAGCGCTCATTATCCGAACCTCGTGGGTTTATTCTAGATTTGGCAAGAACTTTGTAAAGACGATGCTTGAGCTTGGCAGGAAAAAAGGGAACGTCTCTGTCATCTTCGAGCAATCCGGCTCACCAACTTACGCAAGAGACCTCGCCAAAGCAATCTTAAGCATCATTCAAGGAATTCCGGCCGATCTAAAGTTTCCACAGATCTATCACTATTCCAATGAGGGAGCCATTAGCTGGTATGATTTTGCGAAGGCCATTTTTGAACTCGCCAATGTTGAGTGTAACGTTTCTCCAATCGAAAGCAAGGACTACCCTCTTCGCGCGGCGAGGCCCGTGAATAGTGTCCTGAACAAAGCAAAAATCAAACGCGACTTCCAATTGGTAATTCCATATTGGAGGGACTCCTTGCGCGAGTGTCTGATTGAAATGCAAAAGGTATCGCAATAGATGAAGACTTATCTTGTGACCGGGGGAGCCGGGTTCATCGGCAGCAATTTCATCTGTCACCTGATCAATAGCGATCCCGCGTGCAGGGTCATCAATCTCGACAAGATAACCTACGCGGCGAATCTCGATAACCTCAGAGAGGTGCGAGATAATTCCCGTTACCATTTCGTAAAAGGAGACATCTGCAACCGGGAGCTTGTAGAGTATCTGTTTAAAGCGTTTGATATACGCGGCGTATTTCATCTCGCGGCCGAATCCCACGTGGATAATTCGATTGCCGGACCCCAGGTGTTTATCGAGACCAATATTCAGGGAACTTTTAACGTTCTAGACGTGGCCCGGCGGGCCTGGATGACCGGTCCCGGAGAAGCTCGAAACGGTTATGAAGACTGCCGGTTTCTTTATGTCTCCACCGATGAAGTATACGGCAGCCTTGAGGACTCAGGACTGTTCACCGAAGCGACGCCATTTTCGCCGAGCAGCCCGTACTCGGCAAGTAAAGCGGCTGCGGATATGCTGGTCAGAAGCTACCATAAAACTTATGGCATGAACGTTGTCGTTACCAACTGCTCCAACAATTACGGCCCAAAGCAGCACCCCGAGAATTTCATACCCCTCATTATAGAACGGGCCCTTACCGGTAGACCCATCCCTATTTTTGGCGACGGCCGTTATATAAGGGACTGGCTTTATGTTGGGGATCACTGCAAGGCCATTAAACTGGTCTTTGACAGAGGACGGAGCGGCGAATCCTATAATGTCGGCGGCCGGAACGAAAAAGAGAATTTGTGGATCGTTGAGACAATTTGCGGGCTGCTGGAGGAAAGCAAGCCGTCAAGGACTGGAACATATGCGGGCCTGGTTACGTTCGTGAGAGACCGGCCGGGTCATGACCGGCGTTACGCCATCGATGCGGCAAAGCTCGAGAACGAACTCGGCTGGCGGGCTGAAGAGAACCTGGCAAGTGGGATCAAGAAGACCGTATCGTGGTATCTTTGGGAGTGGGAGAATCGCGGGGCGATGCCCGATAGCGCGGCCTCGTCCTAAGACAAGAACGGGTCCGCGGTTACCCGCTGCGATGTGCGGTTGGTGGATGGCAGTGTTCGCGCATCGATGAGTTGCTGGTTTGTAGTCTGAGCTCGTACTTCCATCCAGTCACAAGCAGAGTCCTTGGGCTAGATAGTCCCGTGAATGAGTTTCGTTCAAGCAAGCTGAAACGTCTTTATCGCGCTGAGCGTGTACAACATCAAGGCCAACAAAAATCTGAACCAGGCGTGTATGCGCCGGAAGTGGACACCGGCGGCGGCGAGGACAGCGTTGATGGTGCCGGAGCGAATTTAGAATCGAATATTGAGAGACGATTGGACGATCGATTCATCGAAGTTGTAAAGTGCGCTATTCGAGGTCGACTCTTGCCGGCCCATTAACAAACTCATTCCTACGTGCGAGCTAAACTCGTAGGTCAATGCGCTCCGAATTTGAAGAAGTCCCTCGACATCGCCGCTTCCTGCCAGATACCGCTTCTCATATCCTACCCCTGCCTGGAGCGCCAAATTTCGCCAGATGAGATAGCTTGCATCAAAAGAACAATGCTGCGCAAAACCACCGGCGTAGATACCTGCGATAGCGTCCAATCCTAGGTCACTATATCCGCCAGTGAGCCTAAAGGACATGCGCTGGGTAGGGTTCCAGGTTAATTGTGTATCATATTTCATTAACGATCCAAGATGAATATGCGGATTGTTGTAAGGGTCCTGTTCTCTCACACCGATCAAAAAACTAAGATTGAGCTTGGAGGTAATGGCTGCGGTAACAGCCTGGCTAATCTCGACCTGGTTATAATTTAAGGACGCCTGCTCGAACGAGCTGCTGAACGCTTGAACGGAGAGGTAAGAGCTCAATACGGAGTTGATATTCCAATTTAAGTATGCGTTGAGTATTACGTCGTTTTCGTTGCGTGAACTCTGAGGTATATAAGTACCTGAGAGAGTATAGATGTGATCGTAGTTTTCCGTCGAACCGGTAAGGTTTACCCCGGCTTGGACGCTCCCCCAAATTTTGGAGTAGCCCACAGCCGCAAGGTATGCCTCCTCATGCACTGGAGTAGCGGCGTTTGTAGGTATATCGAAATTTTGCGATATCCGCCTTTGGTATCCATCGGCGTACGACAGGTAAGCATACACCTGACTATCGGCAGAAAGTAAGTATGTTTGCCGCAAGCTGACAAAGAAATCCTGATAATTATCTGCGGTATTCGTGTCGTACGCCGCGATGGTCGAACTGAAGTGCAGTTCTTGCTGGCTGCTGACTCCGTTCCTAACAACATCGATGGTGGGAGAAGTAAAAAAGATATAATCCTTCACGGGCTTCGAAGGCAATTCGAAGATGTTACTGTCGAAAATAACTCCCGTCGAAATACTCGATGTAATTAGCAGGTCGCCGTCTTTCGTTCCCGGCGCATCGTAGCCCGGCAACGCTCTTGAGCCGGGATTGCTGTATCCGGGCAGAGCGGCGCTACCGGCAAAGCCCAATGAGCCCGAAACGGAGGAAGATGACGCAGGAAATGAACCGCTCCCGGGATTCTGAGATCCCTGGCTAACCGACCCGGCGGTAAACAGCGGCGACGCCGCCCAGGAAGGCGTGGACAATGCTTGTGTGCTGCTAAGCGCAACAAACGGATTGCTTATTTCTTCTGGCGATGTACCGGTCTCTTGAGCAAAAGCTAGGCCCCCCTGCCACAAAACGCAAAGCGCCAAGAGAATTGGGCAGCGTAGACCTTTCCAGGAACGATTGCATATCCCGCCACGAAACATGAGTAAACTCGCAAGCGCTAGAGCCAGCGCTCCAATATGACCAAGGTATCCCCAGCCTGAAATGTGGAGAGCGGAGAAACCTCCGCGGTTAACACCTGCTCGCCCGTGCGGCGCCGCAGAAGTACGCGGTCCTTATCCGCATGGATCGTGTAACCGCCGGCGAGCGCTATGGCGCCTTCGACTGACATGCCCGGAGCATAGGCGAAACGCCCGGGTGCTCTGACTTCGCCCAGAATGGAGAATGGGCGATAAGTCACAACCTCTACCGCGACTTTCGGATCGGTAACGAAATCGTTCTCTTTGAGGCGGCTCGCGATTGCTGCCTCCACTTGGCGCGTGGTCTTGCTTTCCGCCTTCATGAAGCCGACTAACGGCAGGGAAATGTTCCCTGAGGCGTCGACACCATAGATGCTCGAGAGAGCTGGCTGACTAAAGACGATGACCCGAACTTGGTCGCCAGGTCCAATGTGATATGCGCCGCTGGAGGCATTCGCCAGCAGCATCTCATCCTGGGGATGACAGCCACACAGCATTGCGGCGGCCGCCAGAAGCATGCCCAGAGTTTTCGCGCCCATTTCTTCCCCACTCGCCGTAACGTTGCCCGTTCCCAGTCGGGCAATTCCCACCTTACGCTTTGGTACATGTACGCTATCCGAATTATGGTTAATTTTTCGTATTGCAGCGTTTTAGTAATCTGCTTCCCGTAACTTGGCGAGCGTTGCCTCGCCTTAAACAAACAACCTCGCTTACCGCAGGACCTTGAGACAAATCCAGGATCGCAAGCAGAGGCTCTGAAGCGCCGTTGCTGCTTATCGCCGGTACAACATTGATTTTGCCCCATTTGACTGCGCGGCTCGTGCTGCGCAGGCCAAGTGCCCCTATCCTCACCTCAAAGCCCTGTGTTCGACACCTAGCCCGATTCGCCGTTCCTTGGTAAGCCAAGTTTCAGATTGCCACTTCGATTAACTTTCCGGGTATGATTAGCTTGTATAAGGCGCTCAGTAGGCGTCATAAGGTCGTGGAAGTTGCTGCAGGAGATTTGGGGTATGCTGAAGGGGGGATCCGTTCAGCGAGCGCGAGGGACTGCCGCTAGCTTGACAGCGAAAGGCATGGGCTACTATTTGAAGCGGCTCAAGCGAGGCCGAGCATTGCCTGGCGCGTAAGGCACATATAATCTTCGCGATATAGCTCGGAATGTGAGAATGCAGATCTTACGGCAAAACTATTTTCCTGGAAATTTCCGGTCTATTCAGGCGAAAGCCAAGGAGCGGCTACTGAGAAGCCGTGAGAATGAGCGTTCGCAGCTCTTATGTGGAGCTTTCCGGCAGGGACGCTTGTTGGGGTTTGCGGTGCTGCGATGAGTCAGGCGGGCATGACTTCAGATCTGAGTATGATGCAGGATCGCCTCATGCGGGCGCTTCGGGATCACGTTGGCATTATAGCGGCAACAACGGTTTTAGGGCTCCTCCTGGCTTACGCATTCGTGTCGTTGGTACCGCCGAAATATAAGGCCTCCGCGCAGCTTCTGTTCGACCCGTCAGGGGAGCAAATGGTAAGATCAGAGCCAGGTGCACTCCCTGGCATTTTCAATTTGAAGGCGTTGGAACGTACGATCGCCTTAATCAAGTCTCCTGCCACGTTGAAGCAAGTCGCTATTAGATTGTACGCAGATCCGCAAATTAAAAACTTCACGCCGGCAACAGCTATTTCCGCTATAATCGCCAAGCCGGGTGTTACCGAAGATTCCACGACCCGGCAATTGATGGCGCAATTGGACAAAGATATAAGTGTTAAGACAGAAGCTGCGGATCAAATTATCATAATTGAATATCAATCCAAAAGTGCAGCGGAAGCTGCCTTTGTCGCAAATCTTATTGTCCAAACTTTCATCGACTCCCGGGAACAGGCGCATAGAAGATCTGCTTCCGCGGCAGCGAAATGGCTAGATGACCGCTTTATCGAAGCAAAAGGCAAATTGCTCGATGTCGAAAGAAAAATACAGGCTTTCAAAGCAGAGCACAAGATAGACGACGAAAAAGGTGTTTCTTCATACGATAGGCAGCTTCAAAGTTTGCATCAGGCACAGTCAGAATTACAAAATAAGCTTTTGCAAGCGGAGGGGGTATATCAGACTCTCCAGTCCAAAGGCGCAGACCCCGCAAGCTATAGCAAACTCGCACAGGCTCTTGACGATCCCACATTGGACAAGCTCCGTTTCTCCTTGATTGACGCTGAAAAAGAGGTCGCCGCCGCTAAAGCAAGGCTAGGAAGCTCACATCCGGATGTTCGGTCCAGAGAAAGTCAGGTCCAGTTGGTGAGGGCGGAGATAGAGCAGGTATCGAAGCGCAGGATTTCCGAAGTCGCGGATAGTGTGGAACGCCTGCGAAATCGCCGGAAAGAGTTAGAGAGTTCCATTGACGATGTAGAGGTAAAGCTGCGCAGCTTCCGGATTTCCGAGGTCGAGTTGCATGAATTGCAGCGCGAAAGAGAGGCGATTAGAACGCTTTATGACAGCATGCTGTCGAAGTTAATGCAGGCGCCTCAGCAAGCTTTAGCGCTCGCGGAATTTACATTTCTCTTGGATGCGACGGTTCCGAACAAGCCAAAGCTTCCCCCCTTACTCATTTGGGTAGCCGGCGGATTGTTCGGCCTCGGTTCCGGGCTTGTTCTTAGCCTGTTGCTCGAAATTCTTAACGATAAAATTATTCATATAGATCAAGCCGAAGCTGATCTTCCCATAAGAGTACTGGCAAGAGTGCCTGCGATCCCCAAGCTTGAGGGGGGGGATATTTCCCGATATGCAGCAACCAATACAGACTCTCTTTTTACGAGTTGCCTTGTGGCGGCCAAGCTCGCGGTTTCCCACGGAACCGAGGGGCAAGAGCACAAGCTTGTCATGATCGCGTCTGCGATGCCGGGGGAAGGAAAAACGCTTGTCGCGTCGAACCTCGCGAGTCTCTCCGCCCTGGCTGGCGAGAAGACACTTCTCATCAATTTCGATGCCCGCAAAACAAGTCCCTTATTCCAAGGTCCATCGGCAGCAGAACCTGATTGGCCGTTGCTGGAGTTCCTGCGGAACTCCCAGCTCGATACTTTTCTTACGGCTGCTTGGGAGTCCGATACGCTTCATGTTCTAAGTCCAGCCTGCTCTGGGAGTGACGCATGGTCGAAATTCCTCCGGCCGCAGATGCGCGAGTTTCTTTCGTTTTGCAAATCTCGATACGACCGGATTTGGATAGACACCCCGCCTCTGCAGCTATTTTCGGACGCCCTGATTTTTGCCAACCAGGTCGATGGCATCGTGCTTGTCGCACAGTGGGGCAAAACGACAAAGAAGCAGGTTGAAAAGAGCCTGGATATTATCTCCAAGAACAATGGAAATATCCTCGGAATAGTAATAAACAGGACCGACATAAGGCAAGCTGTTTATAACGCGGGACACGCATACAAACAGTACTACGGAGAAGATAAAGCCAGGCCTAACTTACTGCGAGAGAGAGCTTCGTTGTGCCGCAGAGTCCCACTCATGAACTATTCCCGGTAGATGTTAGGAGGATCGATCCAAGATGTCTTTAAACAGCCCTCTAATAGACTTCGCATTGGAAGGCCTCCGCCGGTGCTGGCTTCCAGAGCAGGGCCGCTGGTCTCACATCTACCACCTGGACGGGCGCAGCAACCCAAACGAGTCTGTACCTCACAGCGACGTTTTCTACACTATAAACACTCTCGTCGGGCTTTCTCGAGTTCCCGAGGTGCCGCGCTGGATCAACGTGCGCGAAATTTTCAATCGCAATATGCCCCTATTAAAAGAGCTTCCAGTTCGCAAATACGCCCTTGGAACTGCGCTTTGGGCCGCAGCCGAATTCGGCTTGGAACCGCCCGCCGCCGTAATGTCAGACGTAAACCTCCTGCTGGCGGACGATTCCGCATGGCACCGGTTATACGCCCAAGACATCGGAATGATCTTGATTGGCGTGACAGCGTGCTCCAGGACTCAGGGTGGTCAGTGGACGGCAATCGCGCAAAGCCTGTTCGAATTCCTTGCTTCGAACTACTCATCTCCCTCAAAGCTATTCTTCGATCGCGCGTCCGGTCATCGGCGCCGCTTTTCGTCGTTCGCTACTCAGACCTATCTTACTTTGGCGTGCTATGTATATGGGAACGCCTTCGAAGACGAGCGCGCCATTGCTTTGGCGAACGGCTGCGCCCGTGCTCTCATCGATTTGCAGGGACCGGATGGCGAATGGCCTTGGTTTTTCGATTCCTCAAAAGGGACTGTTTTAGATTTTTACGAGATCTATTCGGTCCATCAGTACGGAATGGCGCCGGCGTTCCTGGAATGGGCAGAACGCTTCGGCGTGGAGGGCGCCCGTGAGGCGATTGTTATGGGTTTCAAGTGGGTACTCGGGAAAAATCAGCTGGGCCTGCCAATGCTGCGGCCCGATCTGCAATTGTCCATCCGGTCACAAGTCAGAAAGGGCGAGCTCGGCACGTCCAAGCTTAGGGCCATCCGCGCGATCCGGAATGCAGCCCTGGGGCTAAGGGCGAGCCTTGTGAGACCCGACCAAATTGAGCTGCGCCAGGAGTGCCGAAGCTATGAACTCGGCTGGATTCTTTGGTCCTTCGGCCGGCGGACCGATCTGCCAGAGCTGACGGAGAATGACATGTTCTCTCTGAAAAGCAGCGGGCAATTCTCCGGAAGCAGTGCCGAGCTGACAGTTTAAACCGCTCAGGCGCCGGCATTTCTCACCGAGGTGCCGGCGTTCCAAGAAATCCGATTGTCTCCGAAGAGGACGCTGATCATCTTCCCGAAGCGATAGACACGTATCAGCGTCATTACTCCGTTTGCCTTGATGCGTGGCCCGAAACCGCTAATTCGATCGCTACGGGCAACCTTTAGCCAATCGATTGCCGGTGAAATGAGGATGGCGGTCGCGCGCGCAAGCCAAATCGGAAGCCAAAAGGGCTGGCCACGGGAAGCATTCAGCGCGTGCCCGATATGGCGATCCCACTTCTTCATGAGTTCCTTGATCGACTTCCGCGCGGGGTGAAAAACGATCATCTCCGGCACGAACCTGAACTTGAAGCCCGCAAGCCGCACACTCCGTCCCCATTCTACGTCTTCTGCGTGTTGAATTCCCTTAAAAGGGCCAATTTCCTGGAAATCCTCCCGCCTGACAACTAGGTTCCCAGTTCCACAAAATCCCTGTTTCTCAATATAGAGCTGGAAGCGATAGGCGAAAACGCTTTCATACGCTTCTAGGGCTGTAAAGGAAGGCGGATTTTCCCTCCAGATTTGAACGTCGCCACCCAAAATCGTCTTGGCCGAACTTTCCTGGATTAGCTGCAATGCTTGCTTAAGCCAATCGCTATCCGCTCTGCAGTCAGCATCGATGAAAGCTAAAATGGCGCCCGCCGCTACTTCGGCGCCGCGATTTCTAGCCGGGCCCGGCCCTGGCTCAAGTTCCTGTAACACCCGCAGCGGGAAGCGCTGGGGGGCCGGGCTTGGAAGCGTTTTGGACCCGTTATCTACGACGATGACCTCGAATGACACGGGATCAAGTGTTTGCCCATTCAAACTCTCCAAGCAAAATTCCAGCTCATCGAGTTGGTTCAGGTGCGGAATAATAACCGAAATCAGCGGCTTTTGCGTATTCATCATAAAACCTAGAAAGCCAAGCTTGGCGCGTCGTATCCCATGTCGCGCGGGCGCACAACGTTTTTATTCTAGCAAGATTAATGCTCCGCAGACGTAGGAACGTTAACCCAAGTGCTTAGCAACTCCGTTAATCATAACAGGAAATTAAATGAACGTGTACAGCGCAATCCAATTGAAATGTCGGGAGGTTCGTGATTAAAACGCTCAAGGCCAACGCTTTTGAAATAAGTGGAGTCCGCTGCGTCAACGCATCACTGCAGTCTGCAGGTGAACTCCCTTTACATTAGGCATCGAACTCATGCGAGCTGATTTCATTAATTGTCCGATCGACATATTGACGATGCAGCAAACCGTGGAAAGGGCGGCGAATGCAATGCGCACCCGCACACGGATTCAACATGTCGCCTTGAACGTGGCGAAATTCGTTACCATGCGGACCGATCCAGTGTTGCGTGAGGACGTGACCGGCAGCGATCTCGTTGGAATAGATGGGATGGGAATTGTGTTCGCAGCCCGCTGGCTGGGCTTGGCAGTGCCAGAACGCGTCGCAGGCATCGATTTGTTCAAGGAAATTTTGACGGTTTGCGCAAAGGAAGGATTCCGGCCCTTTTTGCTCGGCGCAAAGCCCGCGGTCCTCGATAAGGCCGTCTGCGTCATAAGAGCTGAGCATCCAGCCTTGCAGTTTGCGGGCTGGAGGGATGGGTATTTTTCTCCGGACACGGAAGAAGACGTCGTCGAACAAATCATAGAAAGCAAGGCGGATTGCCTCTTCATCGGGATGCCGACTCCTCGCAAAGAACGGTTCCTATCCCGCCACCGCGACCGGATGGGCGTTCCGTTCATCATGGGAGTCGGCGGAAGCTTCGATGTCGTTGCCGGCCATGTCAAACGCGCGCCGAGGCTGATGCAGTCCATGGGCTTGGAGTGGATCTACAGAGTCTATCAAGAGCCAAAGCGGATGTGGTGGCGCTACGCGAAAACTAATGCGCAGTTTGCGATGATATTGATGAAAGCATTGGCGTCGAAAAGGACTTGACGGAGCTGAATGGGATTGGTTTAGGGGTTAGCAGAGCGCCGTAATTTGTAGGTTATAGGTACTCGCGGGATATGGTAGGATATGATTATTCGATAGTTTTGTTTGAATGTGTCTTAGCTTGTTGGCGAATGGCAACGGCATATCCTTCCATGCCACACTTTGCTTGTGTCTCCCCTTAGATGTAAGCCTATAATATTAGGTAGACTTTAGCTTTTACTGGAGGTACCATGAGCACAGCGTCCAAGTCTATCGCCGTGGCAGTCATTTCGCTCTTATCTGCCTGTGTTCTCTGGAGCGCTCAAGGATCTGAGCTTAGCGGCGCTTGTCGCTTTTCCTCAATCGCTGCTAAATACGGCATAACGGATGATGGTTGTGCGGAAGCCGATAAGGAGCCGCCCCAATATCCGGGAATGCTCGATCGCTATGGAAAAAGACGCCCTCCCTTCAATGTTGCCGGAGTTGATTACCATGTTGGCGTTCCTGTGGGGATTGCCCTGCGAAACCCCGCGACCGACACGCTACCGGACGGTTGCAGTTATAAGGCCGGTTTGGTAACTTGCTCCAAAGACAATGCGGTTATAAGCGGTTACGACTTCTCTCTTCATGAGGTACAGCTTTATATTCCGGGCGGTGTATCCGGTACAATTATTACGAATAACAAGTTCGGTATTGGAGCGGCCTGCAAGGACCCTCTTGTTGACATCCGTAATGCCGGTTCGACAAAGATAAGTCACAATTCATTCGATGGGGCGGGTCCTCTCTGCCCGAATCTCTTATTTGGAACCCTAATTTTTTCAGTGTATCCAGCGGGGGCTGTATCGACCGTGGAATATAATGTGTTTAACAATATTCCAACCGACGGCTTGCAATATGCGGGACCGCCTTCGGGTGCAGCGTCAATAATCTTGCGCTATAATCTTTTTTACATTCAAGGTTTCTACGGTCATCCCGATGGTTTTCAAGCGAACGGCGGGAACTTCGGCCCAATCGATATTTCGTTTAACACATATTACAATGCGACACCGCCCAGCAAAATTGGCGCGCAGCCTTTCCATGTTGAGGCGCAGCTAACATCCTTTTTGGATCGGAGCACTGTCTCCCATAATACAATTATCACTCCGGGTCACTGCAACGGCGGTCACGGGCGGTGTGCGGCAAATTCCGATATCGCCTGCAAACAGGACGATGGCAGCAACAAAAACACGAATTTCTCAGCTTACGGGAATTATATCGACAAGTCGGGAGCCATGGCGGCTTTGCATGACAGTAGCGCCTGTTCCGGCACGGGCTGGGGCAAGCCTTTTCCCAATTGGGACCTCGAAACCGGCGTACCAATTCCTGCTCCTGCCCGGAACCGTGGACATTAGCTGCAGGTTTACCGCTTTACGGCGGAGGGGCGTCTGTTGCACGCACGGTAAGACCAAACGCCTTGACTTGAGCGTGAGCGATTGGAAAGGAGAAATTCTTCTCTGCCGCAGCGGAAATGTAGCAACGCCCGGTCAAATACCGAATAGCTACGAACGGATTGCGCCGCCCGCATCAGAACTTCTGAGACAGCCCGGCGTAGAATCCGCGCCGCGGCCCGTACTGAGGGGCAAAGACGCCGATACCACTGCCGTCGCGGAGTTCATAGACTTCATCGAAGAGGTTGACTGCGTCGAACCGCACAGTGAATGGCTTGTCGCCGGGCGATAGCTGGAACTCGCGTGAAATGCCGAGATTGACCGTCGCGTAGGGTGGGTTGTGGTCATCGTTGACGAATCCCGAGCGCAATCCGCTGCCGTAGATCAAGTTGGCGCTGAGGAGCGTTTTCTCCCAGCGGTAGGACGCACCCGCCGAAGCGGTCATACGCTGCATGTCATCGGTGTAGTGCCAATGCGTGAGGAGGTAAGTGTAGGTAGGGGCATCGAGGAGATACTGGTTCGATTCTGGATCGATAGCCCTTGTGATGTTGTAGGAGAAATTGGCATAGGCTTTGAAGCCGCCGTTCTGGTACTTCGCCTTGAACTCCGCGCCTTCGCTGTATCCGCGAGCCCAGTTGAACTGGGTGAGGACCACCGCCTGTCCGAACTGCCCGTCGTCAAGCATATCTTTGGCGTCCTTATAATAGGTGTCGAACCCTACATCGAGACCGGGGAGCACCTTCTGGTCGATGCCGATGTCGAAATAATTGGAGCGTTCGGGACGCACCGGATCGTTGAAGGGGACTTCCGGCTGGTTCGTTGTGTTCGTGAACAATGCGAGGTTCGACTGGGTTGCCTGAGCCTGCATCGGCGGCGTGAAGTACCGGGCGTAACCGGCATGGATCGTCGTGCCGTTTGGCAGTTTGTACACCAGCGCGACGCGGGGGCTGACCTGATTGGCGTCGACGAACTGGTAGAGTTGATCGAAGCGAAGGCCGGTATTGAACGTAAGCTTATCGGTAAGCTTCCACTCGTCTTGCACATAGGTTCCGATGTTCCAGCCGAGCAGAGAATTCGCGTCGGTGATTGTAACTGGCGTGGGCGAAATCGCGCCGGAGTTGGGATCGACGGGCAGGACGGTCGAAATGTTGGTGACGTTGGTTCGCTCGGCGCTCACCGCGAAGCCTGCTCGCAGCTTTTGCACATCGTTCAACTGATACGAGGCATCGAATTGGGTCCCGTAAAGGGTGCTTTCGCGGTTGACGTTCGAGGCGACGTCGTTGAACACAAGGTCGCCAACGATATCGGGAACGAAGTGCACATTGGCGTAACGGGTGTAGACGGCGAACTGGGTGTCGAGCGCGGCCCCTTTTGTTTGCAGTACCGCGATATCGTAGAAGAAGCGGTCATATTCATTTTCGTTGAGGCTCGTCGAGCTGTAATTCGCAGGGCCGAAGTCCCCGAGCGGCACTTGGTTCGGGTTGTTAGGAATTTGGAATGCGCTGTAGGAGGCGCCGGAAATCACCGAAAGCCGGGTTGAACTGTCGATGAGGGTCGAAACGTAGCCGAAGAACTTTCCTTGCTCGGTGTTATCGTGGCTCGCGTTGATGGCTGGTGTTGGATTTTCGAGCCCGAGGTTATTCCAATTGCCGCGGGCGGTGATGAAATATTGTGTGTCGCCGGTAATGCCTCCGTAATTGACGCTCGGCGTGAATGTCCCGCGGCTGCCGCCATAGATGCTGATGTCGCCGGAGGGGGCCGAAAAGCTCTGGCTCGTGATGTCGAGAACGCCCGCCGTGCGCAGCCCGTACTGGGCCGGCAGCGTACCGGTAAGCAGCGACATGCTGCCAACGAAATTGGTGTCGAGCACCGGCCCAAGACCTGAGACGCCCTCCGGAAGTACAACGCCGTTAATCCGGTATTGGACGTTCGCATATTCGTTGCGGACGTGAAAATTGGGATTGGAGACGGCCGAATCGTAGGAAACGCCCGGCATCTGAAGGATGACCTTGTCGATCGGTGCGTTCTCGCCTTGGGGCGCCGTTTCGATCGCCTGCCGATCGATGGTGTATGAGGTGGCGCCGAGCTTGGGCAGCAGATTTTCTCGCGATTGGTCCATTGTTTTCATCTTTTGGTCCAACGCCGCCTGCGCGGCGGTGGGGCCCCCCTGGCCGGCTGGCGGCGGCGATGCCTGTAAGGCCGCTTGAGCAGACGGACGCGCAGAAGGCTTCGCCGATTTTGGCTTTGGCGCCTCGACCGTGATGGGGGGCAGGTCCGTGCCGGTGTTTAGCGGCTCAGCGCTCCTGACGGCGGGGGGCCGTTCACCAGCCGCGGGCGGGGCCTGCTGTGCGAGAGCTGGGCGAGAACCAGCCAGCGCGGCCACAGAACTCGCTGCCAGCAAGGCAATTGAGATATTCTTGGCAATCCTGCCAGTTTTTATAGCATTCAAACTCATGAAACTTGCCCACACCCTGAACTACACGCCCCACTCACGTTTTGAACTATTCTAATTCTGATTTAGAATTATTCTAACCCGTTGTTTTGCTTGACTTCGTTGAGGGGAATACTTATTGCGGAAGCGGCGTGTCAAGCAATATTTAGGAATGAGATCGCATCGCCGTTCTGCCCGTCTGTGGCAACGGCTTGCGGCAGGAGACGGGTGGGCTTGCTGAAACGACGAAATTCCGGTCCGGTTATTTTTGCCGTGGTCTTTGCGCTCTCAGCGATTGGCCATGTTTGGGCCGTGGCATCGCTACTCCAGATGCGGCGGCCAGGAGAGCTTGGCTCCACTAACGTGGCGACAACGGCGATCAGCGTTAATCTCGAAACCACGGACGTTATCGACGCCTTGGAGAGCGCGGCGGCCAAGGAGGCCGCATCTTCTCCCGCAGGCGCGCCGGCAGAGGCGGCCAAAGAGACGAAGGAGAAGCCTGACGAAGTCAAAGACGATGAGGTGATTCCGCCCGCCAAAACCGAAGCCGCCAAGCCGCAAGCCGATGAGGAGGCCCGGTTAGCCCCACAGGCGGACGCTGAGCGCCAGCGTATCGCAGACGAGGCGGAGATCCAAAAGAAGGTCAGGGAGGAGGCCAAGCGCGAAGAAACCAAACATCGCGCGGAAGAGGCAGCGCAGTTCCAGAAGTTGGCCGAAAGCGAAGAGATCGAAAAGAGGAAGCGGGAAAAGACCCGGAAAGCTGCCGTCTCCGGTGGCGCCGGTACGACGGGAACTGCAGACGCGCGGGAATCGCAGGGCCGCGTCTCCGCAAGTCAGGGATCGATCCTGAACTACGGCGCAAGCCTTCGCGCGCTCATCTCATCGAACACCCCTCGAAATATCCGCAAAACGTCGCTTCGGCTTGCCTTCAGCATAGCGCCTTCGGGCGGGCTCACCGCCGTTAACGTCATGAAGCCGAGCAGCGATCCGGACGTAGACAAACGGATGGTCGAGCTGGTGCGGAAGCTCTCGTCGCGCTTTCCGCCGCCACCGCCCGGCGCGAGCGCGACCCAGCTATCTTACAACATCGAAATCATCTTCCGGTAGGCCCGGATTGCAACGTAGGAGTGTGATATTTTGGAACCAGCCCTCATCGGCGCGCCTGCTGCCCATTTGAACATCGTCGATCTCATCCGGAATGCCGACCCCATCGTGCAGGGGGTGATGCTGGTTCTCAGCATAGCCTCCACAATCTGCTGGGCAATAATCCTGGAAAAGGCGATCCGGCTTTTAGGATTCGGCGGTCAAGTGCGCCACCTCGAACGCGCGGCTGGAGAACCCGTGAAAGAAGCTGGGGGCGGAGCATGGCTGGCGGGCGCAGTCTTAAATGCCGCGCGAAGCCAGAAATTTTCCGCGTCGGAAGGGCGGTCTGAGATCGAGGCCGGGCTTGAAAAGGCGATGCGCCGCGCCGCACGCATCGAGCTGAACAGACTTCAGCCACGTATCCGCTTCCTTGCGACCGTCGGCTCTACGGCGCCTTTCGTAGGCCTGTTCGGTACCGTCTGGGGCATAATGAACAGCTTCTCGGCCATTGCGCAGCAGAAGGACACAAGCCTCGCCGTGGTGGCGCCGGGGATCGCGGAAGCGCTATTTGCAACTGCGCTGGGCCTTGTGGCGGCCATCCCCGCGGTTGTCGCCTATAATCAAATCTCCGGAAGCGTTTCGCGGGCATCGGAGCGGATAAACCTCGCTATCGCCGCGCTCGCAAACGGACTCGTTCAGCGCGCAGCCATCTTCCGGAGCGAGGTCTGAGCCATGGGCGCGAAGCTATCCCACAGCGATCTCGATGACGAAGACGATTTTGGGCCGATGGCCGAGATTAACGTAACACCCATGGTGGATGTGATGCTCGTGCTGCTGATCATCTTCATGGTCGCGGCGCCCCTCATGATCGCGGGCGTTCCCGTGAACTTGCCGCAAACGGCCGCAGCAAAGCAGAATCCGCCGCAAAAACCGCTCGTCATTACCCTAGCCGCTGACGCCAAACTGTATGTTCGAAATGAAGAGGTCCGGACGGAGGACCTGGAGGAACGGCTGCGTTCGCTTCATTCGATCGAAGGCGACGCCGTAGCGTATGTGCGTGCGGATAAAGGTGTTCCCTATGGGAACGTCATGGAAATCCTGGGGCGTGCTGGAAGATCTGGCTACGCACGCATTTCTCTTTTATCTCAGCCTAAGCCGGGTCAGGATACCGTTTCGAAATAGCCAAAAGCGGAGAGACGCTCGCTGCCTAATGATTGTCGCTACGAAGTGAATTGTGCATTCAAAGCTTGAGGCCGGTCGAGCGTTATGCGCCCAGCCAAGCCCTCTTTACGGATGATCGCGTCTCGATTGCCGCTCATGCGCCGCGCCCTTCTAATAATGCGCGTGCGGTAATCATGCGCATGATTTCGTTGGTCCCCTCCAAGATCTGGTGGACGCGCAAATCGCGGACGATTTTTTCGATGCCGTAATCGGCGAGATACCCATAGCCGCCGTGGATTTGCAGAGCTTCATTGGCCACGTGAAAAGCGGCGTCGGTGACAAAGCATTTGGCCATGGCGCAGAATTTCGCGGCGTCGGGGGCGTTTTGATCGAGCTTCCAGGCCGCCTGACGCAAGAACGTTCGCGCGGATTGCAAAGCGATTTCCATGTCGGCGAGCTTGAATTGCAGCGCCTGGAATTGATCGAGCGCTTTGCCGAAGGC
>JBKQIH010000062.1:0-34681 GCA_052148445.1 Rhodomicrobium sp.
AACATGATCGGCGCGGTGGTTGGTGTGCAGCCTTTCGGCGGCGAGGGGCTTTCCGGAACGGGACCCAAAGCCGGAGGCCCGCTGACCCTGCACCGGCTGCTTCGAGCCGGCCCGCCGCCGCGGCTCAATGGCACACGCGATGAAAACAAGCTCGATGCGTTCCGGACGCTAGCCGCGTGGGCTGGAGCCGGTGCAGCCGGGCTACTCGATCCCGGGGTGCGCGCGCGGCTCGCGGACCTCTTCAAGCTCTACGCGGAAACATCGCCCCTTGCCGTGGAAATCGCGCTGCCCGGCCCCGTGGGCGAGGACAACCGGCTTCGCATCCTGCCACGCGGGCGGGTGCTTGGGATCGCGGGCACAATCTTCGACGCCTTGCACCAGTTCGGGGCCGCGCTCGCCACCGGAAACCGCTTTGTCTTGGCGCATTTCGATGGCTGCGCATCCTTGCGCGAGCGTATGCCGGCGAGTCTCCGGCGCCATATCGACATTGTGGAGGAGTGGAAGAACGCGGCCTTCGATGCCGTAATGATGGCGAGCGAGGCAGAACTCGCCGGAGTTCCCGAAGTGCTCGCGGCGCGCCCTGGCTCCATCGTGCAGGTTGTATGCGGCACACCCGCGTTCTCGCTCTCCCGGCTTGTCAAAGAAAGAACGGTCTCGATCAACACCGCGGCGGCGGGCGGCAATGCCAGTTTAATGACAATCGGACGGTGAGGGCGGCTCTGCGGGCAGTGTGCGCCACTCAACCCTTGGCGCCGCTCTCCCGGTCCGCGCGCTTCGAACTCTCCTCGATCGCTGGCGTCCACGAACCGGCCTGCTCGCCGGCGGCTGACGTTTCTCCGGCCGGCAGCATCCGCTTCAGCCGCTCGGCTTGTTTGGTTGCTTCCTTATCGCCGGCGTTAGCCGCAGCCTGATACCAGTAATAGGCGCGCGTGAGGTCTTGTTCGAGGCCGAGCCCGCGCTCATAAAGCAGCGCAAGGTTATACTGACTATCGGCGAGTCCGGCGGAGGCGGCGCGCGCAAACCAGGATGCGGCCTCGCTGTAGTCCTGCTGCGACGCGTGCTCCGAGAGCAGCACGCCGAGATTGTGCATGGCGCGGACATGCCCGGCGGCGGCGGCCTTGCGGTAGAGGGTGACGGCTTGGTTCTCGTCCCTGGAAACGCCTGCGCCGCGCTCGAACAGAGTGGCGAGCATGAACTGCGCTTCCACGTGGCCTTGAGCGGCGGCCCTTGCGAGCCAGCGGGCAGCCGCTGCCGCGCCGCCATCGAGGCTATTGTCGTTCAAGAAGCGCCTGCCTATGCGGAATTGAGCGTCGCGGTCGCCGTGGCGCGCCGCGCTTTCAAGCAGGTTGAGATCCTCGTTCGCATAGTCCGGTTGCGACGCGGCGGAGGAGCGGGTCGCATCGGATGCGGTGAACAGCGCGGGGCCGTATTGCGCAGCGGGCGCTGGCGCTTTGATTGGGACGGCCGCGGATTGCTGCGGACGCCCCCATGCGAGAGCCGGCGCCGTGGCAGCCGCACCCGGCATCGCCGAAAACCGCAAGGGTACGGCGGGCGTCCTCGAATGGAGGTAATAGAGCGCTCCGCTGACCAGCAACAGAACGAAGGCAACAATGGCAACAAGCGGCAGGTTGCTATCTTGCTCGCCGAAGAAGGATACCGTACCGAAGTTCTGTACGGCGGTAACGTCCGGCTCCGCGGTCTCCTGTTGAGCCTGGGCTTCCCGCTTGGCCCTAAGCTGTTGCTCGGCCTTCTCAAGAGCCTCGAACAGACTTGGGTCCGACGCGCGCGGGCGCGGCACGAGCATCGTGTCGAGCTGAGCCTTTTGCGGGCTTCTGCCGCCGGGTCCGGTCCCGAGGGGCATATAAATCACCGAATCGGGAGCGGAAATCGGATCGCACAGATTCGCACGTTTTTTGGGCGGCGGAGGCGCCCCGGGGGTCCGGTTCATGGGGCCTCGTTCGAGAAAATCGCGAAGAGTATTGTGCACCCGGTCGAGCGCAGCCTCGGTCCGCTCGCTGGCCTCGCGCGACTGCCGGTTGAGGATGCGAAGCTCGGTTTCGAGGCGCGCGGGCACGCCCGTTTCGCCTGTGTGCTGCACGGCCTCGGCGATATGGCCCGCGGCGAGCACGGCCGCCCGCGATGCGGTTGCAGCCACGGTTTGCCCGAGCCCGGCCACCGTTCGATGTGCCGCTGCCTCGAACCGGCCGGGCGTTTGTTGAATGCGGTCCGCCGCATCGAGAATTTCCTGCGCCGACTGCGAAATGCGTTCAGCATCGGCGGCGCTTCGCCCTGCGGTCTCGCCGAGCGTTTGAGTGAGTGCGTCGAGCTTGGTTTCAATTGCGGCGATGGTTTGCCCGCCCGCGGAAAGTGCCTCCATACGGGCGACGATCCCGGCAAGCTTGGCGTTGATGTCCGCGATCTGGCGCCGGTCTTCCTCCTTGCGGGAGAGCAGCTGCTTCAATTCGGCGAACCTGTGCTCGAACCAGTCGAGGTCGCTGCGGTAAGGCTCGCCGGGCAGAGCGGCAGGTTGAGCCGGCGCTTCCTCCGCCTCCGAAGGGGGAAAGAGCAGGCTGTCCCTGTAAGGCTGTTCGTTGAGCCGCGAAGACAGCTCCGCCATGGGCGGAAACTGTGGCGGCTGAGATACCGACATTTGCGTGCGATAGGCATAGAGCTGGGTCTCGGCATCGGTTTGGACTGGGTCGAAGCCTTCCGGTGGCGCCTCTTTGCGGTCCGCGACCGGTTCGGCGCCGGTCCCCGGCTCGCACACGAACTCGTCCGCCGGGGTGTCCCACGCGGTTTCGATCTCGGTGCCGCCGGTGCTGGAGCGCCCGGCTTTCGCTTTGCCCGTGCTGGCCATAGTTACCGGAACATTACCCTTGTTCTAACGCCTCAGAGGTATCTTTGCGCGCCTAAGGCGTTATCATCGCTCAATATAAGCAAACATGGCGTAAACGCCGCGTAAAGCTCTGGCATTTTTTTCGGGGCATCCATGAGCATGCGGGGCACATCCTCATATTTTGGCTGTGCTTGGCACAGCTTGAAGCGCTGTGCCGGCCGCCTTGTCCGAGGTCATCATGCGCTTAATCGGACACTCCCTCATCGCGAGGCGGCGTTGGCCGGCGTGGCGATTCAGAAGGGCGGCTGTGACTGTCGCTCTGGATTGCTTCGCGTTGCACAGCAATGACGTAGTTCGATTTCACCGGCGGACAGCAAGGCGTGTCCGGAAGCGCTTCTAGTGCGCCGGAGTTCCTGCGGTATCGATGGCTTCGAAAAGTTCAACGGCGCGGCTCAACTCAGCGAGAAACGTCTTGTTTTCGCTCACGATGGTTTTTACGTCTTCGCTGGAAGGCGTTCCGCCCTCGCTCACCCGGCTGAAGATTTTTCGCAAATCTTGCCAGCGCCGCTCGATTTGTGCGAGCTGGTCCAAGATCGCGCCGGCGTCTTTCCCGTCGAGTTTCATCTGGGCCACGCTGCGCTTAAGCTCCTCGTGCGAGGACGAGAAAATCGCGATGGTGCCTAGCATGTGCGCTCGCGTCTCCTGCGGCCTATAACCGGAGGCGATCATGCACAGCTCCTTGCTCATTTTTTGAGAGAGCATTCGCTGCCGGCCGGATACGTTAAGGGCGTTCGCGAGACCTGGGCGGATAAGATGACCGTCCTCGTGTTTAGACTCGAGCAGGTCGGCCGCGTCGTTTACGGCGAGCAAAAGCGGCAGATTCAGCCCATACACTTTCTCTAGCTTTTCCCGGAATGCGCCGGCAGGATAGGCGGCCGCATAGTCATCGATTGCCGCGCTGTATTGCTGTGCGAGTTCGCTCGCGGTCCCAATCACGGAAAGGACGTCCGCTTCGCGTTCTGCTGCAAGCCCCATTTCGGCAGAGCCGGTCTTCAGTGCCTGTGTCGAGGCCATGAACAGCGCATGGGCTTCCTTCATCTCCTGAATATGATCGGTGCTTCCGGGGTTCAGTGCGGCAAAGCAAGCCGCCTTTGCGATGCGCTGCGAGAGCATGCGCTGGCGTCCGGAGATGTTGATCCTGTGCTGCGCATCGCGCCGGGCTTCCGCATCGCTAAGGCCGGCGAGAGCTGCCGCCGCGGAAAGCAGAGCGAAAACAAGAGCCAGACCCAAGCGGCGGGCTGAAAAAGCAATCATGCTACTAATCCCTGTCTAGCAGATGGGTCCATACCGCCTCCCAGCCGGCGCATCAATAAAAATGGAGTCGCGGATTCCCTAAATATCCACGCGGCGGTGTTGACATCGGCGTCTGTGGCCTGCGCGGCTCATCGACGCATTTGAACTGTGGCTGGAACAGGACGGCTGCGTTCGCGCCCGATGGCAGCTTACCGCAAGTCGAAAATGGAGGAATCGGTGCGTCCCGATTCGAGATAATCCGCTACAAGCGCGGCGATTGCGGGGGCCATCAAATAGCCGTGCCGATAGGCGCCGTTCACTGAAATCGTCCGGCCGCGCACGATAATCTTGGGCGTGTTATCGGGAAAGGCAGGCCGCACGCCGGCCGACAGCTCGATGATGCGTGATTCACCGAAGGCGGGGCTAAGCGCAAAGGCAGTGCCTAAAAGATCGAGCGCCGAGTGCAAGCGCACCGGCCCGCCATCCTGGCTTTCGATGGAAGTTGCCCCCATCATGTAAAGTCCGTTCCCCCAAGGTACGGCGTACAGCCGGAACCTTGGGTGCAAGAGGCGGACGGGGCGCGACAAATGCACATGGGGGGCGCTCAAGATAGCCATTTCGCCGCGCACGCCCCGTAGCTCCGGCAACTGATCCTGCGCTGCGAGTCCCCGGCAGTCGATAACAGGCTCCCCGGCACTCGCGGCAAGCCAAAGCGGAGGGGGGACGGGGCGTCCGAACTCTAGTTCCGCGCCCATTCGGCGCAACTCGTTCACGAGAAAATTGAGCGCGCGCCTCGGCGCAAGGTGTGCCTCATTGTGAAAATAAAGGCCTCTCGCGAACCGGCCGGCAAGTTCCGGCTCAAGCGCTGCAATTTTTTCGGGCCCTGCCGCCTCATGTCCCTCGGTCTGCCGGGCGAAATGCTCAAGCTCGGCCTCATCGCGCGGGGCAGCGAGAACAAGCGTGCCCGCGTCCGTGACTTCGGGACAGGCTTTGCGCCACATTTCCAGCCCGATGATGCCCAGCTCGCGAACGGCCGGCTCAGCCCCCTCCGCTTCGCAATCGGGCGCGAGCATGGCGCCCGCGAACCGGCTCGCAGCCCCCGTTTCGCCTTCGGGCATTGCCTCGCGGAGCGTGACGGCGTGCCCGCGCCGGGCCAGCTCATAGGCTTGCCACAGGCCGAACACTCCGGCCCCGATCACGAGCACGCTGAGCTTCGTCATAAGTGAATGTCCTCGAAGGGCGGCGGACGGAAAAGCCGGGCTTATGCCTTTGCCGGCCGGAAGGCCGCGCATTTTGAAGGGTCCGTCTCGAGCCGCGCGGCACCGATGAGATCCAGGCAATAAGGAATTGCGGGGAAAACGGCTTGAAGACAGTGCCGGATCGACGCAGGGCGCCCTGGCAGATTGACGATGAGCGTGGCTCCGCGAATGCCAGCGGTTTGCCGCGAGAGGATTGCCGTCGGAACCTGCTCCAGGCTTTTCGTCCGCATCAGCTCACCGAAGCCCGGCAGCATCTTCTGACACACAGCCGCCGTTGCTTCCGGCGTCACGTCGCGCAGGGCTGGGCCGGTGCCGCCCGTGGTTAGCACGAGGGCGCAGCGCTCGGCGTCCGCGAGCGCGATCAGGGTCTCTTCGATTGCGGGCCGCTCATCCGGAATGACACGAGCCACAGGCTGCCAGGGAGAGGAGAGAATCTCGGCAAGATAACTCGCAATAGCCGGCCCGCCGAGATCCTCATAGAGGCCCCGGCTCGCACGGTCCGAGACGGTCACGATGCCGATCTTTGCGGTAGCCATATTTCCTCCTGGAAGCAGCTAGGATTACACTTGTGCTCAATTCGCCACAGGAAAAACGATAGTGACAAAGATTGACTATGGTCAAGGGAGGTTGCAATAGATCGCTTAAGTCCCCCGGATGGCTTAACTCGGCACGCTGTCCGCTCGGCGATAGGACGGCGGCGGAAAGGTCTTTGCAATGTCCGAACGAAAGCTCCGTGCTAAAAACACCCCGTCGCAAGAGCCTGTTCTCCTAAAAAGCGGCCGGGCAGGGCGCCAGGCGCGTCCCGGAAGCCATGTCGCGCCGGAAAACGCGGACGGCGTGGCGTGGCGAAGCTTTGAGGGCGCGAACGGTTGCATCGAGCACTTCTTCATGATCGATGCCCTCAAGGGCGGCAGTTTCGCGGACCAAATGGCGAGCATTGAGACTCGCTACGCCGCAGCGCTGAAACAGCGCGGCCTTTCGCCGGAGACGGCGATTTTTAGGCGAATCTTCCTCAGCGACATTCTCAATCAGGCCGATGCGCTGTGCGACAGCGCTTTGATCGAGGAGATCGCCACAAACCCGGTTTCAACTTCGATCATCCAGCAAGTGCCGCTGTCCGGCTCGAAAATCGCGCTGCTGGCCTATCACCTCGGCGGCGATGCTCCGCTTGAGAAAGAATTTATCGGGCCGAGGCACATGCTGATGAAAAAGAACGGCATGCGCTATTTGTGGAGCGCGGGTCCTTGGGTCGACGGCAAACCGACACTTCCAGCGCCCGCCGCCGAAACCCGCGCCGTGTTCGACGAGCTTATCAATGTGCTGAGCGAGCAGGGCGCAACGCTTGCCGCTCACTGCGTGAGGACCTGGCTCTACATCAAGGATGTGGACATTTTCTATCAGGACATGGTCGATAGCCGGCGCGAACTGTTCGATGAAAATGGGCTCACGCAGCAAACGCATTATATCGCAAGCACCGGGATCGAGGGCACGAGCGCCGACCGTTTCGATACAGTCTGCATGGACGCCCTCTCGCTTCTGGATCTCCAGCCCAGCCAGATCTTCTACCTGAACGATTTCGACCGTCTGTGCCCAACGCGGGACTATGGCGTCACGTTCGAGCGTGGCACCCGCATCGGCTTTGCCGACCGCATGCACCATTACATTTCAGGCACGGCAAGCATCGACAATCGTGGAAACGTCTTGCATATTGGCGATGTGCTCAAGCAGACCGAGCGCGCAATGGAGAATGTGGATGCGCTTCTGAAGTCGGGCGGCGCGTCCATGGAAGATATGATGTACTTGATCGTCTATCTGCGCGACCCAGCGGACTATCATTGCGTTAGCCGCTATCTCCAAGACACTTTCCCGGCGATGCCGTGTATTGTGGTGCAGGGGCGCGTGTGCAGGCCGGAATGGCTCGTGGAGGTGGAGGGCATCGCGGTAGCGCCCAACGCCGATACCGCTTTGCCGTCATTTTAGATCCTAGGAGGAGAGCCTCATGAGCAGCTTGAACGCCGGAACAGCGGCAAAGAAAGCCAAGGCAGAGGCCGCGATCCGGCCGTTTAATTATCTGAACGAGGAAGCCATCCGGGCTTCGGTTCTTAATGACAAACCTTACGACTTTACCTTCGTCCCGAACGCCATCGAAGAGCGCTTCAAGGAAGAGGTGCTGCGGGACGCGCCGGTCATTCCGCATCGTGGCAGCTACGGCTTGCCGTCGCTGAGGCGCGGGCCAAAATTCGAGGCCGTGATTCAAGACCTGTTGAGCGACCGCTTCCGCCATATCGTCGAAGAGAAGTTCGACATCGACCTCAGCAAGAACCCGCCGGTGATCGTGATGATGGGCCAAACGAGCGGCGCCTACAATGAAGGCTACGCGCACCCGGATTCGAAGCACAAAATTATCACCGTTCTGCTCGGCTTCTCCTGGGAATGGCCGTATGAGAAGGGCAAGCTCAGGATTCTAAACAGCCCGGACCGTGAGGATTACACGTTCGAATATCCTCCGGAGTTCGGCAAGATGCTTATGTTCCGGGTGAGCGATAAATCCTGGCATGGCTTCCTGCCGCAAAAGGGGCAGCGCATGAGTTTGCAGCTCTGCTTCTGCGATTCGGAAAGCTATGTAAGAAGCGAGTATTTCCGCCACAGGGTGAGCGCCTACGCGAAATCCATTCCGGCGTTACGCAAGGTTATCGGTTTGGTGCCCCGCAGCAATCCGGCGGCGGCGCACCTCAAGGATAAGGAAGACTAGTGGCCGGCACTGAGTGGAAAGCCGCGTCAGTATGAAAAAGTAGAGGGCTTAAATGAGCTTCCCGCGTGTCCCCGAACCCGCCGCCATTGCGGATCACTTCTGCGGTGCCCTGAAGGTATCCTTGCGCAAAGAGGACTATTACAGGCGCTGGGTCTTGAAGGATGTGCTGCCCGAAAGCCTTTGCGCGGGCGTGCTCGTTCTGCCGATCCGGCCGCCCTTTATCGATGAGTGCGGCGGAGTCCGCGACCTCAACGATAACAACCTAAAGCGCGCGTTTTTTACCCCGAAACTGCAGGAAGATTTTCCGGCATGCTCGGTGTTCGCGGAAGGGTTTCAGCGGCCGGAGGTTGCGCGGCTGTTCTCGGAGACGCTTGAGATCCCAGCCGATGAGATCCAGGGCAGCTATTTGCGCATCGAGTACATTCAGGACACCGACGGCGCCTGGCTCGAGCCGCACCGCGACATCCGGGAGAAGCTGTTCTCCATGGTGATATATCTGTGCACCGGTCCCGAGGCGAAGGATTGGGGAACGGACATCTACGACCACGATAAAAAGTGGGTTGGCCGCTCGTCGGCGGAATTCAACTCGGCGGTGATTTTCGTGCCGGGCCCGCACACTTGGCACGGCTTCGACAAGCGCCCCATCATCGGCGTACGCCGCCTGATGGAGATTAATTACGTCCGGCCGAATTGGCGGGACCGCGACCAGCTATGCTTCCCGGACCGGCCCATTACCCTCGGGTAATTTTGGGCGCAGCCGCCAAAGGTGGCGCAACCGTCATCGCGAGGCGGCTATTGCCGCCGTAGCGATCCAGAGCAGCATCAGGGACTTAAGCCCGGATTGCTTCGCATCGCTCGCAATGACGGGACCCCAATCGAGTGCGCGATGCTTTATTGCGCGGCGCGGGCCTGCATATCGCCCGGAAAATCGCTTTCCAGGCCACCAGCCTTGACGAGCCGTTCGAAAACGCCGCCAGCGGCGGCCAGCTCGCGATAGGTGCCTGCTTCGACGATGCGCCCCTGGTCGAGAACCAGGATTCTATCCGCATTCGCCGCGGTGGATAGCCTGTGCGCAATCAGAAAGGTCGTGCGCCCGCGCCGGACCGCTTCAAGTGCCCGCTTGATCTTGGCTTCGGTTTCGTTGTCGAGCGCGCTCGTCGCCTCGTCGAGAATGAGGATCGGCGCGTTCTTGAGGATGGCGCGAGCGATGGCGACGCGCTGACGCTCGCCGCCGGAAAGCGCGGTTCCGCGCTCGCCGATCACGAATTGATAGCCTCCGGGCTTCGCGCAAATGAAACTGTGCGCCTCGGCAAGGCGCGCCGCCGCTTCGATCTCATCGTCCGTCGCGGCGGGACGGCCTACACGGATATTCTCCGCGATGGACCGGTTGAACAGGCCGGCATCTTGAAACACCACAGCGGTGGCCTGCCGGAGCGAGGTGAGCGTAACGTCCCGGATATCGGTTCCGTCGATTAGGACGCGCCCCGCTTGCGGATCGCGAAGGCGCTGGAGCAGCGCGAGCGTTGTGGTCTTTCCCGATCCCGTCGGTCCCACGAGCGCGACCGTTTCGCCTGGAGCCGCCTCGAAACTTAAATCGAAGACTCCTTGCTCGCTGCGCGGAAACCGGAAGGTCACGCCTTCGAAGCGGACATGCCCCTTCACGTTTTCAAGCGGAACGGCGCCGGGCTTTTCAACCGTCCCGCCCGCTGTGTCGAGAAGCTCGAAGAAGTTTGCAAGCGAGGGCGCCTGCAAGAAAATGCGGGCAACGAAGCTCGAAAGCTGATCGAGCTTGCCGATCAGGAGATTGGCAAACCCGACAAAGGCCACGATCTGGCCCACGGTAACTTCCCCGCGGCCGGCCAGAACCGCCCCCATCGCAAACACGGCGACCATCGCGACGGTCGCCGAGGTCCGCGTCAACACCGTCAGCATTCCCCACCATGTCAGGACCGGATACTGGGCCCTGAGCAGGTCGGCCATCACGCTGCGGAGCGCACTCGTCTCGTCCATCAGCCTTGTATAGCTTTGCACGACGGTGACATTGCCGATGACATCGCCCACGCGGCCGAAAACATTTTGATGATATTGCTCGACTTGGGCTTGTCCGCCATGCGTGCGGCGGATGACGATGTAATTGGCTATGAAATAAAGAACGGCCAGCGCCGCGAGCAGGCCGGCGAGGCGAGTATCGATCGAGAGCGCCGCGGGAATAAGCAGAATCACCCCGGCGATCGCGGTCAGGTGCTCGCGCAGGAACGACAGCCAAAGCGCAAAAAGCTGATCGCTACCGGCCAGCAAAACGCGCACGATACGGCCCGAGCCCTGCTCGGCGTGGTAGCTGACCGGTAGCGTGATCGCCCGCTCGAACGCCTGGCTGAGCGCCGCAAGCCTCTGACGATGCGCAAGCCGGTCGGCCATGACGGCAAGCGCAGCGCTGGCGGCGATGTTAAACAGTCCAAGCAGAGCCCAAATGCCGATGATGGGAAAAGCCTGCCCGCCATGAGAGAGGGCGTCGACCACGCGGCCGAAGAGCACAGGCTCGGCAAGCTGAACGGCAGCGATGGCGACACCCGCCAGCACCAGCCCGAGCGCAAGCCAGCGTTCGGACGCTAGCATTCCAAGCGCACGTAGGTAAATACGGGCCATTCCCATCGATTTGCTGCCTTAGGACGGGATCGTCTCTTTGCGATGATACAAATGAACGGTTAAGGCTTATCCAGCTGCCATGCAGCGCGTCAACCGCCATTGGCGTAACCGGAGCACAGTTGCATCGTTCCGGGCTAACACCCGCCTGCCGGATAGAACATGCGCGAAAGCGCGGCCCGGTATTAGACTAACGCGATCTCGGCGAATGGACGGGAAGGACGTAAGATGCCTTGCGGATACCGCGATTGTGAGCGGCCCGCGAGGCCGGGAAGGGCCTCGTGCAAAAAAATGCAAGGGGGGCGCGATGTTCGCTCAGCTGCTAACGCCGGTACAGGACAGTTTGGGGCTGTCCTTCCTGGTGGCTATCCTACCGATCCTAACCGTTCTGGTGCTTCTCGGCCTCCTCCGCTTGCCCGCTTGGCTGGCCGCGCTGGCCGGGCTTGCGGTAGCTTTTGGCATCGCTATCACGCTATGGCAGATGCCGGTGAACCTCGCTGTTAACGCGATTGCCAACGGAGGGGTCTTCGCACTGTGGCCGGTGATGTGGATCGTCATTAACGCGCTGCTGCTCTACAACGTCGCGGTGCGCTCGGGGCGCTTCGACGCGTTCCGCAACTGGATCGCAAGCTATCTGCCGAATGACCGGCGGGTGGTTCTAGTGGTGGTCGGATTTTGCTTCGGCGCCTTACTAGAAGGTATTTCCGGCTTCGGCACGCCTGTCGCGATCACAAGTGCGCTTTTGATCTTGGTCGGCTTCCCGCCCCTCGAAGCGCTGGTGTTCGTGTTGATCTTCAACACCGCGCCGGTGGCTTTTGGAGCGCTCGGTGTGCCCGTAACTGTACTTGGCGCCGTGACAGGGCTCCCCGCCGCAACGCTCGGCGCGATGGTCGGACGCCAATTGCCGGTTATCGCCGTGATTCTGCCCTTCTATGTGATGGCGCTTTATGGCGGCTGGCGCTCAATCCGCGCGCTTTGGCCGGTTCTGTTCGTTTCGGGCACGAGCTTCGCCGGCGCACAATTTGTGACCTCCAATTTCATCGACTACAGCCTCACCGACGTGCTCTCCTCGCTCGGCTCCCTCCTTGCGACTTTGCTCTTCCTCCAGATTTGGCGCCCGTCGGACGATCCTGAGTTCCACGTCGCCCACCCGGCGGCTGACCGGCGATCCCTGTCCACGGTGCCCGACTGGCAGGGGTGGCTGCCCTGGCTCATCGTCTCGGCGACTGTGATCGTTTGGACATGGCTCAAAGTGCCGGTCAATGGGGTCCAGAGTATCCCATGGCCTGGCTTGGACAAGGCGATTTCGATCACTCTGTACGGCGGTAAACCCTATGGTGCGGTCTGGAAGTTCGAGCCGCTTGGAACGGGCACGGCCATCCTGCTTGCCGCCATCGTCACCGCGATGATTGTCCGCCTGCCGGTCCGCGCCTTCTTCGGATGCATCGGCGAAACGATCAAGCAGGCTTGGCTCGCGGTTATCACAGTGATGCTGATCGTATCGCTCGCCTATCTTATGAATTATTCGGGCCTCGCCTACACCCTCGGCAAGGGCGTTTCCGAGACGGGGCATTTGTTCGTTCTGCTCTCGCCCTTCCTCGGCTGGGCCGCCGTCATGCTTTCGGGTAGCGACACCTCGGGGAACGCGCTGTTTGGAAATCTGCAGGTCGTGGCTGCCCGCCAGCTGAACCTCGATCCCACGCTATTCGCCGCGACGAATTCCTCGGGCGGTGTGATGGGCAAGATGATCTCGCCGCAGAATATCTCGACCGGTACGGCGGTAACGAAGATGCAGGGCAAAGAGGGCGAAGTTTTCGCACGCACCTTCATCCATAGTATCGTCCTGACGCTCTTGCTCAGCGGCTTGGTCGCGGTGCAGCAATATCTCATCCCATGGGTTATCCCGAAGTGAACAACGCCGATTATGCCGCCTTGGCGCGTTCGCTCCGAGGCGGCATTCCCGAAGCCAGAATTGCCACGGACCGTCTGCGCCGGGTTTCCTATGGCACCGACGCGAGCTTCTACCGGCTGGTGCCCGAGATCGTGGTCACGGCGGGGAGCGAGGCCGAAATCGTCGCGGTCATGGCCGCTTGCGCGAAAGCGGGCGCGCCCGTTACCTTCAGGGCAGCTGGAACCTCCCTGTCGGGCCAAGCTATCTCAGATAGCGTGCTGATCGTTCTTGGCGATGGCTGGCAAGGCTCGCGCATTTCGGCGGACGGGCTTACCATCGCCTTGCAGCCGGGCGTAATCGGCGCCGAAGCCAACCGCCGCCTCGCCCCTTACGGCCGCAAGATCGGCCCAGATCCCGCTTCCATTAGCGCGGCCATGATCGGCGGAATCGCCGCGAACAACGCCTCCGGCATGTGCTGTGGAACCGCACAAAACTCCTACCGGACCCTGTCGTCTTTGCGGGCAATCCTTGCGGACGGGACCGTGCTCGATACCGGAAACAATGAAAGCCGCGCGGCGTTCGCCGCTACCCATGCCCCGCTGCTCGAGGGGCTCGCCGAACTTTCACGCGAGGTGCGAGCCGGCAGCCTGCTCGCGGAGCGTATCCGGCGCAAATTCGCGATCAAGAACACGATGGGCTATTCGCTGAACGCCCTGATCGATTACGAAGACCCCTTCGACATTCTTCAGCATCTGCTGATCGGCTCCGAAGGCACGCTCGCCTTCATCTCCGAGATCACCTACCGGACCGTGCCCGATCAACGCCACAAGGCGTGCGCGCTTCTGTTCTTCGAAACGCTCGTGGAGGCTTGCCGTGCCGTCACGCGATTGAAGCCTGAGCCCGTGGCGGCTGTCGAATTGATGGATCGCGCGGCGCTGGCTTCGGTCACGGGCAAGCCGGGTATGCCAGACTTCTTGGCAACGCTTGGGCCGGACGCAACGGCGCTCTTGGCTGAGATCCAGGCGACGGACGATGCGGCGGTCGATGCAGCAGTGGAGCGTGTCACCCGCGCACTTTTGGAAACGCCCCCCTCGCGTCCGGTTGAGTTCACCAAAGACCCCTATCTCATCGAAAAATACTGGAAGATCCGCAAGGGCCTATTCCCCGCCGTGGGCGCCGTCCGGCCCGTGGGCACCACCGTCATCATCGAGGATGTCGCGGTCCCCATCGAAAGCCTTGCGGCCGCGACGGCGGATTTGCAGGCCGCGCTCGTGAAGCACGGCTACCCCGAGGCCATCATCTTCGGCCATGCGCTCGACGGAAACCTGCACTTCGTGTTTGCGCAAGGCTTTGCCGGCGAAGAGGCAATCCGGCGCTATGCCGCGCTCATGGACGATGTCGCGGAGATTATCGTTAACCGTTATGACGGCTCGCTCAAGGCGGAGCACGGCACCGGGCGCAATATGGCGCCCTACATCGAGATGGAATGGGGTCGTCAGGCCACCGATTTGATGTGGCGCATCAAGCGGTTGTTCGACCCCGCGGGTCTCCTCAACCCGGGTGTGATTCTTAACGCGGACCGCTATATCCATCTCAAGAACTTCAAACCGATGCATGCCGCCGATCCGCTGGTGGATCGCTGCACCGAATGCGGCTTTTGCGAGCCGATGTGCCCCACGCGCGGTTTCACGGTTACGCCGCGTCAGCGGATCGTAGGCGCCCGGGAAGCGGCGCGGCTGGCGGCTTCGGATTCGCCAGAGGAGCAAGCCGCCCGCTTCGAGCGCGCGTTTCTCGACTACAGTATCGATAGCTGCGCCGCTTGCGGCCTCTGCGAAACGGTGTGCCCGATTGGTATCAACACAGGTTCGATGTCGAAGGCGATGCGCGAGCGCCATCGGAGCGCCTTCGCGCGCGGGGTCGCCGGATTTGCAGGCCGGCATTACGGCGCGGCGCTCGGCCTGGTTCGGACGGGGCTCAGAGCGGCGTCCGCGTTCGACGCGGTCACCGCTGGATACGGTCTCGACGCCGCGGGCGCGTTTATGCGCGGCGCCCTGGGGGACAGCGCGCCGCTTGTATCGCATCGCGCCACACCGAGGGCCGGAACGAGGATCGGGCCGAAGCCTGTTCGGGCCGCCGGCAAGCCGCGCGCAATCTATTTTGCGAGCTGCGCAGGGCAGATGTTCGGGCCTGGGCGCAGCGACGGCCAAGGCGAGCCGCTCTCTGTCACCCTCTATCGCCTCGCGCAGAAGGCCGGTATTGAGCTGGTTACTCCAAAAGGCGCGGCCCATCTTTGCTGCGGCCAGCCCTTCGATTCCAAGGGCTTGTCCCGCGAGGCTGACCGGAAAGCGGAGGAAGCGGCCGGCGCTCTCGTGGAGGCCAGCGCGGGCGGCCGGTGGCCGGTCTTTAGCGATACGAGCCCTTGTTCGCAGCGCTTGAAAGCCGCCGGGGCGGCGCGCCTGCCGATTCTCGACATCGCTGAGTTTTTGCACGACTTCGTGCTGCCCAATATAGAGACACCGGAGCGGATCAAGGAGCCCGTCGCCTTGCACCTGACCTGTACCACGCGGCGCATGGGGCTAGAGAGCAAATTGCTGGCGCTCGCGCAGGCCTGCGCTGAGCGCGTCATCGTTCCGCCGGACGTCGGCTGCTGCGCCTTTGCCGGCGACAAAGGCTTCGTCAAGCCGGAGATGAACGCCCATGCGCTCCGCCACCTTGCGGAAGCCGTGAAAGGCTGCGCGGCGGGATATTCCACGAGCCGCACCTGCGAAATTGGCCTCACGGTCCATGGCGGCATCTACTACCGCTCGATCATTCACCTGCTCGACCAGGTTGCGCGGCCAAAGAGCAGCGCGCGCTAACGGGATCGCTCGTTTGGGCAGGCCGGGCTCATCTGGATCGGTCGGGTTGGAGTCGAATTCGAAATTAGCCCTTAACTCTCGCCCTGTAGCCTGATTGAGGCCAAAGAGTAAATCGGTGTGAGCAGCCGGGAGTGGAGGAACGCATGAATAAGGATAGCCACCACGGGGGCTCGCCAAAACCTGCTTTTCGCGGGCGCGGCATTCATCATTCGCCGTTGTTTTGGGTTGGCTTTTTTCTGCTTTTGGCGGCGATTGCGATTTATGTGTTGTCCGGGGATCTGTCGTGGATGCCACGGGTTCATTGAGTGTCCGGAAAGGTCAAGCTTCGGTAGGTTTTCCGCGCCACGGGGCTAAGGCAGCGAATTAGGCCTTTACGAGACCCGTGTGCTTTTCGATCCGCGCAAGGCGCGCGTCAATGGAGTTGAGACGCCCTTCGACTACTTCGGTGCGGCGTTTAGCTCGGCCAAAAGGCCCGAGTGCTCAGTTTGCACATTCGCGATAGCCGTCACGGCGTCGATGACCTTTACGAGGGTACCTTCGACCTGATCGAGACGCGATTGCGTCTCCCGGAACCCATCGCGCATCTCTTCGCGCATTTCTTGGAGGAGCTTGATCGTGTGATTTGCCGGTTCGTCCGCCATTTTTTATCACCTCGCCTCGCCCTTTGAAATCGTTGGCGCACCCGACAGGACTTGAACCTGTGACCCCAAGATTCGGAATCTTGTACTCTATCCAGCTGAGCTACGGGTGCCTACCCGAAGACCATAGCCGAAGCCGGCGCCGCCCGCAACCGCCGCACTCCATCCCTCGGGAAATCTGGAACGCTAGCCTTCGCTCGCCGGTCAGCGGCTCGTCCCCTCGGCCAGAGCATCGCGCTGAAATCCGCGATTCGCCGTCATCGCTGTGCGAAGCGAAACAATGCAGTCTCGGGTCACGGGTTCGGCTTCTGGATCGCCACGTCGGCGAAGGCCGCCTCGCGATGACGGAGAATGTATTGTCGCGGTGCGTACGGATAGCTTCAAAGCAATTATTCTGCTGTTAGCGTGGATGGCAATGCACTGCAAATGTTCAAGACATTTTTTGTCTTTTTGCCTGTAATTTTTCTCAGCCCTTTGGACTTCGGCTAAGCTCCACAGCTCGTTTGAAGTTCAAAGGAGTTCAGCATGAGAAAGATCGCCTTACTGGGAGTAGTCTTGGCGGCCTCGCTTACGGTATTTGTGACTGAAGCCTCGTCGGCGGTCGTTTGCGGAAGGGGCATCCATCGCGCAGGGTGCGTTGCAACGAATGGCGCGGCCATTGGCGGCCGGACGTATTACCGCGGGGGTGCTTACCGCGGGGGTGCGATTTACCGCGGGGGTGCTTACCGCGGGGGAGCCGTCGTGCATCGAGGCGGGGCAGCGATCCATCGCCGCGGGTTCGGCCGGGTTAGGTAAAATCGGCGCATAGCAAGGGTCCGTCCGGCTTCGATTGAATGCGGGACGGACCCTACCTCTTTGTTTTCGTGTGTTTCTTTCCGGGAAAAAACCTTCATATCTTCAGAAACGCTCCACGAGTCGCGCCCTCCTGCGTACGCAGGATCGATGGGCTGCGGACGGACGGAGCACCGGTCCCACTCCCTCCCGCAAACGAATCTCTCAAGAATGTTCACCGGTTCTCCGGAAAGCGAAGGCCATCCGGAGCGGTATTTGCCATGAGTCCCCAGCTCAATCTGTTGCACAGATTCCACAGTAGGCTCGCGCAAAGGGGATACAAGTTCTTGAATCTAAATAGTTTCAACTAATAACAATCATAAGTTGTAGTACTAAAACGTACTGGCCGATAAATACCACCTTGAGTTTAGTTACCCCTCGTGTAATCACCATAGTCAGTTCGGCGTAATAGCGAAATGACACAACCTAAGCGGGAAGAGGGGAGATTATGACTCTCACTAAACTTCTACGGACGAGCGCAGCCGCTCTTGGTGCGCTCGCCGTGGCATCGGTTACGCAAGCAAATGCGGCCGACATCTATACCGGCGGCGGCATGAAGGATATTCCGGTATACCTTCCGCCCACCTGGACGGGGTTTTATATCGGTGCCAACGCGGGCGTCGATTGGAGCAGTTTTAACATCAATCAGCACACATTCACGGATACTTGGAGCTGGGACAACTACACTTATTACGACAGCACCAAAATCCCTAACCACAACCTCGATTCCACCGGGGGCTTTATCGGCGGCCAGTTCGGCTATAACTTCCAGTACGGAAGCTCCTGGGTTTACGGTATCGAAGTTGACCTTGGCGCTATGACCGTAAATAATAAATTCAGCGACTTTGGCCAGATGGGTAATAAGTATGGGCCTATCGCGGGCGTCTTATACAACAATAACAACAACAACGATATGAACTTCTATGGCGACGTGACTGGCCGCCTCGGTTATACTTGGGGCAGCACGCTGATATACGCCAAAGGCGGCTTCGCTTGGCTTGAGAATAACTTCGCCATGAGGGAGACGATGTATTGGAATGGCGGCGGTTATAACACCTATAACGGCAACAACAACGACAATACCGCCACCGGTTGGGTTGTCGGCGCTGGTGTGGAGTGGAAGGTCAGCCCAAGCTGGTCGCTCAAAGCAGAGTATCTGCACTTCGACTTCGGCAATAATAACAACAGTTGCTGCAACGACTACACCTGGAACGATGGCTCCAGCAGCTGGAATAACAATTTCCACAACAACAGCGACTTGACCGTCGATACCGTGAAGATCGGCTTCAACTACTTCTGGAACCCGGCTCCTCCGGCACCGCTTAAGTAGTCCGCTTCGCCGCCTTAATGGCCCGTGCCTTATCGCCAGGCCGAAGAGGACAGAGATGTGTACGCGCAACAAGCCTTCACAATATTGCGTACCCTCTGTCTTCCACGGCCCGGAATTCTGGCAAAAGCCGCTTTGAATTCCTCAGACGTTCACGCATCAACCGGCTGTAGCCTTTTTTAGGGCTTCAGCCGTTTTTGCGTTGTGCGGGGACGGCAAGCGCCGGTATGCTATTAAAGCACGCATTCAATCGAACCTAGGCCGGATACCGTCATACCCGCGTATGCGGGTATCCATCTAACAGCCCGGTCCGCCCTTAGCAATCATGGATTCCCGCATACGCGGGTATGACGGCCAACGGCTCAAGTACGTTTGAAAATGCGCTAGTTGCCGATCCGGCCTCGAACGAAGTTCATAGCGTATGGAACATGCGGCAGAGTTAGATGCAGGTTTGCAACCCGCTATCGTTGAATTCCTGTCCAAACCCGAAACTTATCCGGACGGGGTGGCCAGCGTAAGCCGAGTGGAGACCCATGCCGCCATCGTCTTTTTGGCCGGCGAGCGCGCTTACAAACTCAAGCGCGCGGTTAAGCTTCCCTATCTCGACTTCTCGACGCTTGAAAAACGCCGCGCCATGCTTCAGCACGAGCTGGAGATCAATTCCCGGCCAACGCCTGAGCTTTATCTCTCGGTCTTGCCCGTTACAAATGCCATGGGCGGCGGCTTCGAACTTGGCGGCGCGGGCGAGCCCGCCGATTGGGTTCTCGTCATGCGCCGCTTCGATCAAGACGCGCTGCTCGATGCGATGGCATCCCAGGGGCGCCTCGATCGCAACCACGTGGCGGATCTCGCCTATGCGATTGAGCATTTTCATCGCCAGGCCCCGCGCGTTACCCACGCCCGTTTCGCGGATAACCTTGAGCGGGTTGCCGAAAGCCTGGAAGGCGAACTGTGTGGCCCAAGCGCCCGGGCGATGGGCCTCAACCTCGATGCATACCTGAAGCGGCTGCGCCTGGAGCTAGACGCGCGCCGGCCCTCCATCGAAAAGCGGGAGCGCGACGGCTTCGTGCGGCGTTGCCATGGCGATCTGCATCTCAAGAATATTGTGCTCTGGGAGGGAAGGCCGAGACTTTTCGACGCCCTCGAATTCGACGAGCGGCTCGCAACGATCGACGCTCTTTACGACCTCGCATTTTTGCTAATGGATCTGTGGCATCGCGGCCTGAGGCAAGAGGCCAACCTCATCCTCAACCACTATCTCCAACGCGCGGCCATCAGCGAGCTGGCCGGTCTTGCGCTCTTGCCCCTCTATTTGTCGCTGCGCGCAGCCATCCGCGCCATGACAGGCCTCGACGCACTGGCATTCCGGGACGCTTCGTCCCAGCAAGCGCTCTTGCCGGAGATCGAGAGCTACGCGACGCTGGCCCAAAACCTGCTCAATCCCGGCCGTCCAAACCTTGTTGCCATCGGCGGCATTTCCGGAACTGGAAAGACGTCCGCCGCACGCGAGGCTGCTCCTCTGATTGGCGCCGCGCCCGGGGCGCTTCATATCCGGACCGATGTGGAGCGCAAAGTCATGCATGGCGTTGCGCTCACCCGGGAGCTGCCAAGCTATTTTTACACGCCCGAGGCGCGCGACGAGGTCTACCGGCGCGTTTTCAAGAAAGCCGAGGTCGCACTGGACAGCGGCCGTTCGGTGATCGTGGACGCGGTATTCCCCGAGGACGCGGGGCGGAGTTCGCTTTGCGAGCTTGCGCATCGCACGAACGCGGCCTTTTGGGGGTTTTGGCTGGAGGCCGGCCCCTCCGCCGTGCGCCAGCGTATCGAAGCGCGGCTCGGCGATGCCTCCGATGCCGGTACCGCCGTCGCCGAGGCGCAGAGGGAAACCGTGGAACCCCCGCACGATTGGATCAAAATCGACGGATCCGGCCCCCCGGATTCAGCCGCGGCCGCCATCGTTAAAATGCTCCGGGCATAAAGTCCTGCTTGCCCGTATCTTGACTTCGATCCGTGGCCTTCAATGCCCGCTTATACCGCCAAGCGGAATGCGTGGCCCACCCCTCATCCCGTCCTTCTCCCGCAAGGGGAAAAGGACGGTGGTGTACCGTATCGGCTCGCTTGCGTTCGCGGAGCGTGCAACAACGCCCCCTCTCCCAGCGAGCTCGCCCCGGCGAGCTTGCAACTCAGACCACCCGCATCCGCGAGCGGATGCGGGGCGGGAGAGGGTTGGGGTGAGGGGCCTTTGGCGCTCTCAATGTTCCTCGGAGGCAACGGAGTGCCGCACGCGATGGACCGCATAAGCGACAAACGCCGCCACGGCTGGGATGCTGATGCCTATGGCAAGATCGATGTTGAACGGAACGCCAGCCGCCTTTATCGCTTTGGCCGCATAGCCGATGAGGCCCACGATGTAATAGCTCACGGCCGCGACGGATAGGCCTTCGACCGTTTCCTGTAAGCGAAGCTGCAGTTTCGCACGCCGATCCATAGAAGCCAGCACCGCTTGATTTTGCTGCTCAAGCGCGATGTCCACTTTCGTGGACAGCAATTGCGTCACGCTGGCGACACGCGACTCCAGCGCCTGCAGCCGCGCGGCGGTGGCGATGCAAGTGTTCATCGCGGGGGCGAGGCGGCGTTCCATGAATTCCTGGAAAAGTTGCAGCCCCTCGATCCGTTCTTCGCGAAGATCGCCGATGCGGCTCTTGACAAGCTCGTAATAAGCCGCCGCGGCGCTGAAGCGATAGTCGCTTTCGGAACTGCGGCTTTCGATAGCCGCTTCAAGCATCATCAACCGTTCGAGGAGCCCTGGTTCTCCGGCCGCACCGGCATCGACCATGGCGGAGGTCACCTGAACCAGCTCGCGTTCGCACTCGGCCAGAAAAGGGGAGAGCGCACGGGCGGTTGGCAGGGCAAGGAGTGCGAGCATGCGATAGGTATCCATTTCGGCAAGCCGCTGGATCGTCCGCCCCGCTTGTCTCGGCGTCAGCGCCAAGTTCTGCACAAGCAGGCGCCCGAACCCGTCAGGACGGATGCGAAAGTCGGTATACGCGCGGGCGTTGCCTCCTGCGACCTTCGATCCAATCAGCGTGTTGCCCTCGAAATACTGAGCCGAAATGACATCGGCGTCGGTTGGCGCCGGCTCTCCCTTTACGAAGAGAATATTCGTCGCGACGAGCGTGCGGCCGGAGAGGCTTTGCAGCCAGTCCGCGGGAACCTTGCCAATCGCCGGTTCCAAGAAGGAGGGTTCCCCGTCCACAATGAATTTGTAACGGATGTACTCGCTGTGCCGCTCCCATTTGACCCTGAATGGCCCAAGATCCGCACTAAAGTGGTTCGCTCCTTCTGCCGGCGGCGGCACATTGAACCGCTCCGCCAGATCGCAAAGTTGAAGCCACGCGTCGTCTTTCTCTCGGTCGCGGACTTCGAGCGCAAGGAATGAAATCGAGCATGGCGGAATCAGCGCCTCGGGCGGACGGGCATGCACTTCGTCATTCAGGGCGATCCGGGCACTGTGATTAGGTGGAAGAGTCATCGATGCATTCCCTCGATAGGGCAAAGTCCGCTCAGCGGTTTAGCCCGTATTCGTCGCGCGCGCATCGTCTATCTTAGGCGCCGCCTTTGAGCGCCGTACCGTCTGCGTCCGGGACAGCAACGGATGCAGCGAACCGCCTCGCGCCGCGCTGCGCACGGGACGACAAGATGCGCGCCTGGGACAGACCTTGGGGAATGTTTTGCTTTTGCGCCGCCCGGGCCTGCTGCTATGACGGACGCTAATGGCGGCGTTCGAGGTTTTGCATGGACCTAATGGCGATAGCGTTTCCCTTCGACGATCCAGTGGCGATCCATCTCGGGCCGGTTGCGATCCGCTGGTACGGGCTCGCTTATATGGCGGGGCTTCTGCTCGGCTGGCTTTACATGCGCCGGCTCTGCCAGGATCGGCGGCTTTGGGGCGGCCCGCCACCCATGCAGCCCTATCAGGCTGACGACTTCCTGTTCTGGGCGACGCTTGGGACGGTGCTCGGCGGCCGGATGGGATTCTTCCTTTTCTACGAGCCAAGCGTCCTCTTCCGGAATCCGCTCCAATTCTTCCAGATCTGGCAGGGCGGAATGGCCTTCCACGGCGGACTGTTGGGCGTTGGGCTCGCAATCGTGCTTTTCGCGCGCCATCATCGCATTCCGGTGCTCTCGCTGATGGATCTATCGGCGGCTGCGGTACCGTTCGGCCTATTTTTCGGGCGGCTCGCGAATTTTATTAACGCCGAGATTTACGGCCGGCTGACGGATGTACCGTGGGCCGTGGAATTTCCCGTCCGGGCCTTATTGAAGGGCGATCTGCCTGGGCCGCGCCATCCAACGCAGCTTTACGAAGCGCTGCTCGAAGGCGTTGTCATGTTCGTTCTGCTGCGTTTCCTAACGCATAGCCGCCGCTCTTTCCTGTCGCCAGGGCTGACCACGGGCGTCTTCCTGATCGCTTATGGCGTCTTCCGCATCTTCGCCGAATATTTCAAGGAATGGGATTTGGAGCAGACCTTCACGGTAGCGCCCTATTTCTCCGAAGGGGTGGTCTATTCCTTGCCCATGATCGTACTCGGTGCGGTATTCGTAGCCATCGCCAGAAAATCGCCGGCAGGCGCGGAACCGGCGGCCGGCAGGTCTCCGTTTCAGGCATAGGCTTTTATGGCAATTAGCTCGGTCAGCGAATTTCTCGCAGCGATTGGCGACCCGAAAAACCAGCTGGGGCTCCACGCCACGCCGGCGACGCCTTGGTATTTGGGCCAGCCCGATCTCAAAGGCGAACTCGTTCCGGCTTTCTACAAGTCCGGCATCAAGCCGGAGCTTGAGCGCGAGGTCTTGCGCGACTGGCGGCAGATGAGCGCCGAGTTCGCCCCAACCGGCGGCCTTGCCGATTGGCAGCTCCTTGTCGGCGCGCATCTTGGCGGCTTGCCCACGCGCATTGCCGAATGGAGCGGCAATCCGCTTGTGGCCCTGTTCCTCGCCGCTGAAACCATGAGTGCGGATACGGGCCGCGTTTGGGTGCTGAACCCCTGGGTCATGAACGAGAACACAGCCAATCTTCTCTTCGTGCCGCCAGTGGAAAGCGATTACTTCAAGAGATACGCCGTCAAACTCGATGCGGCGGATGCTCCTTCCGTGCCGGAAGCGGTCCAGCCCATGGCATTCAAGCCTACGCGCTCCACACGGATCTACAATCTCCAGAACATCTTCTGGACCGTGCACGGACGCGATGCCGCCCCCCTCGACAAGCTCGCCTTTTTTATGAAACGAGCCGATATTTTCATGACGGCCCTTGCCGTCGAGGGCAGCGCGAAGCAGGCCATCATGAAGGAACTGCACGATATCGGCATCACGCGCTCGAACCTGTTTCCGGGCGCGGCTTCGCTGGCGCGGACCCTGGCATACCGATACTCCAAGAACTATCTTGGCTGACGATGCCGCACTCGACTGGACCCACTGGAAATCCGCCGGACCTTGCCCAGAAGTTAATCGCAAGGATCGCCACCCATGGCCCGATCTCCTTTCACGATTATATGGAGTCCTGCCTCTACGATCCGGAGCACGGCTATTATAAGAAGAAAGAGGCGGTGGGACGCAGCGGCGATTTTATTACGGCGCCGGAGATCTCGCAGGTCTTTGGCGAACTCATCGGACTTTGGGCCGGCGAGACCTGGCGCCTTATGGGGCAGCCGGCCGCGATTCGCTTGATCGAACTCGGCCCGGGCCGCGGAACGTTGACGGCGGACGCGGTTCGCGCCCTCCGGGTACTCCCGGGCTTCCTGAAAAGTGTAACGGTTCATCTCATCGAATCCTCCGGGCCGTTGCGATTGGCCCAGGAAGCAGCGCTCGCCACCATTCCCTGTCCGATTTTCTGGCACGGCCGGATCGAGCAGGTGCCGGGCGGCGCTTCCATTGTCATCGCCAACGAGTTCCTCGATTGCTTGCCTGTGCGCCAGTTCGCCTTCGACGAAGCGGAGCAAGTTTGGCGCGAGCGCCTGGTTGGACATGAGGACGGACTTTTCAGATTCGAGCTGGCTTCGAACGCGTTGGGAGTCCCCCCTCACCCCAACCCGCTCCCCGAGGGGAGAGGGGGGAGGAGCTGCGGCCCTGTCCCCGGCGAGAATTCAGGCGTCTCTTCTCCCCTCGGAGAGAAGGACAGGATGAGGGGGGACTACACCCCTCTCGAAGACGGCGCGATCTTTGAGGAACGGCCGGGCACGTCCGGGCTGCTTGCCAGCTTGGCCGCGCGTTCGGCGCGTGACCCGCTCGCCGCGCTTATCGTCGATTATGGCTACTCGCGGCCGTCTTTCGGAGACACAGTCCAGGCCGTTAAGCGGCACCGTTTCGCTAGCGTGTTCGAGACCCCTGGCGAGGCGGATCTCACGGCGCATGTCGATTTTGCCGCCTTGGCGCAAGAAGCCGCCGAACTGAACCTCGCCGTGTCCGGACCCATGCCCATGGGCGAATGGCTCTTGCGACTGGGGCTTGAGACGAGGGTTCAGCAGCTCTTGAGCCGTGCCACCGCCGCGGAAGCCTTGGATATCCGGAGCCGCGTCTCAAGGCTCGTGGACCCCAACCAAATGGGCGTTCTTTTTAAGGCCGTTGTTCTGACGGGCGGCGGACTTGGTTCGCTGCCGCCATTTTAGCGAGAAGGGGGAGCAGGCCGTGGAGCAACACGATCAGCGCGAAACAGCAGGACGGGCCGAGGGCAGCCTGCCGTTTTTTGCCGCGTCCAATCTTGAGGCCGGCGGCCTTCGCCATGGCTTTTTCATGCGGACAGGCGGTGTGTCCGAGGGACTTTATGCCTCGCTCAATTGCGGCCGGGGCTCGAACGACGAAAGGGACCGGATCGAAGAAAACCGGGCGCGCGTTGCCGCGCGGCTCGGCACCTCGCCCGCGAGCATGATCGGGCCGCATCAAATTCATTCGCCGAAGACCGTGATCGCAACGGCTGCCTGGAAACCCGGTGAAGCTCCAGAGGCCGATGGCATCGTTACGAATGTGCCCGGCCTGGCGATCGGTGTCCTCACCGCGGATTGCGCGCCCATCCTTATGGCGGATAGAGAGGCCGGTATCGTCGCGGCCGTTCACGCAGGCTGGAAGGGCGCTCAGGCTGGGGTCATCGAAAGTGCAATCGAAGCCATGGAAAGCCTCGGCGCGCGCCCTGAGCGGCTGTCCGCCGCCATCGGACCGGCAATCTCGCAGGCCGCTTATGAAGTGAGCGTTGAGTTCCAAGCGGTGTTTTTGTCCGCAGGCGAATCCAATGCGCAGTATTTCACCCAGCGTGAGGGTGGCAGGCCGCATTTTGACTTGCCCGGCTATATTAACGGCCGGCTCCGAAGTAAAGGTGTCGCCAACATTCAGGACATCGGCACCTGCACCTATGCGAACGAATCGATTTTGTTCAGTTACCGGCGCACCACGCACAGAGCCGAGCCCGATTACGGGCGTCAAATTTCCGCCATTCTCCTCAGATGATGTGGATAACTACAGCAAGAGTGCCTGTTTTTAGCGGCAATTTAACGGAATGGCCCTGTGGAAAGCTGCGATCGCTGGACGCGGCTCAGCCCGGCCGCTAAATTTTAACCGTTAACGAGATTCGGCGGGGGGTAGTGCCGGTAGCGTCAAGTACCGCCGTGCTAGAGCCAAAAAAGCAAGGAGTGGAAAAGTGACGCGCGAGATCTATCCGGCCGCGCAGAGCGCAGCTCGCCGTGCCGCGTCGCTATTGACTGGAGCACTTTTGATAGCCGGCCTTGCCGGCTGTGGGGGGAGCCTCTTTCAAAACAGCGATACCGCCGACGCAGCCCTAAAGGCCAAACCTGCCGTAGCCCTCTCACCAGTAGAGGGTGTTCCGCAGAAATACGCAAGCAAAGTCAACGACCAGCTCGTGGCATCGATCAAGGCCAAAGGCGTTCAGATCGTCGAGGCTAAAGATGCCAAATATATAATCAAGCCGACGTACGCCGCGGCGCCCGAGCCCAAGCACGGAACGAAAGTGGCCTACACCATAAACGTCACCGACAAGGCCGGCAACAAGGTTCGTAGCATCACCGGCGAGGAGCTTGTATCGCCGAAGCGCGGCGGCGACTCTTGGGCCCATGTCAACGAAGAGGGCGTGCAAAAGGTCACGGAGAAGTCGGCCGTGGATGTCGCCGCGTGGATCAGCAATCCTAACGCGCCGGCTCCTTCTGCGATGGCGAATGCATCGCCGGCTCCGGCAAAGGTCGCTGCCAACGTTGCGGCCAAGCCCGCCGCTGCGAAAACGGCGGCACCGGCAACGCCCACTCTTGCAGCGGCAGTCGAAACGCCTGCAGCCGGTCCAGCTGTGAAGAAGGTTGCCGCCGCACCCGCGGAGGTGATCGCTGTCGTTCCCACCGTTACAGGCGCGCCGGGCGATGGCAAGACGTCGCTCGCCGAAGCCATGAAGCGCGCTCTGGGCCATCAAGGCGTCAAGCTCGCCTCAGCGGCAAAGCGCGGAACGTATAAAATCCAAGGGAGTGTCGAACTCGGCGCTGTCGCGGGCGGGCAGCAACCCATCACGATCCGCTGGGTTGTCGTCGATCCCTCTGGCAAGCAGATGGAAAAGACTGTGATCCAAAACAACCGCGTTGTCGCGGGAAGCTTGGACGGTGCCTGGGGAGATATTGCCGATCAAGCCGCCGGCGCGGCAGCGTCGGAGGTCTCGAAGCTGCTCCAGAAACCAGTCGCAGGGGCGGCGCAGCCCATCGGCGGGTCGGCAGGCTGAGCCAGCCGGCCGCAATCCGGCGCAGTGTAGCAAGTTGATGCATTCGCCGGTTTACAGATCGCGAGCGCGCTGTTAGAAGCGCGCTTGTTCTCGTTTCCGTCACTTTCGTTGGGCCATGGACACTCACGCGTCATGAAGCTGGTCGCCGGAAATAGTAATCGGCCCCTGGCTCACGCCATCGCCGCCTATCTCAAAACACCGCTGACGCAATGCCTCGTCCGGCGCTTTGCAGACATGGAGATCTTTGTCGAAGTTCAGGAGAACGTTCGAGGGGAGGACATCTTCGTCATTCAATCGACGTCCTATCCAGCCAACGACAATCTGATGGAGCTGTTAATCCTGATCGACGCGTTGAAGCGCGCCTCGGCGCGGCGCATCACGGCGGTCATCCCCTATTTCGGCTATGCACGGCAAGATCGCAAAACGCTGCCCCGCACGCCGATTTCGGCAAAGCTCGTCGCCAATATGGTGACGCACGCCGGCGCCGACCGCGTGCTCACCGTCGACCTCCACGCCGGACAAATTCAAGGCTTTTTCGACATCCCGACCGACAATCTTTATGGGGCGCCGGTCATGGTGCGCGATATCCGCAAGCGCTTCACGAACGGGAACATTACCGTGGTCTCCCCCGACGTTGGCGGCGTCGTTCGCGCGAGAAGCCTCGCCAGCCGCATCGACGCACCGCTCGCCATTATCGACAAGCGCCGGGAGCAGCCGGGCGAGTCCGAGGTCATGAACGTGATCGGCAACGTCGCCGGCCGCGACTGCATCATGATCGACGACATTGTCGACTCCGGCGGAACGCTGTGCAACGCCGCGGAAGCCTTGGTCGAAAGGGGCGCGTCGTCGGTGGTGGCCTACATCACGCACGGGGTGCTGTCGGGCGGCGCGGTGGCCCGGATCATGGCCTCGAAGATCGAGAAGCTGTTCATCACCGATACCATCGTGCCGACAGAAGCCGTGCGGGTCGCGGCTAATATCGAGGTGATCTCTATGGCGGGCCTCATCGGCGAGGCGATCCTGCGCACCTCGGACGAGAAATCGGTTTCCACCCTGTTTTTCGATTAGAGTGCGTCCGGAAAAAGTGTATCTAGCCGATACTCATATCCTATTGTGGGCACTCGGAGACGACAAGCACCTTCTGGAGCGGCATCGCGCCATACTGCTTTCTAGCGCGGAAGTCTATTTCAGCGCGGCCTCGGTATGGGAAATTGCAATCAAAAGGTCCTTGGGAAAGCTCAAGGCCCCAGACCGTGTCGCGGCGACTCTGCCTCGCGCCGGGTTCCGCGCCCTCGACGTTACAGCCACGCACGCCGAGGCCGTCGCCAGCCTGCCGCTACACCATATTGATCCGTTCGACCGGCTCTTGATCGCTCAGGCCCAGATCGAAAGAATGACCTTGCTCGCCGTGGACACCCAATTTTCGCGCTATGACATCGATATTGCGTGAGGCGCAGGGCGCGGACGGCAAAACCTGCAAGCGCTTTCGATCCCATCAAAGAGAAAACAAGCGGATTCCCCGCCGCCGCCTTCCCTCGATTGGCGGTGCGGAGCCTAAATGCGACAGTGCGTAGCTGCGACTCCATCAGCTTATTGTGTTTCGCCGCGCTTGCCCTTATAGAGGTGGTTTGAAACACCCTGAGTGCCGGCGGTTCGCGAGCGCACGTTCGCCGCACAAACGCGCTCACCAAGCAAAACAGAGAAGATCATGGCGGAGCTTATCGAACTGAAGGCAACCGCGCGCGAAGGTACTGGCAAACTCGCCAATCGCGCGCTTCGGGCGCAAAAAAAGGTCCCCGGCGTCGTTTACGGCGGCGAGCAGGGCCCGGCGAATGTGTCGCTGGAATACAAGCTCATTTGGCAGCACTATCAAACCGGGCACTTCCTGCAGACGGTTTACTTGCTCGACATCGACGGCAAGAAAGAGCGCGTGCTGCCGCGCGACGTGCAAGTCGATCCGGTGCGCGATTTCCCGATCCATGTGGACTTCATGCGCGTCACCAGCACGTCGCGGATCGACGTCGAGGTGCCGGTGCATTTCGTGAACGAGGACGCCTCTCCTGGCCTGAAGCGCGGCGGTGTGCTGAATATCGTGCGTCATGAGATCGACCTCACTTGCCCGGCGGATGCGATCCCCGAAAGCATCACCGTGGATCTCACCGGCCTCGATATTGGCGACAGCGTTCACATCTCGGCGGTCAAGCTTCCAGCAGGCGTCACGTCCGTGATCGCCGACCGCGACTTCACCATCGCCACGATCGCCGGCGCCGCCGCGGCCAGGTCCGAGGCTGCCGAGGAGGCCGAAGAGGCTAAGAGCGAATAGCCGTCACGGTTTTTGCATCGGTTTCGGCATCGGTCATGGAAAAGACGGGAAACAGATCATGAAGCTGATCGTCGGATTGGGCAATCCAGGTGAGAAATACGCAGGCAACCGCCATAACATCGGTTTTATGGCGGTTGACGAGCTTGCACGCGGCTATACCTTCGGTCCTTGGAAGAAGCGTTTCCAAGGCTTTGCCGCGGAAGGGCAGATTGGGGTTGAAAAGTGCATCCTTCTCAAGCCCATGACCTATATGAACGAGAGCGGGCGCTCGGCCGGCGAAGCGATGCGCTTCTATAAGCTCCCGGCGGCGGACGTGATCGCCATCCATGACGAGCTGGACCTCAAAGCCGGCACCGTCCGCGTTAAAACCGGCGGAGGCAACGCCGGTCATAACGGCTTGAAATCGCTTTCAGCTTATATCGGCAACGAGTACACGCGCGTACGCCTCGGGATCGGCCATCCAGGCGACAAGGCCCTCGTTACAAATTATGTGCTGCAGGATTTCGCCAAAGCGGACCGGCAATGGCTTACGCCCCTGCTGGAAGGCATCGCTCGCGGCATGGCCCGGCTCGTGGAAGGAGGCGAGGCCGCTTTTTTGAGTGAAGCCGCCCGCGGACGCATTGAGCCGGCGGCAGCGGCAAAGTTGAACGGAGCAACGGCTCCGTCCTCGGCTAAGATTGAGGCAGCGGCGCCTAAGATTGAGGCAGTTGTGAAAGATGCGGCGCGCCCCGCGCAACCGGCCGAGCCTGCAAAAATGGTTCCGATCCAGGTTGTCGCCGCCCGCGAAGGTAGCGGAGGCGGAGCGGTATCCCGCGCCGTGATGATGCCAGAGCCCGTGCGGCCGGCGGCCGCTGCTGCCGAACCGGCGCCTTCACCCGCCGTGGTGCGCCAACCCATTCCGCAGCCTGCCGCCGTCACGCCCGCGAAACCGGACGCAAGTGCGGTAGAGGCAAAACCCGCGCACGCTGCCGTCCAACCTGCACCCGTTGCGCCGCCGGCAGCGGCTCCGGCCGCGCCCGCTAAGCCCGAAGCAGTGGCGCCTGAGGTGAAACCGGCTCAAGCTCGGGTTGAACCGGCACCTGCGATCTGGAAGCCGGCACCTGCCGCGAGCCGCGAGGCTCCGCCTGCCGTGAGCGCCGCTTCAACGGTGAAAGAGACGGCCGCTCCCGCAACGCAAGAGAGCGCGCAGCCTCAAGCCACCGCGGCAAAAGAGAAAAAGGGCGGATTTTTCAGCCGGTGGTTCCAGAATCGCGTTCGCGGCGGCTCCGGGCACTAATGCTGGCGATCACGAACGCGGCCCCGGGCCGTGTTGCTGAAAAGCCTAAATGTTCCGGCCTCAGTTGTCATCCCCGCGAAGGCGGGGATCCATCTAAGGTTCTGTTACATCGTAATAAATGGATTCCCCCTTTTGCGGGAACGACGGTTGAGCGCAACGGGCGGGGCGAAACCGCTCAACTTTTAGCGCTTGGTATAAGAGGACCCTCACGGAATCGTCATGGGCTTTAAATGCGGTATCGTTGGATTGCCCAATGTCGGCAAATCCACCCTGTTCAATGCGCTCACGCAGACGGCTGCCGCTGCGGCGGCGAACTATCCTTTTTGCACCATCGAGCCGAATGTCGGCGAGGTGCCGGTTCCGGACGAGCGGCTGGATAAAATCGCGGGCGCCGCAAAGTCACAGAAGATCATCCCAACGCGGCTGACCTTCGTAGACATCGCCGGTCTTGTGCGCGGCGCGTCGAAAGGGGAGGGGCTTGGCAACCAGTTCCTGGCCAATATCCGCGAGTGCGACGCCATCGCTTATGTGCTGCGCTGCTTCGAGGACGATGACGTAACCCATGTCGAGGGGCGCGTCGATCCGATAGCCGATGCGGAGACGGTTGAGACCGAGCTGATGCTGGCCGACCTCGACGGCCTGGAGCGCCGGAAGCTAAGTGTAGAGAAAAAGGCGAAAGGCCAGGACAAAGAGGCGAAGGCCCAGCTCGCCCTTATCGAAATCGCGCTGAAATACGTCTCCGAGGGCAAGCCCGCCCGGCTCGCGCTCGCCGAAATCCCGGAAGCTGAGCATCGCGCCTTCCATCAATTGCAGCTTCTGACCTCAAAGCCCGCGCTCTATGTCTGCAATGTGGACGAGCCGAGCGCGGCGGAAGGGAATGCTTACTCCAAGAAGGTGCAAGAGCACTTCCACGGCGCAGGCGAAGAGGCGGTCGTGATATCGGCCAAGATCGAGGCGGAACTCGCCCAGCTGGACGCCGAGGAACGCAAGCTTTATCTGAACGAGCTCGGACTCGAAGAGCCCGGCCTCAACCGCGTGATCGCGGCAGGATACCGGCTACTTGGCCTCATCACCTATTTCACCGCCGGCCCGAAGGAAACGCGCGCCTGGACCATCACCAAAGGCACGGCCGCGCCCGGTGCCGCCGGGGTGATCCACACGGACTTCGAGAAGGGCTTCATCCGCGCGGAGACCATCGCGTACCGCGATTTTGTGACACTCGGCGGCGAAACCGGCGCCAAGGAGGCGGGGAAAATGCGCCTCGAAGGCAAGGAGTACACCGTGCAGGACGGCGACGTGATGCATTTCCGCTTCGCGAATTAATTATATCGTGGAGGACCGGCTCGCGGGGCTGAGGATAAGCTGAATCTTAAGTAGCCTGGATCAGGGTGAATCGGGCAGAAATGAAACATGGTCACCCTACACCTCATTCCAGCCGATATTGCCGATAACTACGAGGTGCATGAGTGGCGAAATGCGGCGGGCGTAATAGCTGCCGCCCATCCGAACGAATGGCAGGACGTACTTGAAGCGTTGCGGCATTTTCAGTTCTTGCGAAGCGATATACTCAGGGGCGGAGGTCGCAAGAGTGTCATCGCTCAGCGTTTCGATGATCTGCTCGCGGCAAAGGGATGGCGCGAGACGAGTTTCGCCACAAAAATTCGTGTCGACGAAGACGAACGGGATTCCCCTACCCACAAAGTTGATTGCTTTAAAGGTCGCGTCGGCCTTGAGATTGAATGGAATAACAAGGACCCATTCTTTGATCGAGACCTAAACAACTTCCGGCTATTGTTCGACCTGCGTGTTGTCGACGTAGGAATTATCGTGACTCGTTCCAGCCGCTTGCAGGCCATTTTTAGAGGGTTGGGTAAGAAAGTAGCTGATAAATATGGAGCTTCAACAACTCATATGGATAAATTGCTGCCCCGGCTAGAAGGCGGCGGCGGTGGAGGCTGCCCTATTTTGGCATTTGGAATCACGCAAAAGACATATGTCGAGGACCACACATCCATCGTTGAGCAACCCGCAGCAGAAGAAGACAATGACAACAGCGAGTGACGATCTACTTCAATGGTGCGGTCGCAAACGGTTCGCAACCATTCTTGCCGATCCACCTTGGCGTTTTCAGAACAGCACGGGGAAGGTAGCTCCTGAGCACCGGAGGCTTAGCCGGTATGGTACAATGTCACTGGATGAGATTGCAGGACTTCCAGTCGCGCGGGTAGCGGATGCTACCGCTCATCTATACCTTTGGGTTCCCAATGCCTTGCTGGCTGAAGGTTTGGCGGTTATGTCAGCTTGGGGTTTTACTTATAAGTCAAACATCGTTTGGCACAAAGTGAGAAAGGACGGCGGCTCGGACGGTCGCGGCGTCGGCTTCTATTTTCGTAACGTCACAGAATTGGTTCTGTTCGGCGTGCGCGGAAAAAACGCCCGCACGCTCGCGCCGGGGCGTAGACAGGTGAACTACGTAGCAAGCCAGAAGCGCGAACATTCACGGAAACCGGACGAGCTCTATCCAATCGTCGAGGCATGTTCGCCTGGTCCCTTCTTTGAGCTTTTTGCTCGGGGACCGCGCAAAGGCTGGCAGGCTTGGGGAAATGAGTCAGAGAACTATTTCCCGACTTGGGACACATACGCTAATCATTCGAAAGCAGGACAAGATCAGGATTTGCCCAAGCAGAAACCAATGAAACCAATCGAAAAGCCCATTTTGACTCCCGCTATGTTCATCGAAAAGGCTTTACGCGCTGCTGTAGGGCATACAGTTAGCGCTAGCGCAGTTTACGCCGCGTATGAGGCTCAGTGCGATGTGCAAAATGCTCGACCTGTGGCGCAGTTGAGTTTTTGGAAGACTTTAAGCGCTCGGGCTCAAAAGCTGGGAGCCACAAAAGGGACTCAGGGTGGACGGCGCATTTACACTAATATCAAACTTGCCGCCTAACAGTTCCTCGTCACGGGCAAGCAGCAAGTGCAAGCTTGCGGTGCTGGAGCTTTGCGCCGGCGCGGGCGGCCAAGCGCTGGGGCTTGAGCGGGCGGGCTTCGAGCATACCGCGCTCGTCGAGATCGACGCCGACGCTTGCCGGACGCTGCGGCACAACCGGCCCGGATGGCAGGTCATCCAAGGTGACATCGCCACCTTCGACGCAAAACCATACCGCGGCACCGATCTTGTCGCCGCCGGCCTGCCATGCCCGCCTTTCTCGGCCGCGGGCCAGCAGCGCGGCGAGGCGGATGAGCGCAATCTTTTTCCGGCGGCGTTCCGGATCGTGGGCGAGGTGCAGCCCCAAGCCGTGATGATCGAGAACGTCCGGGGCCTGCTCGACAAAAGGTTCGACTATTACCGCAAGCTGATCGAGGAGCGCCTTCGCAGCCTCGGCTATGAAACGCGCTTCGAGCTGTTGAATGCGGCGGATTTCGGCGTGCCGCAGAACCGGCCGCGCGTTTTCATCGTCGGGCTTCGGCCGCAGCTTTCCTCTGGCTTTGAAATGCCCGCAAATATGCCGCGCGGCATTTCGGTTGGCGATGTGTTGTACGGCCTAATGAAAGGCGAGGGCTGGACAGGGGCTGACGAGTGGCGGCAGAGAGCCTCGGGCATTGCTCCAGCGATTGTCGGCGGATCGAAAAAGCATGGCGGGCCGGACCTCGGCCCCACGCGGGCGCGGGCGGCCTGGGCTGTCCTCGGCGTCGACGGAAAAGGCATCGCGGACCGGCCCCCTTCTCGGGAATTCCAAGGCCTGCCGAGATTGACCGTCCCCATGGCCGCGCAAATCCAGGGTTTTCCCGAAGACTGGACGCTCACCGGCGGCAAAACCGCCGCCTACCGCCAGGCCGGCAACGCTCTGCCTCCGCCTTTGGCGTTCGCCGTGGCGCGGGCCGTTTCCCTTGTGCTGCGCACCGGCGAAGCTGCGCCTCGCGCACTCATCCACAATCGTCATTGCGAGCGAAGCGAGGCAATCCAGCTTCAAGTCACTGACGCTACGCTGGATC
>JBKQIH010000063.1:0-6918 GCA_052148445.1 Rhodomicrobium sp.
CAATCCGGCGTTCTTCTTTTATACTGGGCTTGCCAACGCATCGCAGACCGTTTTCGATGGCTTCACGCTGCAGCAAAAGCAGCGGGCGGCCGAAGCGGGTTTCGATCAGGTGGCGGCGCAATACCGCCTGGCGGTGCTGACAGCCTTCCAGAATGTTGCGGACGCGCTCTACGCCATCAAGCACGATACGGTGGCGCTGGCCAAAACCATAAAGGCTAGGGACGCGGCGAAGCTCGCGCTCGACCTGACACAGAAGCAATACGATTTGGGCCAAATCGCCTATCCGCAATTGCTGCTCGCTCAAACGGCCTATTTACAAGCCTCGCTGGCTGTGGTCCAGGCTCAAGCAAGCCGTTATGCCGATACAGTTGGGCTGTTCCAGGCCCTGGGCGGCGGCTGGTGGAATAAGGCTGCGACGCCGCATGTGGATCAGCCAAAGGCTTGGCTCACAAGTGTTATCGGCGTTAAGCCCGACCCAATAGCAATCGAATATCCTGGAGCGACGCATAATGAAGCGCGATGACATCGTGGGCGGCCGCTGCACGGCAGTTAAGACCGGAGTTTGGGGATGACCCGCACTAAAAAGACGAGATTGAAATTGGCGGCACTCGCCTGCGGAAGCCTGCTTCTAGCTTCCGCCGCCGCCGGCGTGCAGGCTGCTACCCAAACCGCGGCGGACGAGGCGAGCGTGGAGCTATCCGAGACGCAGCTCAAGGCGGTTAATACGGTGGCCGTGAGCGAGCGCCTGTTTCCGCAAGAGCTGCAATCGGTAGGTAATATCGACTTCAATCAGGAGCTTCTGACCCAAGTCTTCACGCCCTATCAGGGCCGCATCCTGAAGGCGTTCGTGAGTGTCGGGGATTTGGTGAAGAAAGACCAAATCCTGTTCACCATCGATAGCCCAGATCTTGTGCAAGCCGAATCGACGCTGATCGCCGCCGGGGGCGTGCTCGAACTCACATCCAAGGCCCTGGAACGGCTCAGAAACCTTTACCGCCAGAACGCCGCCGCGCAGAAGGACTACGAGCAATCGGTCTCCGATCAGCAGGCAGCCGAAGGGGCCTACCGGGCCGCGCGCGCCGCCGTAAAAGTGTTCGGCAAAAACGACGCCGAGATCGACAAGATCGTCTCGGACCGCAAGATCGATCCCGCCCTTGTCGTGCCCTCGCCGATCACTGGGCTCATCACGGCCCGGAACGCCGCGCCCGGCCTCTTCGTTCAGCCCGGCAATCCTCCACCGGTCTATATCGTCGCCGATACGTCCACGATGTGGATGCTGGCCAATGTGCCCGAGAAGGACGCGCCCCAATTAAGACCCGGGCAAGCGGTCAGCGTAAAGGTTTCAGCCTTCCCGGGCCACGAGCCCTTTCAGGGCAAGATCGTGACCGTCGGCGCCACGGTGGACCCGAATACGAGGCGCATTCTCGTCCGCTCCGAGATCGCCGATCCGGGATACGAGCTGCGCGCGGGCATGTTTGCGAATTTTACGATCACCATAGCGCCGCCAAAGCGTTCGCTTGCAGTGCCGCAAGATTGTGTCGTGCGCGAGGGCGATGGCACCATGACGGTTTGGGTATCCACCGGCGGTGGCAAATTTACTAAGCGGATCATTAAAATAGGGCTTGTCCATGATGGCTTCACCGAGATCCGCGAAGGGCTCGCGCTCGGCGAACCCGTGGCCGCCGGCGGCGCGCTGTTCATCGCCAATCAATACACCAATGCAGGCCATTGAAGTCCGCCGGAGCCGCGGCGGAAAGTAAAAGAGGTAATCTGTGTTAAAGGCTCTCGTCACATTTGGGCTCACGCGCCGGCCGATTGTTGTGCTTATGCTGCTTGCATTCATCGTTGCAGGCGGCGTGGCCTACACGAAGCTCAATATCGAGGCCTATCCCAACCCGGCGCCGGTGATCCTCGAAATCACCGCGCAGTCGGCTGGGCTATCCGCGGAAGAGATGGAGCGCCTTTACACCATCCCCATGGAGGTTGGGCTTGCGCCGACGCCTGGCGTCAGCAACATCCGCTCGACCTCGTTCTATGGCCTGTCCTTCGTGCGCGTCACCTTCGAGTACGGGGTCGATTATTACTTCGCCCTGCAGCAAGCACAGATCAGCCTTTTGCAGAACGTCAATCTTCCCAACAACGTTTCACCGCAGATCCAAGCCTCAAGCCTCGTCGGCGAAATTTACCGCTATCAGGTCACCGGCGATAAGCACATGGGCATCACCAACCTGCGCACCATCCAGGATTGGGTATTGCAGCGCCGCTTCCTGACCGTGCCGGGCGTGGTGCAGGTGAACACCTGGGGCGGGACAACCAAGGAATTCGAGGTCGAGGCCGATCTCGACAAGCTCGAAGCCTATAATGTGACCCTGCCGCAACTCGTCAATGCGGTGAGCAATGCGAACGTCAATATCGGTGCACGCACCATTAATATTGGCAAGCAGTCGGTGAATATCCGCGGCGTCGGCCTCGTCGACACAGGCGGCAACACCGACTTGACACAGGGCCGGAAGGTCGAAGACCTGCAAAACATCACCCTCGGCCAATTCAACGGCGTGCCCGTGCAAATCAAGGACGTGGCAAAAGTTTACGTCGGCTACGTTCCGCGGCTCGGCAAGGCCGGGCGCGACGACGACGACGACGCGGTGGCTGCCATTCTCGTGATGAACCGCACGCTTCATACGAACGACGTCGTTCCCAAGATCAAAGCCGAGGTCGAGAAGATCAACAGCGACGGTACGCTGCCGCCCGGGGTGAAGCTCGTTCCCTTCTACGACCGCACAGGCCTCGTAGATGTCACAACCAAAACCGTTATTCACAATCTAATCTTCGGCTGCCTTCTGGTTTTCCTGATTCAGTGGATTTTTTTGGGCGATTTTCGCAGCGCCGTCATTGTCGGCATCAACATCCCCTTCGCCCTGTTCTTCAGTATCATTATCCTTGTGCTTCGCGGCGAGGACGCCAACCTGCTGTCTCTGGGCGCGGTCGATTTCGGCATCATCGTCGACTCTGCCGTTATTGTCGTGGAAAACATCTTCCGGGTGTTCCAAGCCAGAGAGCGGGAGGAGCTTCTAAGCAGGCCGACACCGATCGGCGAAAACGGCCACCGGTTGCGCGATCAAAGCCTCGTTAACCGGATACGGCTGATCTACATCAGCGCGACGCAGGTCGACACCGCGGTCTTGTTCTCGACCATCATTACTCTCGCCGCCTTCGTCCCGCTGTTCACCATGCAGGGCGTGGAGGGTCAAATTTTCAGTCCCATGGCGAGGACCTATGCCTATGCGCTCATCGGCGCCCTTTTCGCGACCTTCACGATCACGCCGGTTCTTGCCTCGTTCCTTTTGCCCGAGCATGTCGAAGAGGCCGAAACCATCGTGGTGCGTGCCATTCGTGCCGTTTATACGCCCATCTTGACGCTGGCACTTCGCGCGCGCCGGATAACCGTTCTGCTCGGCATCGTTTTTCTTGTCTTCAGCGGCCTCCTGGCGTCCCGGCTCGGAACCGAGTTCCTGCCTGCCCTGGAAGAGGGTAACCTGTGGATCCGCGCCTCCATGCCGCCGACCATCTCGCTCGAAGCCGGTATGCCAATCGTGAACCGGATGCGGCAAATCCTCAAGAGCCATCCTGAGGTTATCACGGTGGTCTCCCAGCACGGCCGGCCCGACAACGGCAGCGACGCCACCGGCTTTTTCAACGCCGAGTTCTTCGTACCCTTGAAACCTTTCGACGAATGGGCGCCCGGCCGGGTCAAGGAGGATCTCGTCAAGGACCTCCAGAAAGAGTTTGCCAATGAGTTCACCGGCATCGACATGAATTTCTCGCAATATATTCAGGACAACGTCGAGGAAGGCCTTTCGGGCGTCAAGGGCGCGAACTCAGTTAAAATCATCGGCCCCGACCTGTTCAAGCTCGAGGAACTCGCCATCAAGGTTCAGCGCATCATGAGCGATGTCCGGGGCGTCACCGATCTTGGCATCTTTAGGGTTCTGGGCCAGCCGAACCTCAATATTAAAGCGGACCGCGAAAAGGCAGCCCGCTACGGCCTCAACTCGGGAGACGTCAACTCTTTCGTGCAAACGGCATTCGGCGGCAATACCGCAACCACCATCTACGAGGCCGACCGGCAATTTGGCGCGAATGTACGCGCTGCGCCGAAATTCCGCGACTCGATCGAGGCGGTGCGCAACGCGAAGATCAATGTCACCACGCCGAACGGCAACGCCTATGTGCCCCTGACCGAGGTCGCCGATATCACCCTCGATACCGGCGCGTCCTATATCTTCCATGAAAAGAACCGCCGGTTCATTCCGATCAAATTCAGCGTACGCGACCGTGATCTCGGCGGCGCCGTCGCCGAAGCCAAGGAGAAAATCGCCAAAGACGTCGCCCTGCCGAACGGCTACACCATGGAGTGGGCGGGCGAATTCGAGGAACTGGAGCAGGCCCAAAAGCGCCTATCGCTCGTGGTGCCGCTTAGCCTCCTCCTAATCCTCGGCTTGCTTTATGCGCTATTCAACTCGCTCCGCGACAGCCTGCTTGTGCTGACTGGCATCCCCTTCGCCGTGGCAGGCGGCATCATCGCGCTTGCCCTGTCGGGCGAGGCCTTCGGCATCTCTGCGGCGATCGGTTTTGTCTCGCTGTTCGGGGTCTCGGTCATGAACGGTATTTTAATCATGACCTATTTCAACGAGCTGAGACATGGAGGCGATTCGACGCATGACGCGATGTTCCACGCCGCAACGCAAAGAATGCGCCCGATGCTGATGACCGCCCTGTCAGCTTGCATCGGTCTGTTCCCAGCGGCACTCTCAACCGGGATCGGCAGCCAAGTGCAGCGGCCGCTTGCCATTGTCGTTGTCGGCGGAATGCTCATTGGCCCGGTCATGCTGCTCGTCGTTGTGCCTGCACTCCAAGTGCTATTCCTCGGACGCGGAGAAAGCACCGCGGAACGGGAAGCTGAAACGACCGGCGCGTGAGGAGGTGGCGGCGCGGCCTGCGGAGGAGAGCGAAACCGCGTAACCCACGGCTGCGAGGCCGATGAATGTATTCATTTCGATGTGACGGAGGAGCAAGACATGCACAAAAGCCGAAGATTGATCCTAAGCATCTTCACAATTGTCCTGGCAGCTGCGTCGGTTGCAGGTTGCGCTGAGACGTCACGCAAAAAACCGTCGGAAAGTTGCTGGCCCGTTTTCGGATCGTCAAACCGAAATATGCGCGCCTGTGCCAATTACTGAGCTTCGGGGTTAAGAAGTGGCTCCACAATTTCGGACGGTGCGGTAGGTGGAATTTCTGCCTGTCAACGGCACTGTGGTGCCGGCGAATCAGGAGCAGCAATGAGCAGAAGACCGCAGCGGAACCACTTACCGGCCTTCAAGGCGAAGGTGGCGTTGGCGGCGATCAAGGCCGAACGGACGATTGCGCAGTTCGCGGATCAGTTCGACGTTCACCTGAATCAGATTACGGCCTGCAAGGCGCAACTCGAAGGGAGCGCCGCGGGCCTCGCGCGAAGCACGGAATATTACCTGCCGCGCCCGGTGCTGGCGGCCGATCTCGAACTCATGCGCCAGATCGACAGGCTGCATCTTGAGTTTCCCTTCGCGGGGACGCGGATGTTGCGCCGTCTTTTGACTGCTAATGGGAGTAAGGCCGGCGGGCGTCATATCAAAGACGCTGATGCGGCGCATGGGGATCCAGGCGCTCTATCGGCGTCCGCGCACGACGAAACCGGAGCCGGGGCACAAGGTCTGCCCGTATCTGCTGGACGGCATGGAGATCGTGCGTCCGAACCGGGTTTGGGCGATGGACATCACCTATATCCCCATGGCCAAGGGCTTCGTCCATCTCGCCGCGGTCCTCGACTGGTTCGCGCGGCTTGTACTGTCGTGGCGGGTCTCCATCACGATGGAAGCCTCGTTTTGCATCGCGGCATTGGAGGAGGCACTCGCCAGCAACGGGAAGCCGGAGATCTTCAACACGGATCAGGGCAGCCAATCCACGGGTGCAGCCTTCACCGGCGTGCTCATCGAGAATGAAATCGCGATCAGCATGGACACTAAGGGCGCTTGGCGGGACAACGTGTTCGTCGAGCGGCTCTGGCGGACGGTGAAGTACGAGGAGGTCTATCCGCACGCCTACGAGAGCGTTCCGGACGCTCGTGCCTCGATCGGACGCTATCTCGATCTCTACAATCGCCGTCGCCCGCGCTCGAGCCTTGACGGCGTGATGCCCGATCAAGCTGACTACAGAACACACAGCTTGCCGCCAGTCCGCTTGGCGGCTTAACCCGGGCAGACGTTTCACTTATCGAAGAGAAAATCTGTCCGAGCAACCGGGCCCGCCTCAGATAGTTACATTTGCTGTCGCATGCGCTTTGCTATCGAAAACATTCTTCCGCCGACGCGAAGACTTGACAAATTCCAATCTGCGGCGTCCTGTAGTTGACTGACGGCGGGAGGTTGATTGCTTGCCCTTCTTTGAGGGGATAGACCGGTGAATGAGTAACAGAAGTAACGCTTTCCCCGCGTTAGCGGGGTCTCTTTTTATACGGTTCACATTGCCCCCCGAGAAAGAGGTCGGCCGCGCACATGCGTCATGGGGTATTACAAGAATTGTGCGCTGGCAGGGCGCATGTGCGCGGTTTCCCTGAACGCTTTGCTGCTGCCATTTCCACCTAAAATACTTGGAAGAAAGGATAGTAAATGGGGGGCCTCGTTCGGCAGAACCATAACCGGGGCCCGCTCCGAAGCCTGTTCTTCGCGCACCGGCGATGGCGCGGCCTCCTCCATCGCCGTCCCGCCGGTGACGGTCCTATGGTGCAGGCCGTGCCCTAAACACGGGGACGGGCCTATTTCGAAAAGCGCTGGGCCGGCGGAAAGCGGAAACGCGGGCAAGCCATTTTCCAAAATATTTAAT
>JBKQIH010000064.1:0-5299 GCA_052148445.1 Rhodomicrobium sp.
TGGCGTGCAATCTCACTTGCATGAGGCAAAGCGCTCCCTCAGGAAAAGGATGCCTCGCTCTACACCGATTCTATCTCGCCAATCATCTGGGACTAAACACCTTGGCGGGCTTGCAACGCGCAGTGCCCGCATCCGCTAGCGGATGCGGGCCGGGAGAAGGACAGGATGAGGGGTAAGCCACATCATGCGGGTTGGTATGAGCCACCTCTCAAGCCCGCGCCCGTTTCCGCAAACTCAATCGGCACGCTTACTTGACCGGCCGGTGCTGACCCGGCCGCTTTTCCGCGAATTCCTGGTCGAGCGCTTCCTCGAATTCCAAAAGGTCGGCTGGCGGGGGCATCCCGAACACGCGCATCTCGTTCAGCTTCTCCTTGAGCTGGATATAGAGCTCGTACCGGTCGTGCGGCGGGTTCGCGAACGTTTCCAGGATCAAGCCTATCTCTGCCTTTAGCGATTCGAGAGCCATGGCGTACACCTCAAGGGACGGGAGTCACTAAGATATGATCTGACTCGCGCGAGCAACATTGATAGGAGTCAAAAATTCTCGGCCATTCCTGCCTTCCGGCGGTTCTCTTATGCGAATGTCCGCGCTTGCCGCCAAATTGGCCGGCGCGTAGCGCAGCGCGCAGTTTCGCCCAGAGGCCTAGCCATGCTTGACGAACAGGAAACGCAAGCCCCCCCGGAAAACCGGGCGGCCGGCGAGCAATCGCCATTTTACATTGCCGCCGGCGGTGCCCCTTCCCGCCCGCGCCGCACGATGAAGCAAGATAATTGCTTCGCGATCCTCGACGATTTCGGCGATATCGGCTGCTCTTCCGATGGCGCCAGCGGTCTTTACGCGTGCGACACACGCCACCTTTCGCGGCTAGCGATGACGATCGGCGGCCGGGAGCCGCTACTCCTCGGCTCGGCACTGCGCGACGACAATCTCAATCTGCGCGCCGATCTCACCAACCCAGACATTATGCCGCAGAACGGCGCCGCACTTCTGAAGGACACTGTGCATATCGGCCGGACGATCTATTTACACGGCAATTCCTTGAGCCAGCGCAGCGCGCTCACCAATCACGGCACGGCCCCGGTTTCCTTCGAACTCGCCATCGATTTCGACAGCGATTTTGCCGATCTGTTCGAAGTCCGCGGCATGCGGCGCCCCGCCCGGGGCACGCTTCGCAAGCGGGTGACCGGGCCGGACAAGGTGCTCTTCAGCTATACGGGCCTCGATGGCAAGGTCAGGAAGACCAAGCTCACCTTCGAGCCGCCGCCGTCGAGGCTTACCGCCTCGCGCGCAACCTATGCCGTGACGCTTGAGCCGCATGTGCCGTGGCGCCAATTCATCTCGGTGAACTGCGACGGCCGCAGCCAGCCTCCGGCACCCGCTTTTCTTCGCGGCCTGCTTCAGGCAAGGCGCGCACTGACGGACAGCGCCGCACCTTCCGCGTCCATCGAGACGTCGAACGCGGTGTTCAACGAGATCGTCCGCCGGTCGCTGGCCGATCTCAGAATGCTCATGACCGCGACTCCGCAAGGAAAATACCCCTATGCCGGCATTCCCTGGTATTCGACAACCTTCGGCCGCGACGGGCTGATCACGGCGCTGCAGCTTTTGTGGTTCGACCCAACGGTTGCGCGCGGTGTCTTGCAGCGGCTCGCCCATTACCAAGCGGATCGGTACGATGACGCCTCGGATGCGCAACCCGGCAAGATTTTGCACGAAATGCGCTCCGGCGAGATGGCAGCGCTGGGCGAGGTTCCGTTCGGCCTTTACTATGGCAGCATCGATTCTACGCCGCTTTTCGTTCTGCTCGCGGGGCTCTACGTGGAGCGCACCGGCGACGAGGCCTTCCTGCGCCAGATTTGGCCCAATATCCTGCGCGCGCTCGATTGGATCGATGGGCCAGCCGACCCCGACGGCGACGGTTTTGTCGAATATGCCCGTGCGACGGAAAGCGGTCTGCAAAATCAGGGCTGGAAGGATTCTTACGACGCCATTTTCCACGCCAATGGCGATCTCGCCGAGGGCCCGGTCGCGCTCGTCGAGGTGCAAGGCTACGTGTATGCAGCCTGGATCGCGGCGGCGGGTTGCGCTCGTAGGCTCGGTTATTTTCCCCTTGCCGAAGCGCTTCTCGCCAAGGCCGCAAAACTCCAGCAGCGCTTTGAGGATCGCTTTTGGTGCGAGCACCTCGGGACTTACGCGCTTGCGCTGGACGGGCGTAAACGGCCTTGCAGCGTGCGGACCAGCAATTCCGCGCACACCCTCTTTACTGGGATCATGAGCCCAGAAAGGGCGAGGCTCGTGGCGGCCGGCACGATGGGGCCTGCGTTCAAATCCGGCTGGGGCATCCGCACCGTTGCAGCGGGCGAGGCCAGATACAATCCGATGTCCTACCATAATGGATCGGTTTGGCCCCACGATAACGCCCTGATTGCCGCGGGCTTTGCGCGGTACGGGTTCGCGGACGCGCTCGAACCGGTCTTCAACGCCCTGATGCAGGCCGCCGCCTATATGGACCAGCGCCGCCTGCCGGAATTGTTTTGCGGATTTCCGCGCCGCCGGAGTTGCGGGCCGGTGCTTTACCCGGTGGCCTGCTCGCCGCAGGCCTGGGCGAGCGGCGCGGTCTTCCAGCTTTTGCAAGCCGTCCTTGGCCTTGAATTCGACTTCCCTGCCAAGGCGATCCGGCTGCGCAATCCCGCCGTGCCCATGTCCGCGGGCGAGATCGCAGTGCGCAATCTTACCTTTGGCGATGCGTCCATCAGCTTTTCGGTGCGGCCGCTGCCCAACGGCACGGTTGCGCTCGGCGTGATCGAGTCCACAGGTCCCATCAAAATCTCGGTCATGCTCGGCGGCGCGTGCTGAGATGGGCTTGGAGAGAAAGGGCCGCCTTACGATATCAGCCCGGAGAGGCCCGGAGCACGCTCAATGGAAATCCGCACTCCCTACCTGCTCTTTCTTGGCGACGCCCCAGACGCGCTCGCAGCAAAGACCGCGCAAGGCATCGCGGACTGGCGCCGCGAATGGTGCCTCGGGCAGCTGCGGCTCCCCGGATGCAAGGCCGATCTCCACATCCCCGAGCTGAGCGTCAAGGAAGCCGCGGCGAAGGGGGCGAAAACCTTGATCGTGGGCGTGGCGAACGCCGGCGGCGTTTTGTCCGATGGCTGGACAGCGGTCCTCGTGGAGGCGATCGAGGCCGGCCTCGATGTGGCGAGCGGCCTTCACACAAGGCTTGGCTCGAAGCCGGAGATCGCCGCGGCGGCAGCGCGCCATGGCCGCCAGCTTCTCGATGTGCGCCATTCGGATCAGCGTTTCGAGACCGGAAAAGGCACAAAGCGCGCCGGAATGCGGCTGCTGACCGTTGGCACCGACTGCTCGGTGGGCAAAAAATATACCGCTCTCGCCTTGGAGCGGGAAATGCGCGCCCGCGGCTTCGATGCCGATTTCAAAGCCACCGGGCAGACCGGCGTGTTCATTTCGGGACGCGGAGTGGCCATCGACGCCGTGGCCGCCGACTTCATCTCAGGCGCCGCCGAATGGCTTTCGCCCGCCGCCGGTCCCCGCCATTGGGACTTGATCGAGGGCCAGGGCTCGATGTTCCACCCTTCCTTCGCCGGGGTTTCGCTGGGCCTCCTGCACGGCTCGCAGCCCGATGCCTTCGTGGTGTGCCATGAGCCGACCCGCCGGACGATGCGGGGGGTTTCGCATCCCCTGCCCTCGATCCAGGCCGTGATCGATCTCACCGTGCGGTGCGGCGCACTGACCAATCCTGGCATCCGTCCCGTTGGCATCGCGATCAATACGGAGGCGCTGAGCGAGGCAGCCGCGCGCGATTATCTCAAACGCGTGGCGGACGATCACACCCTGCCTGCGGCCGATCCGGTGCGCTTTGGCGTACGCGCGATCGTGGACCGCATCGCCGCGGATTTTCCTGCCACGCTTCCAACCATACACGCGGCGGGTTGAGCGATGCGGCGCCTCAAAGTCAGTATCGAAAGCTGGCCGGTTGCCGGCACTTTCACGATCTCGCGCGGCAGCCGGACCGAAGCGCGCGTCGTCGTCGCCACCATAACATTCAATGACTTAGCGGGCCGGGGCGAATGCGTCCCTTATGCCCGCTACGGCGAAACCGTGGACGGAGTCGCGGCCCAGATCGAAGCCATGGCCGAGGCCATCGCGCTCGGCGCCACGCGCACCGATCTCCTCACCTTCTTGCCGGCCGGTGCGGCCCGTAACGCGCTCGATTGCGCGCTTTGGGACTTGGAGGCGAAGCTCGCCGGCACGCGCGTGTGGACGCTGGCCGGGCTGCCCGCGCCGCGCCCGGTCATGACCGCCTACACGCTCAGCCTCGGCACGCCGGAGGCGATGGAGGAAACGGCGCGCAAGCAGGCCAGCCGGCCGCTGCTCAAGGTGAAGCTCGGCGGCGCTGGCGATCCGGAGCGCATCGCGGCTGTGCGGCGCGGCGCGCCCTCCGCCACGCTGATCGCCGATGCCAACGAGGCCTGGGACGAAGCTTGCCTCGAAGCCAATTTCGCCGCCTGCGCCGCAGCACATGTGACGCTGATCGAGCAGCCGCTGCCGGCCGGAAAAGACGCGGCCCTGGCCGATCTCGGCGCGGCCCGGCGGGGCATTCCCATCTGCGCCGACGAAAGCCTCCATACCGCCGCCGACCTGCCCGACATCGCGCAACTCTACCAGGCCATCAACATCAAGCTCGACAAGGCCGGCGGCCTCACCGCCGCGCTCGCGCTGTTTGGGGACGCCCGGCACCACGGCCTCGTCATCATGGCGGGCTGCATGGTCGGCACCTCGCTCGCCATGGCGCCCGCGCTCCTCATAGCGGCGCAAGCCGATTTCGCCGACCTCGACGGCCCGCTCCTCCTCGCCCGCGACCGCGAGCCGGGCCTTGTGTATAAGGGGAGCGAAATTCAGCCATTCGGGCCGGAGGTTTGGGGTTGAGGCGCCGTACTTCTCAAGCCGCAAGTCTGCGCGAAAGCGCCTTGCCGAGGCGTTAATGGCTGCAACGCATTGTTTTTGCAAGTGTTTTTTCACACACGCGCGAGCCCAACGGGAACCAGGGAGCGCCGCTTATAGTTAATTTTGAATTGGAAATATATTTAACGGACTTTTTGAAGTCGGGAATTGTAGGCGTTCTTCCGCGACTGTCAACCTAACGGCTTGATTCTCCTCACAATTTCAAAACCTGCGGCAGGGCTTCGGCTACTTGCCGGGGTATCGAGGAGATGCGTCAAAAATGTCACTAGATCACAATACAGCTTTGCCGGATAGCCCTGGCGAAATCGACAA
>JBKQIH010000065.1:0-12836 GCA_052148445.1 Rhodomicrobium sp.
TAATCGGGGAAGTCAGCCGCCAGCTTCTTGTCGATTTCGGTAATGCGCGCGTCGATGGCGGCAAGGCTTGCGTTATTCTCCGCTTCGGCTTTAGCGTCGCGTTTGTCCGAAGCCTGGCCGAGCCAGGTGTTGCGCAGCGCATCGCGGCTCTGCCATTCCGCGAGCTTGTCCTGCCGCTCGCGCGCTAACGCTGCGAGCGCCGGATCGCCCTTGGCCCCGCGCGCCGCCATCTGCGCCAGCGAAGCTGCCGCTTCCGAGCTTTGCGCCCATTGCGCGGTCTCAAACATCTCGCGCGAGGCTAACGTATCGGGTTTGCCTCCTCCTGGCGCGAGACGGTACACCGCTTTGACAAGATCTAGGAATTGTCCGCTGTGCTGCTCCGCTTCGCTCTTTTTCTTTCCTGTTACTGTTTGGCCGGTACCGGTCGCGCCGCGCTGCGTGTGCGCGGCGGTGCTACGCCGCCAGAGTTGCGCGGCGCGGGTCCAATCTCCCTGCATGAAATACAGTCTCGCCAGACTGCTCACGCTGGCAAGCGTATCGGGATGCGCCTGGCCCAGCACCCGCTCGCTGGCCTCAAGCGCGCGCCTCAAAAGCTGCTCGGCCTCGCGATAGCGGCCCTGTTTGCCATACAGGCCTGCTAAATTGTTCAAGTTGCTAAGCGTCTCGGGATGCTCCTTGCCGAGCACGCGCTCCCTGGCCTCGAGCGCGCGCTTTTGGAGCGCCTCAGCCTCGGCATAGCGGCCCTGGACGTAGTACAGCCCCGCCAGATTGTTCACGCTTGAGATCGTATCGGGATGCTCCTGGCCCAGCACCCGCTCGCGGGCCTCAAGCGCGCGCCGGTAGAGCGGCTCGGCCTCGCCATTCCGGCCCTGGGCTTTATAGAGGAAGGCCAGAATGTTCACGCTTGTGAGCGTATCGGGATGCTCCTTGCCGAGCACGCGCTCCCTGGCCTCGAGCGCGCGCTTTTGGAGCGGCTCAGCCTCGGCGTAGCGGCCCTGGCGGTAGTACAGCACCGCCAGATTGCTCACGCTTGTGAGCGTATCGGGATCCTCCTGGCCCAGCACCCGCTCGCAGGCCTCGAGCGCGCGCTTATAGAGCGGCTCGGCCTCATTCAAGCGGCCCTGGGTTTCATAGAGCACGGCCAGGTTGTTCACGCTTGTCAGCGTTTGGGGATGCTCCTTGCCGAATACCCGCTCGTCGGCCTCGAGCGCGCGCTTATAGAGCGCCGCGGCCTCCCCATAGCGGCCCAGGGAATTGTACTGCGCCGCCAGTTCTTTCATGCTAATAAGCGTCTCGGGATGCTCCTTGCCGAGCACCTGCTCCTTGGCCTCGAGCGCGCGCTTATGGAGCGCCGCGGCCTCGCCGTTGCGGCCCTGGATGCGGTACAGCTGCGTCAGATTGCTCAGGCTTATAATCGTATGGATATGGCCCTTGCCCAGCACCCGCTCGCGGGCCTCGAGCGCGCGCTTATAGAGCGGCTCGGCCTCCCCGTAGCGGCCCTGTGCCTTATAGAGAAAGGCCAGATCGTTCACGCTTGAAAGCGTATCGGGATGCTCTTTGCCGAGCACCCGCTCCCTGCCCTCGATTGCGCGCTTATAGAGCGGCTCGGCCTCATTCAAGCGGCCCTGGGTTTCATAGAGCGCGGCCAGGTTGTTCACGCTTGAAAGCGTATCGGGATGCTCCCGGCCCAGCACCCGCTCGGCAAGAGCTAAGGCCTTCTCCGCGATGGCGGCCGCCTCATTGTATTTGCCTTGGCCGTATAGCTGGGCAACTTGCTGGTTGAGGGCATTCACGTCTGCCGCGCCCTGTGTTGCACCAAAGGAAGGTAGGGCGGCAGCTAGCACTGCTACCAGCAGAACTTTCGCCGCCCAATGTCCAAGCCATGCTCGTCCCATCGATCCCTCCAGCAATGCGAATAACGAATTCCGTCAGTGTGCGGCACCCGCGTGGCATAACGGTGACGCTGCCGCTTCGCCTGCGAATCGCGCGGCCCCAGAGGCTTCTTCCGCGATGAGCCTGTTCCGTGCTAATTTGGCGGTCTTGCGCTCTTCGATTATTCCGCATACAATTACTTGCGTAATGATATACGGATATGCCATGGCGAATGTCATCACCATTAATCGCCCCGAAGTCGTGGCTCAAATCGAGGAAGCGGCCAAGAAGCTGACCGGCGGCAATAAAACAGAGGCCGTGGCCTTGGCCATACGGCGGCTGCTCGCGGAGAGCGCCCGGGCGGGTTCGCTCTTCGGGGCGCATGCCGGATCGGTGCGCATTGGCGAAGATGTGGATCTGATCGCCCCCGCCCTCGACGCCGAGCCGGACGCCGAGACCGGCCGCGAGGTCGAGCGGTGACGGAGAGCCTCTTGCTCGATACGCATATCGTTCTCTGGCTCGACAGTGGCGATGCGAGGCTGCGCCTTCCAACCCGGGCTCTCATCGACCGCTGCTGGCGGGATGGCGGCACAATTTTCTTAAGCGCCGTGACCGCATGGGAGATTGCGCTGCTTGTCGACACGGGCCGGATTGGCCTGGACATTCCTGTTGAAGCCTGGATCGAACGGTTCCTGGGCCGGCCCGGCATTGAGGGGGCGCCGCTCACGCATCGCGCCGCCGCGCGCAGTTACCGGCTCCATCATCTTGAGCATCGCGATCCGGCGGACAGGCTCCTGATGGCGACGGCGATTGAGCTTGGCTGCCCGCTCGTCACCTACGATGAGCGCATCGCGCGCTTCGGGGCGAAGCACGGCCGGCAGTATGGGTTTTCCGTGGAGGTGCAGTAGGCGCTTGGCCCCCTGGGAAATCTTGCTGCTCACGCCTCAACGGGATTTCGTGTGACGCGCATGAGAAACCCTACTCATGCGCCGGTCCGGCTATTCGGCGGCAAGCGCGACAGCTTCGTTCGCCGCTTGGTTCACGCTGGCTCCGATGAACGCATCGCTACCGCAAACTCAGGCTCTCTGGCGGCGACAGGATACCATCGGCGTACGAACTTTCCATTGAGCCACTTCGTCATCGGCAGCTCGACCAGCCGATGCACGAGAAAAGCGAATGCGCAGGCCCAGCAGAACGCTACACCGATGAATACCCAGCCGGGTACGCCCGGCCGTGCCAAAGCATGCCAAAGCTCTCTGAAAACCCGTATCGAGTGCATGTGACAGATGTATAAACTGTAGGATGCATCTCCGAGGGCGACAAAAAACGAGAACAACATCCCTTTTGCGGGATTGAACGCAAATGCGCCTGTAAAAACGGTTACCGCCGCGGGTATCCCATCGGCAAGAAAATGAGGGCCTGGCAGCGTGTGGCCGGTGATAATGACCGAGGATGAAACGAGCGCAGCCGCGCCGGCCGCAAATAGAAGCGAGAGCGGCGGCCGGTACGCCGAGCGGTAAAGCACACCGATACCGATCCCGAACAGGAATTCCAGAATAATCGGATTCGTCCAAAAGCCTGGAATCACCGGCGAAAGCTGTAGCAGCGCTCCCGCACAGGCCAGACCGCACAAGGCTAGCGCGAGCGCTACAACGCCGTGCCGGAAAGCGAGCAGCATTGCCATCGCAAACAGCACATAGAACATCATCTCGTAGTTCAGAGTCCATCCGACGGCCAGTACCGGGACGGCATCGCCGGAAATTCGCGTGTAGGGAATAAAGAGAAGCGAGCGGGCGACCTCGCCGGCGTCCGGAGGCTGGCCGTTCACGATCTGCGGCATGGCATGAGCGACGATTACGACGCCAAATGTTGCCAACGCATAAAGGGGCACGATGCGCACGATCCGGCGCAGCAGGAACTCCGAAGCGTTCCGTAGACTGCCAAACCGGTTCCCGGCGCTATGGACCATAATGAAACCGCTAATCACAAAGAACACGTCCACGCCGTAGCCCCAGGAAAATCCCGTTTCACCGGCGGATAGTCCGTTACGCAAATTTAAGACGCGTGCCTCTAGCAGCGAGTGGCCCAGGACCACCAGCGATGCGGCCAAGCCTCTGAGGACTTGAAGCCAGGGCAAAGCATCGGTCTTAAGTGGGACCCGGTCCATCTTCGATCCTAATCTGGTTCGCCGGAGGATAGCGAAAATCGAACTGTAGCGGAGCGCGAGCGTGCTGCACCCTCATTCGCACGCGGTCTCATTTAGCAGAATATTGGATGAGTGTGTGCTATGCAGCCCCGGCAAAGTTGTCAATAGCGATTCGCGCAGCCCGGTTTTCATTCGGCCGCTGAAACATCGATTTGAGGTTGACAGAATAGCGCGTTCCGTTCATCGCCTAGAAAACGGCGCGCGATTTTGCTTTGCGCACCGGCGGCAGCAACCCCCACACCCTTTCGATATGGCCGGAACCCTCAAGAGCGCGGCATGATAGCGGGCTGACACGCCCCAAACCTTCAGGAGCGAGGCGAGCGATGACCATGCCATCATTTTCTGCCGGCAGCCGCCGCATCCGCATCGCCAACATCTCCGCAACCGTCGCGAGCGCTTGGCCGAACCGCTACGACGTCATCGTGTTCCTCGCGGTGGGTGCGCTGTTCGTGGCGGTCGCACACGGCGCACATACCATGCGCAGCCCGATCGAAGGCCTGCAAGTCAATCCTGTTTCCCTCGACCCGTGGAATCTGCCGCAATACGCGCTGCTGACCACGCTCAGAATGTTTGCGGCGCTCGGTTTTTCGCTGTTGTTCACGTTCCTCGTTGCCCCGCTCGCCGCGAAAAGCAAAAAGGCCGAGCGCGTCATTATCCCCGCCCTCGACATCCTGCAATCGGTGCCCGTGCTCGGCTTCCTGACGTTCACCGTCGTCTTCTTCATGAGCCTTTTTCCCGGCAGCCAGCTTGGCGCGGAACTCGCCGCGATATTCGCGATTTTCACGAGCCAGGCCTGGAACATGACGTTCTCGTTCTATCAATCGCTGAAGACCGTCCCGCGCGACCTTGAGGAGGTCACGACGCATTTTAGGCTCTCGCCATGGCTGCGGTTCTGGAAGCTGGAAGCGCCTTTCGCCACGCCGGGCCTCGTCTGGAACATGATGATGTCCATGTCGGGCGGCTGGTTCTTTGTGGTTGCGTCCGAAGCGATCTCGGTCGGCAAGACGCAGATCACCCTGCCGGGCATCGGGTCTTATCTGTCGCTGGCCATCAGCCATCAGAATATCGGCGCCGTTGCATGGGCCGTCGCCGCCATGGCGGTCGTGATCGTGCTCTACGATCAGCTGTTGTTCCGCCCTGTCGTGGCTTGGGCCGATAAGTTCCGGGTGGAGCTGGTTGCGGCACAGGCGCAGCCGAAATCCTGGATGCTGGACCTTATTAGACGCGCGCGGTTCGTCTCCGCGATCCGCGCCTTTCTCAGCCGGATTCTCGGTGTTTTCAGCGGCGGTGTCAGCACTTTGACGAAACAGATCCCGGAGCCCAAAGTTAGCGGCACGGTAGACAGGATTTTCGAGTGGGTCTGGAATATCGCCCTTCTGGTCCTCGTGATCTGGGCCGCCTGGTCCGTGATCTCTTATGTCCGCGCGACGCTGGGCTGGACAGACTTGCAAACGGCAGTCATCGACGGGTTCATCACCTTCTTCCGCGTCATCGTTCTCATTGCGGTCGCCAGCGTTATCTGGGTGCCGATCGGCGTGTACGTCGGACTGAGGCCGGCGCTTGCCGAGCGGGTGCAACCGGTCGCGCAGTTCCTGGCGGCCTTCCCCGCCAACGTGCTCTTTCCATTCGTGGTCGTTGGCATCGCCACCTATCACCTAAACCCAGACATTTGGCTCTCGCCGCTCATCGTGCTCGGCACCCAGTGGTATATCCTGTTTAATGTCATCGCGGGGGCGAGCGTCTTTCCCAGCGATTTGACCGAGGCTTCGACGCTGCTCAAGCTCAAGCGCTGGCAGTGGTGGCGCAAGGTCATCCTGCCGGGGATCTTTCCTTATTATGTGACGGGCGCGCTGACCGCGTCTGGCGGATCGTGGAACGCGAGCATCATCGCCGAAGTCGTGAGCTGGGGCGATACCAAGCTCGAAGCGCACGGGCTCGGCGCCTACATCGCCAAGGCGACGAACGACGGAGACTACCATCGCGTGGTGCTCGGCGTCGGCGTCATGTCAGTTTTCGTCGTTATACTGAACCGCGCGGTTTGGCGGCGCCTTTACGCGCTCGCAGACCGCCGCTTGCGCATCGATTGATCGGGGAGGAGCCTATGGGTGCAGTTGCAGCAGCGCGGACCGGCGAACGCGAGGCCCTGGTCGCGGTCAAACATGTGCGGCACTTCTACAAGCGCGGCACGAGCAGCAACCTTCTCGTGCTCGATAATGTGGACCTGAACCTTTACGATAACGAGATTGTCGCCCTCCTCGGCCGCTCCGGGTCGGGCAAATCCACGCTGTTGCGCATCGTCTCCGGTCTGATGCCGCCAAGCGAGGGTCAAGTCGACATCGACGGGCAGGAGGTGAAAGGCCCGGCGGATGGGCTCGCCATGGTGTTTCAGAGCTTCGCGCTGTTTCCTTGGCTGACTGTGCTTGAGAATGTGGAGCTTGGGCTCGAAGCCCAGGGCGTCCCTGCGGAGGAGCGCCGCAAACGCGCCCTCGCCGCAATCGACCTTATCGGCCTCGACGGGTTCGAAACCGCCTATCCGAAGGAACTTTCCGGCGGAATGCGCCAGCGCGTCGGCCTCGCCCGCGCTCTCGTCGTCAATCCCAAATTGCTCTTGATGGACGAGCCCTTCTCGGCGCTGGACGTGCTTACCGCTGAAACGCTCCGCACCGACCTTCTCGACCTTTGGTGCGAAGGCCGCATGCCAATCCGCGCGATTTTGCTCGTCACGCACAATATCGAAGAGGCGGTGCTGATGTGCGACCGCATCCTGGTGCTCTCCTCCAACCCGGGGCGCGTTATCGCTGAGATCAAGGTGAACTTGCCGCAACCCAGAAACCGCGTCGATCCAGCCTTCCGCGCGCAGGTCGACGACATTTACGCGCGTATGACAAGGAAGAGCACCGCGGCGCCGGCCAAGGAAGGCCTGTTCCCCGGCACCGGCATCAGCATGAGCCTTCCGCATGTCTCGACCAACACGCTCGCCGGCCTGCTCGAAACGCTGGCGGAGCCGCCGTTCAACGGCAAGGCCGACTTGCCGGTACTCGCCGAACGCACGCAAATGGAGGTGGACGAACTGTTCCACGCGGCGGAAACGCTGCAGCTTCTGCGCTTCGCCGAGCTTGCCGAAGGCGATCTCAAGCTGAACGACGCGGGCCGGCGCTTTGTGGATTCAAGCACGGACGAACGCAAGGCACAGTTCGCTCAGCACCTCGTCACTTACGTACCGCTCGCCGCGCACATCAAGCATATCCTGGAAGAGCGGTCGAGCCACCGCGCCTCCATCATCCGGTTCAGGGACGAGCTTGAGGACAACATGCCCGAGGCGGATGCCGAAACCACGCTCTACACCGTTATCAACTGGGCGCGTTACGCGGAGGTTCTGGCCTTCGACGGCGAGAGCGGCATGATCAGCCTCGACAATCCAACGTCGGAGTAGGCGCATCGCCATGATTGCAATCGAGGCCAGGGACGTCATCAAGAGTTATGGGCACACGGCGGTCTTGAAGGGCATCTCGCTTGCGGCCCGGAAGGGCGAGGCCGTTGCGATCATCGGCGCCTCCGGTTCCGGCAAGAGCACGTTTCTGCGCTGTTTGAACCTATTGGAAATGCCCGATGGCGGCGAGATTCTCGCCGGCGGCGAGCGTGTAACCATCGGCCCAGGCGGCGCGCCGCCCAGCCGCGCCCGGATAGAGAACATCCGCCGGCGGGTCGCCATGGTCTTCCAAAACTTCAATCTGTGGCACCACATGACGGTGCTCGGCAATGTGATCGAGGCGCCGGTGCATGTGCATGGCATCGCGCGGGCCGAAGCGATAGAGGAAGCCCGCGCACTCCTCGCCCGCGTGGGGCTCACGCATCGCGCGGACGCCTATCCAAGCCAGCTCTCGGGCGGCGAACAGCAGCGCGCCGCGATTGCTCGCGCGCTTGCCGTCCATCCCGATGTCATCCTGTTCGACGAGCCGACTTCCGCGCTCGACCCCGAGCTTGTGGGCGAGGTGCTGTCCACGATCCAAGGCCTCGCTGCCGAGGGGCGCACCATGATCATCGTCACCCACGAGATGGCCTTCGCCCGCGACGTGTCGTCTCGCACAGTCTTTCTGTGCCAGGGCAGGATCGAGGAGGAAGGCCCCTCCGCGGACCTATTCGGCGCGCCGCAGAGCCCCAAGCTTCAGCAATTTCTGGAAGCGTTTCGCGCCGGGCGCTTCAGGGGCGAAAGCGGGAAGGCAAGTCCGCCGGCGTAAAGAACCTTCTCAAACAACTGACACGCCACACCCTCACGGGATCGCGGGACTGCTCGATCCCAGCGGGGCATTAGCAACCACAGTTTACCAAAATTACGCGAAAGGCTAATTTCGTTTTCGATGTTTATGGGCAGGGGACGGCGATGAGGATCGTACGGTGGTTACTGGCTTGTCTTGCACTCATTCTGACTTCTGCTGCGGCCTACGCTGAAAATAGCGGGACGGCAGCGCAGACTTGGGCAAATATCGAGCCAGGATCGGGCAAGAGCTTTAGGGAATGCGCCAATTGCCCCGAGATGGTTGTGGCGCCGTCTGGCAGCTTTATGATGGGCTCGCCTTCAGATGGGCCAGAGCCTCTCGAAGGTGAAGGCCCTCAACACAGGGTCACGTTTGCCAAACCGTTCGCTATAGGTAAGTTTTCTGTGACGTTCGAAGAATGGGATGTCTGCGTGGCAAATGGCGGCTGCAGAGGTTACAAGCCAAGCGATGAAGGCTGGGGACGGGGAACACGGCCCGTAACCAATGTGAGCTGGGATGACGCTAAGGCTTACGTCTCTTGGCTTACGAAGAAGACTGGCAAAACTTACCGGTTGCCAGGTGAAGCCGAGCGCGAATACGTGACGCGGGCTGGTACCACGACGCCATTTTGGTGGGGATCATCAATTTCCGCCGGGCATGTTAATTATACAGGTAACTATCTCTTTGGTAGAGGAAAGACTGTGCCGGTCGATAGCTTTAAGCCCAATCCTTGGGGGCTTTATCAGGTGCACGGCAACGTGAGCGAGTGGGTCGAAGATTGCTGGCACGATAGCTATAAAGGTGCTCCCCAGGATGGTTCGGCGTTCACAGCCGGTGAGTGTAAAACTCGCGTTTTGCGCGGCGGATCTTGGAAACTCGATCCGCGCTACCTGCGGGCGGCCAGCCGCTACCAGGACTTTCGAGTCAGCCGGTTCTACGACTACGGCTTCCGTGTTGCGAGGACGCTCCCTTAATTTTTTGCTTTCGATGTTTATGCGCGAGACGGGTATCGTAAGATGCTCTATCGCGAGATGCTCCATCGCGGCGTTCCGAACGATTTCCGCAGATGAAGCTCAAACGGTGGCGACATTTTTTGAACAGAGAGTCAGGTATCGACCCTCCACAGAATCGTACAAGCGTTAGCGAAGCCGTGCGTTCTTGTAGCCCCAAAAACACTTGAGACACTGCCAAGCCTGCAACCATAAGGGCAGAATACAGGACGCGAAGGCGGCAGGCCAATCTGCAGCCCTAATTCCAATCCAGCATAGGTGCGCCGGGCAACGGAATGCAATCCAGGGCGGCAAAAGCGAACGCGGTGTAATATCATACGCGTTAACATAAGGCCGGAACATACGCCGCACCGTCATTGCGAGGGGCGAAGCCCCGTGGCAATCCAGGAGCACCAGGTGCAAGCGTTGCATCTCTTGCCCTGGATCGCCGTGGCACCTTCGGCGCCTCGCGATGACGGTGCGGCGGCCGAAGGTGCCTTCCAATAACACCCGGACGAGAGGAAATCGCGATGTTCAAGCCTTACTTGAAGTGTATTTTAGGGCTGCTGTGCGCTGCTCTTCTGTTTCCCTTGGCCGTATCCGCGGAGCCGCTGCAACTGCGCATCGCCACAGAGGGGGCGAACCCGCCTTTCAGCACCATCGATTCGAACGGCCAGCTCGAAGGTTTCGACGTGGATATCGCGAAGGCGCTCTGCGCGAAAATGGGGGCGGATTGCGAGCTTGCCTCCCAGGATTGGGACGGCATCGTTCCGGCGCTGCTTTCGCGCAAATACGACGCGATCATCGCCTCGCTCAACGTTACCGAAGACCGCCAAAGGGTGGTCGCGTTCACGAAACCCTATTACCATTCGCCGAGCGCATTCGTGGTCCGCAAAGGCACCGATTTGAAGGACCTCTCTCCCAAAGCGCTCACGGGCAAGAGTATCGGCGTTCAAACCGCGACCAGCCACTCCGCCTTTCTCGAAGACAAATATAGCCGCTCCATCGTCCGGCTCTACAATACGGTGGCGGACGCCTACCGCGATCTTGCGGCGGGCCGCGTCGAATATGTGATGTACGATAAGCTTGCGATCTACGATTGGCTGAAGAGCCCGGAAGGCGCGTGCTGCGAGATCGCGCCGGGCGAGCTGAGCGATCCCAATTACTTCGGCTCGGGCGTAGCGATAGCGTTGCGCAAGGGCGACGGCGCGCTTCTGCAGCGGTTCAACGCCGCCATCGACGGCATCCGCGCCGACGGGACCTACGCGGCGATCAACGCGAAGTATTTTCCCTTCCCGATTTTCTAGTGAACTTCCTACCTGAATAGCACTATTAACTTCCAGAGCGGCGTTCGCTGAAGTGGCTACCTAACCGCTTTATGATTGGGGGACCAATGAATGATGAACAGTATAAACTTGTATGTGCTCGTCGCAACACCACTAACCAAATTCTTTGGCAAGTTCCGACTCTCGCGTCAGCTGGACAAGGCTTTCTTCTGGCCACCGCTTTCAACCCTTCGGTAGCCCAAGCCATATCTGGAGTTGCGGCTGTTTTCTCACTTGTTCTTGGGTTGGCTGCGTTGCAGCTGATGGCTAAGCACCGCTATTTTGAGATGAGAGATTCGGAAAGTCTATTTTGTTTTGAGAAAGCGAATATTGATAAAGGTTACTCGGTGCTACACGGTCCGACGCAGCCAATGGATGGGATTAAGTCAAACTGGTTTGTCAGAATAAGCTCCTTCCGTTTGTGGATCGTGATCTTAAGCGGCTTTTGTCTTCTTGCCTTGTTTGCTATTTACCGAGTTATCGCTCGCGTGAACGCTCTGATGGCCTAGTCCAAAAAATCCATAGGCTACTTGAATGCTCCTCTGAAGGCGTAGTTTGACAGGCAAGGGAGGACGAGCTTGGACGGTTTGTTAATCCGATGGGGACATCAGCTGGCGCTTGGCGCTGCGATGACCGTGGGGCTAGCCTTGACGACGCTCCCTTTTGGGCTCGCGTTCGGCCTCGCGGCGGCGCTTGCCAAGGATGCCAAGTCCTCTTGGCTGCGCGCGCTGGGCGAAGCCTACACCACCGTGTTCCGGGGTTTGCCCGAGCTTTTGACGCTGATTCTGATCTATTACGGCTCGCAAATCCTCACCCAAAATCTGGCCGTGGCTTCCGGCCTCCCCATCGCGCTGAACCTGTCTCCCTTTACCGCGGGCGTCATCGCGCTTTCGCTGGTGTTCGGCGCTTATTCCAGCGAAGTGCTGCTCGCGGCCCTGCGCGCGGTCGAGCGCGGACAGATCGAGGCCGCCCGTAGCTTCGGCATGAGCCGCGGCCTCGTCTTCCGGCGCGTGGTGGCGCCGCAGATGCTTCGCATCGCGCTTCCCGGCCTTGGCAACAACTGGCTTGTGCTCCTCAAGGACACCTCGCTCGTCTCGGTGATCTCGCTTAGCGACCTGTTGCGCATGACAACCGTTGCTGTGGAGCGCACACGAAGGCCGTTCGAGTTTTATGCGGCGGCCTGCTGCATTTATCTTCTCATGACCGCGCTCTCGACGCTCGCCATCGCGCGGGCGGAGCGCGCGGCGCGGCGCGGCTGGAGGCAATCGGCATGATCCACTGGCAGGTCTTCGAGAAATTCGGCCCCCGCATGGCGGACGGATTCCTCGTCACGCTCGAACTTGCGCTTGGCTCGGTTGCGCTCGCGCTCTTGATCGCGGTGCCCGCCTCGCTCGCCCGAATCTTTGCGCCGAAGCCGGTCAGCTTGGCACTCGTCGCCTACACCTATCTCTTTCGCGGCACGCCGCTGCTCGCGCAGCTGTTTCTCGTCTATTACGGCTCATCTCAGTTCAAGGAGACTTTGTCGGCGGCCGGGCTTTGGTGGCTTTTCAGCGATCCGTTCCTTTGTTCGCTGCTAACCTTCACCTTGAACACAGCCGCCTATCAAACCGAGATTTTCGCGGGCGCGATTCGCAGCGTGCCTCACGGCCAGATCGAAGCGGCGCGCGCCGCGGCCATGCCGCCACTCCTCGCGGCGCGGCGAATCGTCTTGCCGCAAGCGGCGAGCGTCGCGCTGAGGCCTTTCGGCAACGAGCTGATCTTGATGGTGAAAGCGAGCGCGTTGGCTAGCGCTGTTACGGTCTACGACCTGCTGGCAACCGCCAAGATGGCCTACCAAAGAACCTACGATTTCCAACCCTATTTAGCGGCGGCTCTCGTTTATATTCTTACGGTGGAAATCATCCGGCGCTTGTGGAATGTGCTCGACAAAAGACTTAACCAGCATCGAATCACGTGCTAGAAGTAATCTCAGGTTGTGAGGATGTATTGCACAGCCAGAAAAGTTGGCCGGACCCGGGTGGGGCAGGGGTCCGGCCGTCTGGGCACTTGAGAGGGAATGATCAACGCAATCCTTGGGCATGGATTGTCAGAGATCATAACGAGAGCTTTGGTGTTGCTCTTCAATGAGTCGAGCTAACGAACTTGTAAACCGGCTGAGCTACAAGTGCGCGTTGCACCTCGTCTCGTT
>JBKQIH010000066.1:0-14208 GCA_052148445.1 Rhodomicrobium sp.
CGAAGCATCTCGGACATCGCGGGTCAGCTCGCGCAAACTTATGCAGCGCCGGTGGAAACGATCCAGGCGGATGTGCTGGAGTTTATACAATCATGGACGGATCTACACCTGCTGAAGCCCTCGGAGAGTTGATTCGCGTCGATCCTCCTCTCGGGATGCTGGCCGAGCTGACGCATCGCTGTCCGCTGCAATGCCCCTATTGCTCGAATCCGATTCGCTTGCTCAAAGCGGCGGATGAGCTGGACACGCAGACTTGGCTCTCAGTCTTCGCTCAAGCCGCGGACCTTGGCGTTCTCCAGGTCCATCTCTCCGGCGGCGAACCGACGCTGCGGCAAGATCTTGAGGAGCTTATCGGCGCGCTGAGTTCGCGCGGGGTTTACAGCAACCTGATTACGGCCGGCGTAACGCTGACGCGCGAGCGGATCAAGCAGCTCGTAGCGCGCGGCCTCGACCACGTTCAGCTTAGCCTGCAAGCGGTCGATCCGGCGGTTTCCGATACTATCGCCAATTATAAAGATAGCCTCGCCAAGAAACTTGCCGTGGCCCGCATCCTGCGCGAGGAGGGATTGCCCCTCACGATCAACGCGCCGACGCATCGCCATAATATCGGGCAAACCCGCGCGGTGATCGAACTTGCCGTTGAACTTGGTGCGGGGCGGCTCGAAATCGCGCATGTGCAATATTATGGCTGGGCTCAGCGTAATGAAGCGGCGCTTCTGCCGCCCTATGAGCAGGTTCTGGAGGAAGCGGCGATTGTGGGCGATGCCAAGGAACGGCTGAAGGGCATCCTCAGCATCGATTACGTGACGCCGGATTATTACGCGCAGTTTCCAAAGCCCTGCATGGGCGGCTGGGCCAAGGACGTGATAAACGTCACGCCGGAAGGCAAGATTCTGCCCTGTCATGCCGCGGAAAGCCTGCCGCTTAGCTTCGACAACATCAAGGACCGGCCGCTTTCGGAGATTTGGTACGAAGGCGAAGCGTTCAATCGCTTCCGCGGCTTGCACTGGATGAAGGAACCGTGCCGCTCGTGCCCCAGAAAAGAGATCGATTTCGGCGGCTGCCGCTGTCAGGCCTTCGCTTTGACCGGCGATGCTGAGCAGGCGGACCCGGCTTGCAGCCTTTCGCCGCATCATCATCTTTTGTCCGGCAGGGCAAGCACTCATACCGGTGCAGCGGCTCCGCCATTCGTATACCGCCGCATAGGTCAAGCTCAACCATAAAAAATTAAAAAAAACACGCTACATTGACCGGCAGTTAAGCTTGCCAGATTCTTGCCTGCATGCTAAAGCGTGCGTAATTCTGGCTTTCGTGTGGTGCGGAAGCCGGAAACTGGGCGGTTGCGGTTTTCTCTGCGGATATGCAACTCTGAACGCCTGACCGGAACTACTAGGGGACGTAATGCTAAGGGGGGCTTTCGCTATCATCGCATGTGCGGCTGCTCTTTTTGGGCAGGCCGCAATCGTTGCGGCGCAGACGCCGGAAAGCGGTACGCAAAGCGCTCAACCCGCGCCCGCGCAGCCCGCTGCACCCGCGCCCGCGCCGGCAGCGAAAGAGCCCGCTCCCGCCGCGCCTGCTGCAAAGGAGCCAGGCACCCCCGCGTCTCCAACCCCCTCGCCGGCGGCTTCGCCCGCGCCGGTGGAACTGCCGCCGATCAAGATCATTCAAGCCCCGCCCGCGCCTGCAAAGCCTGCGAGAAATACCGCCGTTCCCCGCAAACCTGTCGCGGCACGGCCCTATGTACCGTCCGCGCGGCGCCCGGCTGCGGCCGCCCGTGCTCCAGCTGCGGCACCGGCTCCAGCCGAGGCAGCGGCTGAAACGCCAAGCGAAAACGCGGAGCAAACCGTCGCCATGAGCCCCGTCAGGGGCAGCGAGATCCCGCTGGACAAAGTCCCGGGCGCCGTCTCCATAGTGACTAGCGGGGAAATTGCGCGCAGCGGCTCGCCCGCCATCGAGGACGCGCTACAGCAGAATGTGCCGGGCGTGATCATAAGCGACGTCAACGGCAATCCGTTCTCAACCGACGTGCAATATCGCGGCTATACCGCCTCGCCGGTCGAAGGCACGCCGCAGGGGCTGGCCGTCTATCAAAACGGCGTGCGTATCAACGAGGTGTACGGCGACACTGTAAACTGGGATTTAATTCCCTCCTCGGCCATCAACAGCATCAGCGTGGTGGCCGGCAATCCGCTTTACGGCCTCAACGCACTCGGCGGCGCGCTCAACATCCAAATGAAGGATGGCTTCGGCTTTCAGGGCATCGAGTCCGACACGCGCGGAGGCTCTTACGGCCGCATCCAGGAATCGCTGCAGCTCGGCACGCAGGTTGACAATTTCGCCGCTTATGTCGCGATCGAGGGCATTCACGACGACGGCTGGCGCTTTTTCTCGCCATCGGATGTGGCCCGCACTTACGTGGATCTCGGCGTGAAAGACAAAAATACCGAGTTCCATATCAACTTCACGGGCGCTGACACCGCGCTCGGCGTGGTCGGGCCAACGCCAACCCAACTGCTTGCCCAAGACTACAGCTCGGTCTTTACCAGTCCGCAGACCACGAATAACGAGCTTGCCATGGTGTCCATGAATGGCAGCACGAAGCTCACCGATAATTGGAGCCTCTCCGGCGTCGCCTATTGGCGCAGCTTCCACCAGAGCCATGCCGACGGCAACGTTTCGAGCACCGGGGATTGCGGTGTGCTCGCTGCCCAGCAAAACCCTCCCCAATCCAACCCATACCCTGGCCTGCTCTGCTTCCCGACTGCGAATAACGGCCTTCAGCCGGTCACGTCGGCGAAGTACCCGAATGGTGTCCCCACCAATATTTTCTCACCCGCCGCGACAATCGGCGAGATCGATTACAGCACCAATAACGCCAACAGTTTCGGCGGCTCGCTGCAGGCGACGGATAAAGACAAAGTGTTCGGCTTAAGCAATATTTTTATTGCGGGCGCGAGCATCGACCATGGTGGCGTGAAGAGCGCGAGCGATGCCGAGCTCGGAACTGTCAACACACAGAATTGGGCCGTGTACCCCAACGGCATCTATCCCACGGGTCCGGCGCCCGATTACGCGCCGGTCGTGCTTTATGCCACGACCAACTATTACAGCCTGTTCTTCACCGACACCTTGGACCTAACCAAGGCGCTTTCGGCAACCGTAGGCGGCCGCTACAATTACGAAGAACTCGATCTTTTCGACCCCACCGGCCTCCTTACCGGCAATCACGAATATAATCGCTTCAATCCGATGGCTGGCCTCACCTACAAATTCAACCCGAACATCTCCGCCTATGGCGGCTATGCCGAGGCCAACCGGGCGCCGACGCCCGCCGAGCTCGGCTGCTCAAATCCCTTACAGCCCTGCGTGTTAGCGGAATTTCTCGTAAGCGACCCCAATCTCCAGCAGGTGGTGTCGAAAACCTGGCAAGGCGGCTTGCGCGGCAATTTCAGCCCATTCGGGTATGGGAACTTGAACTGGACCGCCGGATATTTCCACGCAGAGAATTACAACGATATCCTGACCGCGATCGATCCCGCAATTCCTACCCGCGGCTACTTTCAAAATGCTGGAAACACTCTGCGGGAGGGCGTCGAGGCGAGCGCAAAATACCGGCTGGGGCAGCTCACGCTCAACGCCAATTATGCCTATGTCGATGCGACGTTCCTCAGCAATCTGACGATCCCTTCGCCGAATAACCCCTTCGCCGATGCCAACGGCAACATTTTTGTGCATCCGGGCGATCATCTGCCGACAATTCCGGCTCATCGCTTCAAAGCCGGCTTCGATTACGCCGTGACGGATGATTGGAAGATCGGCGCCGACATGGTGCTCGCCAGCAGCCAATACTTCTTCGGCGATCAGAGCAACCAGAACCCTCAGCTTCCCGGATATGGCGTCGTAAATATCAGAACCTCCTATGCAATCAACGAAAACGTTACGGTTTACGGACTTATCAATAATGTTTTCGATCATAAATTCGCTACCTACGCCGCTTTTTACGATCTACCGGTCTCGAACGTCTCAGGCGGCATTTCAGCCCCAAATCTGACGAACCCGGATACCATTACGCCGGCACAGCCCATCTCGTTTTATGGCGGCATCAAACTGAAATTCCCTGCAACCGCTCCGCTGGAAGCGTCGAAGTGAAATCCGAAGTCATTGCTCTGCTGGAATAGGGGTGTTCCCAAACACGGCCCAAGAAACTTGGGACCGTTCCCCAGGCTGATTTGTTATCATGCCCTGGTATCTTATGTTTCTTTCGTATGTGGAAAAGGAGAACACCATGGCATTGCGCTTTCATTTCTGTGCGCTTGGCCTTCTCGCTAGCCTGGTCTTTGCCGGCGGTTACTCCGAAGCTCTTGCAAAGGGAAAAGGAGTCTGCGCGGCGCTCGCAGCCATCAATCCCGACAATGACGGCACACTGGATCTGAACGAGGCCAAACAAGCAGCCACGGCTCTGTTCGATAAACTCGACGCCGACAAGGATGGCACACTTACGACCAAGGAGCTGCAGGGCCGTTTGTCGAGGAAAGAGTTCAAGGCAGGAGACCCCGATAAAGACGCGACACTCAGCAAGAACGAGTACCTCGCAATCGTAGAGGCTCGCTTCAAGGCCGCCGACATCAATGCCGAGGGCACCATCGATTGCGGCGAAGCCAAAACTGCCGCGGGCCACGCCCTTATGCGCTTACTGAAGTAGCAATCGCGCAGTGAGTCCAGCGCTCTCCCAAAAAAAAGCCGGCAAGGAAACTCCTTGCCGGAGAACGAAGCTTCAATTTGAAACTTGGGAACCGCGTGTGTTACTTCAGAGGAGCTTCTGCCGGGGGGCTCCACAGCGGGATAATGACGCGGGTCCAGAGCCGGGTCTCATAGTTTTTGGTGGGCACGCTCCAAGGGTTGAGGCTATCGTAGTGACTGAAGTAGTTCTCCGAGAAGACGTCCTTCGTGCCGTAGAACTGCAGCGAAATTCCCGTGAAATCGTAGCCAACGAGGCCACCGACCGCGAACTGGCTCTGGCAGAGGCCTGCAGCTGTATTAACGCCGCAATGGCCAACGTCAGTAGAACCGAAGGCCACCGGACCGATACTCCATTTGCCGAGCGTCTTCACCGCGGTCAGGTCGTAGTTGAGGTAGTCGGGCAGGATGTGCAGGCTGTTCGACAGATTGGTCCCGGTCACACCGTAGATCACGTGGGCCGTCAGATTCCACTTGTCGCCAGTATAGCTCAGGGCAGTACGTGAGTTGAACACCCATTCATCGAGGAGATCCACGCCGGATCCCAAGAATGCGCTATCGGACGGAGCGTAACCGCCGACCCAGGTGCTGAAGCCCCAGCCTTCGAGTCCCGGTGACAATACTTTGCCCAGATCCCATGCCTCACCCACCGTGAAGAACGGGTTGTACATAACCGTGTAGGACCGCCCAAATACGTCAGGCGTGCCATCGCCGCCGTATGCGATCTCGGGTACGGCCGCGTAAGCTTCAAGGCGGCCCCCAAAGAACTCCCAGGGTGTCGACCAGGCGATAACCGGGATATTCACCCCAAGCGTCGTCCTATTGTCGTCAACGGCACGCCAGCCACCGGCGCTACCGGTGTCGACGAAGTAAACGCCTTCGGGAAGCGGTGCGCCGAGCGCGATGCCTACCGTCTCGCCGGGCTGGGTAAGCGAGCCTGCGTATGCACCGCTGGCGGCGCAGAATGCGATTGTTCCGAACGTAACTGACGCAATTACCTTTTTGAGCTTCATCATGTCTCCCTCCATGGGTGCCTTCCAAGAAGGCAAATGCAGTCAGCTGTGCTTCTCCACATTCGGGAGAATCAACCTCCACGTGCAGAGCTTACCCATTTGCGCGGGGAAAAAAATCGTATTGCGTGTCGTTTTGCTAAATTTGAGCGATGTGTTGCACTGTTGATACTAGAATATCACACAACACATCTTATCTTACACGCAGCAACTCATATAGGTTGTGGCAGCTATACATAGAACACTTATTAATGCCATTGATTCTAAATGTGTTAAAGACACAAAGCGGCACAAACGAACATTATTTTGCCGTCTCTTCTGCTAAGGTCGCGCTTTGTGAGTTGGATTGCCGCTAAATCCTCGAATCGCGGTCTGTTTGGTATCGATTTGTCAGACATGCTCACAGCTATGAGATGTAAGAAGCCAAAAATGCCGTCGTGAGCATGGCAAATTCGAGCAATACGAAATGTTTCGTTCTTGCCAGCGGCGATAAGAGATATTACTTTAAGAGTACAAAGGCACTATAAGACTAATAACAGTTGGGAGGAAGTTGCATGAAAGCCTGGACAAAACCCGCGGCTTCGAGCGTCGACGCTGGATTTGAAGTTACGCGCTACCTGCCGTCTACCCTAGACGTGGCCGCACGTCGCGCCTGCAAGAAATAGACGCGGGGCTTAAGCTTTCTTGGCTCGTTGCCGTTGCGCAACTGCTACCGGTAACGAGCCGGCATGGGGAAGCCCGATGCGATGTTTCGGTTTAGCGGTGCTGCTCGCATATGTAGCGGCGAGTGCCGGCACGGAGGCGGCTGAGCTTAACGATTATCCAACTTCGGCGCGGGCGGACTATGTTTTCGGCTGCATGAAGGCCAATGGAGACACGAGAACAGCGTTGGATCAGTGCTCATGCTCCATCGACGTGATCGCGAGCCTTTTGCCGTATAGTCAGTACGTCGAAGCCGAGACCGTCCTAAGCCTAGCTCAGGTTGAAGGACGCTTTGGCGCGATGTTCCGTTCGCCGGAGCCGTCGAAAGACCTCGTTAAAGACTTGCGGCGTGCACAGGCAGAAGCAGAGGTTCGCTGCTTCTAATCGGGAAGGGTCAAATGTCCTTATCGTCCTTCCGGGGAGCCCGGCACTTCCAGCGCTGCACGAACCATTTCGGGTGCTCCGTGCCCCATTGAGCGATGGTTGGCTGAGCAGTCATCATGCACTGCATGGGGGTGGTGTCCTCGTCGAAGAGGACGCGCTGGTCACGGCAGGTGGCGGGCTGCGCGACGATGCAGACGGTCATTACAAGTTCGATCATGCCAGAAAGTCCCTCAGGTGTGGCTGCGGAGCCTTTACGCAAAGTTAATGCCAAAACGGGACCGCAAGGATCGCCGGATCCTCTCCCGTTCATAACGAATGAGCATATACGGCAACGCTGAGGGTTTCAACGCCACCCATGGTGGTTTGAGGTTGCGGCGGATTCGCGCAGGCGTTCCCTCGTGCGACGGCGTCCCGGGGCACACCAAACGCCTTCGAGCGGGTTGTGAGTTCCTTGGGCACAAGAGTAAAAAAGTGTGGGCACTTTCACTATGTTGGTGTCACACTTCGCCACCAACATGCTGACGGACATAGCTAAGCTCAGAAATAGCAAAGGCTGATATATAGCTTAGGAAGGCTACCGCTACTTTCTCGGTGTCCGCGCACCGAGTGGAGATAAAAAATGTTTGATTTTCTGAAGCGCGATAACGACGTCGAAATCCTGAGAGCGGAATTCGTTAAGACTATAACAAAGGCACAGGATCTAAAAGACGACGCGAGGGTGAGCTTTTGTACGATATTATTTGCAGAGATTCTTCATTTTAAAGAGAAATTTGGTAATTTCGAGCAGTTCACGAGGTTGCCCCGGGATGAAATAATATTAGAACTCGGAGAAGCGGGTAAGGGCACAGAGGATGCGAGGAACCGCACGCGTGCGCTGCGCGGTACGCAGAAAAGCTTGGGTGAAGCGGCTTCTTTGGCTAGGCACGCATATACCCAGTTGATCTTGGCGCTGGCACTGAACGAAGTAAAACTAGTGAATTTTATGAGCGCAAACCTGCAACCATTCTTTGATGAAGGTGAAGAAGTCACCAGAGGTCTCCACGAATAAGGCTCAGCTCTTTTCGTTCGAGAAAGATTTGGCCTCAAGGGGGCTCACAAAAGCGCAGAAAGGAAAGCGCATGCAGCTCTATCTTCCAGCGCAATGTTGCTTCGCTGGCGGGATCAAGCTCCTTATCGTGAATTTCACTAGAAAATCCCACAATTCCGACCGCGATCCTGTATTGCGTGCCGGTAAGCTCCATCGTTAGAATTTCAGGAATTTTCGTCGCCGGCTCGGGAGAAACAATTGCGGGTTGGTATCAGCCGGCCTTTGCGGCGTGGTTTGAGCGCTTTTCCAAGTCAGGAAGCAAGCGGTAGCGGATGAGCCAGTTTAAAGTGCGCGACCACGACTCATCGGTGTTTCCCCGCATATCCGCGCTCATGGCCGCCACGATCTCCCCGCTCGCAACATCGCGGATGTAGATGTTCTCGTTCAGGATCAGATCCGACACTTTCTGAACGGTGCCGGTAAGGGAAAGCTCCGCCCCAACCTTCTTGGCAAGATCGCCGTCGCATCCGCCGCAAGCTTGAAGATTGAACGAGCGGGCTTGCGCTTCGACGGGGCCGATATCGGCCACCTGAACCAGGCCCGACTCGGAAAGCCGCTTCCTAAGCGTTTCTCCAAGCCTTTGCAGGCGCGCCTTTTCTGCCGGGGTGATTGGCAGCGGGCTGGTGTCGATCATTTCGAAATCGAAAACCGCGATGCGCGGAAGAGCGGCGGCTTGTGCATAGTTTGTGCAGCTCCAGCACAAAAGCAACAAGGTAACTTTTAGAAAGCTCAGGCCCATTTGCGGAATATAAACTTGTGTGCTTAGCGCGCAAGGTGCGGTGCTAGAGACTATGGTCTGACAGAACCTTGTAGTGCGGACATGCGGTCGCCATCATTCATTCAAAACGAAAACGGCAGGGAAGTTGAGGGAGGGTTATTGTTGCGGCGCCTTATTTTCGCTGGCTTGGTCTTGGCTTGGGTGGCGCAAGCAGCGGCCGGAGAAGCCCTGGATATCAAGATCGGATATCTGCGCCGGGCGGAGCAAAAGCCCGCCATATCCCTGCTCGACGCGCCCGCCCCAGACGCTGGCCTTGCCGGCGCCAGCCTTGCTGTGGCGGACAACAACACAACCGGAAAGTTCCTTAATCAGAAGTTCTCCGTCGCCGATGTGAAGCTCACGCAGGACGAGGACCCCGCGGCGGCTGTCCAGAAATTGGCGGCCGAGGGCATTACACTTGTGGCCGTGGATTTGCCCGCGGACGCGCTGCTCAAGGCCGCCGATGCCGGCGCCGCGCTAGGGATGCTATTTTTCAACGCGGGCGCGGCCAGCGATAGCCTCCGGGAGGAAGACTGCCGGGCCAACATCATCCATGTTGCGCCCACGCGCTCGATGCTGGCCGACGGGCTCGCCCAATATCTCGTTTGGAAGCAATGGCCGAAATGGGTGCTGGTCACCGGCTCCCACCCGGACGACAAGCTCTGGGCCGGTGCCTTGAAGCGGGCAGCCACGCGTTTCGGGGCGAAGATCGTGGAGGAGCGCGTCTTCGAGGACAAGGGCGGCGCCCGCCAGACCGATAGCGGTATTGCCGAGATCCAGCGGCAGATCCCTCTCTTCACCCAAGGCCTGCCTAGCTACGACGTTCTCGTCGCCGCCGACGAAAACGAGGTGTTCGCGGCCTATATGCCTTACCGCACCAAGGATCCCCGGCCGGTCGCGGGCTCCGCAGGCCTCGTCCCGACGAGCTGGGACCCGTCCATGGAGCAATGGGGCGCCAAGCAACTGCAAAACCGCTTCATGAAGCGGTTCTCGCGGCGGATGAAGGCGCTCGACATGCAGGCCTGGACGGCAGTCCGCATGATCGGCGAAGCCGTTACCCGCACGAATTCGGCCGATCCCCAAACGGTGCGGGACTATCTCCTAAGCCCCGGCTTTCTGCTGGGCGCCTTTAAGGGGCAGGGCCTGACGCTCCGCCCCTGGAACCTGCAGCTGCGCCAGCCCGTGCTTTTGAGCGACGGGAAGAACGTCGTCTCGGTCTCGCCGCAGCACGGCTTTCTGCACCCAGTCTCGGAACTCGATACGCTTGGCTATGACAAACCGGAAACGAAATGCGTGCTAAAGTGATCGTACTGTTGTCATGGCCGCACTCGATGCGGCCATCCAGGAAAAAGCCGGGCATTTCAAAGCTATTCTGGATGGCCGGGCCGGGCCATGACATTGGGGGGCTCAATCGATTTCACACGCTCCTTCGCTGGAATGACAATACATGGGTCACCGTTAATGTCCTTTAATATGAGTTGCCGCTGGGGCGTTATCGTAGCCATGGCCATGGCCGTGACCGGTCATCCGGCTGGGGCTTATGAGGCCTATGTTTCAAATGAGAAGAGCAATACCGTTAGCGTGATCGACACAGACAAGCTGGAGGTCGTTAAGACCATTAAAGTCGGCCAGCGCCCCCGTGGCATTGCGGTGATGAAGGACGGCAAATCTGTCATCGTCGCGGTTGGCGACGACGACACGATCCAGGTCATCGATACGAAGAGCGGACAGGTCACCGGCACGTTGCCGTCCGGCCCCGACCCCGAGCTCTTTGCCTTCGATCCAAGCGGCCGGCTTCTTTATATCGCTAACGAGAACGATAACACCGTCAGCATCGTCGATGCCGTGAAACAAGTGCCCGAGGGCGAGATCCAGGTGGGCGTCGAGCCGGAAGGGATGGCGGTCAGTCCCGACGGCAAGACCGTGATTTGCACATCGGAGACGAGCAACATGGCGCATTTCATCGATGCGAAGAGCCATGACATCGTTGCTAACGTGCTTGTTGGGGCGAGGCCGCGCTTCGCCGTATTCAAGAGCGACGGGTCGGAACTTTGGGTGTCGTCCGAGGTTGGCGGAACCGTCAGCGTCATCGATCCGGTTACGCACGAGGTCAAGACTACGATCCGCTTCGAGATCCCCGGCTTGCGGCGGGAGGCGATCCAGCCGGTCGGTATCAACATCACCAAGGACGGCAAGCTTGCGTTCGTTTCCCTCGGACCTGCGAACCGCGTCGCCGTCATCGATGGCCAAACGCACGAGGTTCTCAAATATCTCTTGGTAGGGCAGCGCGTTTGGCACGGAGCATTCACCCCCGGCGAGAAATACCTTTTCGTCGCAAACGGCCTGTCGAACGATGTGTCGGTGATCGACGTCGCCGGTTTGAAGGTGATTAAATCGATCCAAGTTGGCCAGCTGCCTTGGGGCGTGGCTATTGGGCAGCAGCAATGACCGCCGCTCTGCATCCTTCCCCCGGTTCGGTTGTGCCGCGTTTTTTCGAGGAGGCTGCGCTCGAAACGATCGGGCTCAGCCATTCCTACGGCGCGCGGAAAGCACTAAACGATGTGAGCGTTCACGTTGCGCCGTCCACCTTCACGGTACTGCTTGGCCTGAATGGGGCCGGAAAAAGCACGCTGTTCGCACTCGTCACGCGCCTCTTCAACGCGCAAACCGGCGAGATCCGCATCTTCGGCCAGGAGTTGCGGCGCCAGCCGGGCGCGGCGCTGAAACTGCTCGGAGTGGTGTTTCAGTCGCGCACGCTCGACCTCGATCTTTCCGTCCTGCAGAATCTCCAATATCACGCCGCTCTCCACGGCATGAGCGGGCGCGAGGCCCGGAGCCGGGCGGACGAGGTCCTCGGCCACGTGGCGCTCGGCGGCCGTGCACACGACAAGGCGCGCACCCTTTCGGGCGGCCAAGTGCGCCGGGTGGAGATAGCCCGCGCGCTCTTGCACAAGCCGCGGCTGCTCCTGCTCGACGAGCCCACGGTGGGGCTCGACATCGAGGCGCGGGCGGACATTGTCCGGCATGTGCGCGACCTCGTCGCCTCCGAAGGCATCAGCGTGCTGTGGGCCACCCACCTCATCGATGAGGTGCTCGAGACCGATAGGGTTATCGTCTTGCATAAGGGGGCCGTGCGCGCTCAAGGCCGCGTCAGCGAGGTAACGGGATCGGCGGGCACAAAGACTATCGGCGAGGCTTTCACCAAGCTGACGCAAGCCAGCCCCCGCGGCCGGGACAACCCGTGATGCGAAACAGACTCTACGTTGGATATCACCCCGCAAAGCGCTGTCAGCGCTTATCCGGCGTCTGGCCGGCCCATGGATTGTCATTCCCGCGAAGGCGGGAATCCAGTGGCCGGAGCGTTTAAGTAGTGCATAATCAACGGCATAGCGATATGCTTGCTGGGTCCCCGCTTTCGCGGGGACGACGCTGCGGACGAGTCGACACCCTTTGCTCCGCGATGACGATGGTGGAGTCTTGCGAAGTTACACCGGACAGCCGTAGCCCATGACCGCCCTTCCCTACAAAGATATCCGGAGCCCGGGCTTCTCCTTGCGCCAATACTTCATCTGCGCCAAGGGCATCGTCTGGCGCGAAAGCCTGCGCTTCCTGCATCAGCGCGAGCGCTTCGTGTCGGCGCTCGTCCGCCCGCTGGTATGGCTGTTCATTTTCGCCGCCGGATTCCGCCAGATCCTCGGCGTGTCGATCATCCCGCCTTACGAGACCTATGTGCTCTATGAGGTCTATATCGTGCCGGGCCTTGTCGCGATGATCCAGCTTTTCAACGGCATGCAATCGTCGCTCTCGATGGTTTACGACCGCGAAATGGGCAACATGCGCACCTTGCTCGTCAGCCCGTTCCCGCGCTGGTTTCTCTTGTGCTCCAAGCTGATCGCTGGAACGCTGGTCTCGATCCTCCAGGCCTATGTCTTTCTCGCCATCGCCTGGTTTTGGGATATCGAGCCGCCGCTTATCGGCTATCTGACGGTGCTACCCGCGCTCATTCTCTCCGGCCTCATGTTCGGGGCTCTCGGCATGCTGCTCTCCTCGCTGATCAAGCAGCTTGAGAACTTCGCGGGTGTGATGAATTTCGTGATCTTCCCGATGTTCTTCGCATCGTCCGCGCTCTATCCGCTGTGGCAGGTAAAAGAGTCGAGCCTCACGCTTTACCGCATTTGCCAGCTCAACCCCTTCACCCATGCGGTGGAACTCATCCGCTTCGCACTTTACGGCAAGATCGATCCAATTTCGCTCGCCGTTGTTTTAGCCTGCACAGCCGTTTTCATGGCTGGGGCGATCAGCGCTTACGATCCCGCCCGGGGCTTGATCTCGCTTCGGGGCGGTGCGGGAGGCAATGTATGATAGGGAATCCGGTCAATGGCTTCGCTTCCAGGCGGTTAAAGACCCCCTCACCCAACCCTCTCCCCGAGGGGAGAGGGCTAGGCTGCGGCCCATTCTGCGATGGCTGTTCGAGCGTCCCCTCGCCCCGGCGGGGAGAGGGACAGGGTGAGGGGGGACTTCGGAACCTATCAATCGGATTTGGTATGACAGCACGTTTCATTGCTGCGCTCGCTTTGTTTGCCGTCCTCGGCGCGAGCGGGCCGGCCGGCGCGGCGGACAAGCGCTATCCCGATTGGCCCTGCCAGCAGCTCAAAGTCCCGGAGCTGTCGGTCGCGGCGATCTGGCCGGACTTCGTTCCAGCGAAGGCGGCGGATTTGGCGGCTTTTCCCGGCCTCGGCGACCTTGTGGCCAAGCTCGCGGCGCGCCGCACTCCCATGGAGGAGGCGAAAAAGCAAATCGGCGAATTCGTCGCCGGGACCCCGGCGGAGAAACAGGCCAAGGCGCATGCCCTGTTCACCGGCCTCTTCGATGCGCTCAATTCCCAGCGGTTTCAGGTCATGAACGGACTTGAGCGCGCTTACCGGCGGCAGAAAGACTTTGCGGCAAAGATTCGCGATGACGCCGCCAAGCTACGGGAGGTTCAGGACCAGGGAGGGGACGAGGCGCACTTGCAGGAGCTGGTCCGGCAGGTCCAATGGGAAACCCGCATCTTCGACGAGCGGCGCAAGACTATAACCTACGCTTGCGAAGTGCCGGTGCAGATCGACCAGCGCCTCTTCGCCTTGGCCCGCGCGCTGCAAGACGCCGCGGGCATGAGTTGAGGGAAAGCATCGCGCGGCTTCGGCAGCAGCGGTCACTTCAGGCCCAGCCGCCTATGCGGAACGGCTGCTCCGATCGGATCGTGAAATAGCCGGCCGTCCGCCGCGCAGCACATGCTATCCGCCGGCGCTACCGCAAATTCGGAACCCTCCCCTGCCCGGCGGATTGCGCGGGCAATTGTAACGGCACGTCACCGCAGCGCGAACAGGGGTTTTTTGCGCCGGCGTTTTGCTTTATGCCTACGCCCAGATCTGTGAAGGATAAATCAAATGCGCGCACCTGCCGTTCTCCTGCTCCTGTTATGCTTGTCCGGGCCGTCCTTTGCGGCGCCGCCGGGTGCACAAGTCATCGCGAAACCCGGCATCCTGCCC
>JBKQIH010000067.1:0-47119 GCA_052148445.1 Rhodomicrobium sp.
TTTGCTCTTTCAAAACTGCTGCGAGTTCGGCTTGGCTATGGGCTTGCTCGTCCACCCATTCGCGCAGAACTTTTTGCTCGGCCCGCATTTGCAGCACGAGTTTATCGATACCATCGGTCAGGCGAACTAGACTTTCATTGTTCTGCGAGCCGCCCCGGATAACGCCTTGCTCAATTTTTTCGGCGAGGTCCGAGATGCTCCGCTGCGTGTCCAGCATCGCAAAACGTAGCTGCGTCTGGGATCCCGGCGCATCGCCTGCCCCTTCGCTCCGAAGCTCGGTGATGGTCGAGAGCCATTCCTCAAGCTCGTTGTAGAAGCGCGTTTGAGCCTGCCCGGCCTGGAGGTCTAGAAATCCAAGGATCAGCGAGCCGGCAAGGCCGAACAGAGAGGCCGAGAACGCGGTTCCCATGCCCTTGAGCGGCTCTTGCAGGCTCGTTTTAAGCTGTTGGAAGACTTCGCTGGATTCCTTGCCCTCGGTGCTTAAGGCAGCGATGGTGTGGCCGACCGAGCTTGTGGTTAGAAGGAGACCCCAGAATGTGCCGAGGAGGCCAAGAAATATAAGAAGCCCAACGAGATAGCGCGTTGTCTCCCGGCTCTCGTCGAGCCGCGACGCAATCGAATCGAGTATGGAACGCATAGCGGTGGTCGAGATTGCGGCCTGGCTCTGGCGGCGCCTCAGCATTGTCGCCATGGGCGCCAGCATCACCGGAGCATGGTCCATGGCAATTCCCGGGTCCGAGATGCGGAAATTGTTCACCCAGCGGACTTCAGGGTAGAGACGGAATACCTGTTGAAAGGCGTACAGAATGCCGAAACCCAAGACGCCAACGATAAGCGAATTAAGGAGGGGGTTATGATTAAAGTTAGTAATAATCGCGCCGTGACAAGCGTCCGCGTCGCACTCGGTGTTGCCGGCAGCGTTGATGATGTACGCAATAATCGCGCTTAAAACCACGAATATAAACATCCGCCAAACGAATGTTTGGGGACCGGATAAGGTTTTGTAGTAGGGCGGCTTACTCATGGCAAAGGGATCTCGCGGGCGCCTTGGTCCTGACACGCATGCTGCGTGCGCTTCCATACAACATTTAGAGGCCGCGGGAAATCGGAAGTTCCTTGCAAATCGGTAAGCTTGCTCCTGCCGCCTTAACGCTTTACCCCGCCCGGCCGCATCGCAGCCGATCCTTCGATACCGGGCCACTTTAGCGAAAGGCGCCTTTGCGAACCGTTAACGCCACCAAGTCTATGATATTACGGAATAAAATGCTAGACAGCGGCGCCGCGAAGGCAGGCAAAACCGGCGCGGCGTGGTTAATGCGAAAGCTGCGCCTATATTTAACGGCATTTTCGAGTCATGGAAATCGACCTGAATCGCGATTATTTTCGTAAAAACCGGCGGGTAGAAAATCCCGCGCGAAGCCGTTTACCATTCCCGCGTTAACCAACCACGCGCTCTACGCCCGGAAACGGAAATTTACGGCGTTACGTGGCAAACGCACCCGACCAGGCGATACGTACTTAATTCGAAAAGTACGGTCTGTTAAAAAGAGGCCTCCGGGTGGAACTGGAATGTGAGCCCTGCCGGACAGCAAGAAGCGCAGCTCGATCCATCTTTCCATCGCCGCTGCCGCGATCGATCTCGATCCCCTGAAGCTCAAAGTTTATCGCAAAACCCAGCCCCCGGATAGAAACGGGCTGGCTAACGCGCCGGCGCTAAATCATTGACGCTAGTGGTCAAACTCTGACGCTTGGCACCCGCTGCAGATAAAACCACAGGGCTGGAGAAGGCCGGGACCGGAAGAGGTGGGTCTCGAAAAAATACTCACTCGGCTATGGCTGCTTATGGATCTTGTTGCAGGCGATTTTATAGGAGGGCCAGCTTCGGGAGCGATCATCAATGGCCGTGGCGGCAACCTGATTGGATTTCCGAGCGGATAGGTAATGAGGACAGTTATCAACTGCGCCAATATGAGATTGTTGGCAATAAGGCCCCAATTAATATTTGAACAAGTAGAACAAAGTGATAAACATGTCTTGGAGCGAAGAGACCGTAACCTTTATTCTTGCGAGCGGATAGAAACTTATGCCACCCCAGTTCACCTTTGGACAAATGAAGCTCTAATTTTGCTAGGTAATTGTAGATGTCATTTTGCCTTCTTACGCGCAATCGATACATAGACCAAGCTACTACAGAAATGAAAAGCGGAACGAATAAAGCAACTGAGTTTATAACTTTCATGGAATTTGTGAGGCCTTGGGTAGAAATCCAAGAAATAATAAAACCATTCGTCATCGTAGAAAAAAATACAAGTTCTTGACTTTGTTTAAATCGCAACTGAAGCTCTTCTCTCAGCATTGAGTATTCAGCTATGTGAAATTTTATACCGTTCTCATCCATGTAAGCACTTACCCCATAGGCCAGGTTAAAGATTAATTTATCTGGAAATTTGATTTGCAGCAAGATCCACCCAATCCATCAAGATTTTGCGAAAGTTTGCCCCCGGCGGATAGAGTCCACATCCATAATACATTTTCGCGGCCCACTTCGCGTGCGAACGCCGCATGGATGGATCGCGCCTGGTATTTGGCGTCTTGCCTGCGATAGCTGATGAATATGCGTTGCATGTGAAAATCGACCGCCGCTTAAGAAAACTCGTCCTTCACTTTAGTAGAGTAGATAAGCGGCGCGTGGCAATCTCCGCTCTCGCGCTTGCCAATTGATAATGCTTATGGGAAGGCCGCATTTGGATCTTTAAGCTGACTTGCCTCCGTTCGGATTGAGAGAAATCCGGGAGGACCGCTATCGAGCCTTCACGACCTTTAGGAATCGGGGTCCAAGCGTTAGTTTTTGACCGCTAGATAACGGTGCTGTTTTTGATCGGGCGAGGCGGAAGCGTTAACCTGAAGCCCGCGATGAGACTTTTGCGGATGGATGACAGCCCGTTATCGCGCGGGAGATGGTCCTATCTTCTCCCGCGCAGAAGAAAGACGTAGAGCTTGCGCGGAGCCACGCTGCAATGTTCACCCGCATTCTCCACACAGGAATTGGCGGGTAAGCCGATCCGGCGCCCGCATCGCACCGATCCACAAGATCTTTATGTGTGCCGGATATCTCTTCCGGGTTCGGACTTTTTCCATTAACCTTAACGGCGTTGTTGGTCCTGTTGCAGAGTAGGTGCCGGATGGCTCCCATTATTCCCATGCTGCCCGTCTCGATTATAACCATTTTTATGGTTTATTCCGCAGACGCCGCCTTCAGGCCGTATCGGGCTCCCGAACTGCCAGACCAGCATCGATGCGTGCGGTCTGCCCGAGGTTCCAGCGCGGGCGGCCAGGGTGTTTACGTGTTTCCGGGTAGCGGCAGAGGTATTTCGCCCACCTTCCAATTGAACAAACACTATTCCCCGGACACGGGCCTGTTACAGAGCGGAGCCGTCACTGGCCGATCTTCCCCGCGCGGGACGTCTTTTGCCATTAGGCACGTTTGGGACTCAGCCGTGCCGAGCCACCTGCGAAGCCATTATCGGCCTGCGCCCCTCAATGCGAGTGCAGCAATCTCTCTGGCAAAAGGCTCTCACGCCTATGACGGGAAGGCGTTCCACATCGGGCGTTTCAACCAAAGCGGTCCTGTAACGCTTGCGAGTATCGGATCGCTCGTTCAGGAAGCGTACAACGGTCATATTCTAAGCCATAAGGTGCTGGGGTACCGTCACCGTTTACTTTCCGGTCCCGGCTTTCATAAACCCGGCAGCCAACTTTACAGCCGTCTTGCCAGGCTAAGGGACCGCCGATGGCATAGGCCTTTTAAACATGTGGTTATTTCCGGCTTTGCCGGCGCGGTCGCTTGCGATCTCTATTGCGAATTCGATGTGCCCGATGACGTGTACGGAGATTTCGTTGCCGCTGCTCGCGAAGTGGACGCTGACGGCACGGAAACCGCCGAGTTTGCCGAAGACGAAACGGCTTTAGCGGATTTTCCTCAAGCGGAGCTCATGCGGCGTCGAATTGCCAAAGCTCACGGCTGGAACAAAGCGGTCGCTATTCTGGAAGCCTCTGCCGCGGAAGACGATAAAAAAGCGGCAGCAGCAAAAAACGCTCGCGGCCAGGGCGAGGTTATTATCGATGAGCCTGACGAACGGATCGACTTCGACCCAGAGTGCGTCCGGAAAAACTGTGGGCGGTTTTTCCGGTAAGAAGTAACGCAAAGCAAAGACTTAGAGCCCGCTCTTGACTCCAATTTGCTCATCCCGGCCCAATGAGTACCGTCTCTAATCGGCTTGGTCTTAACCGGCGGCAGCGATGCGTTTTAGCAGCGCGGCGTGTATGGCCTCGTTACCGCAGACGATGGAGCCGCTCTTGAGCATGTCTTGGCGGCCCTCGGGGCCGGAGACGATACCGCCCGCCTCGCGCACGATGACGATGCCGGCGGCGAGGTCCCAGGGCTGAAGGTTGCGCTCCCAATAGCCGTCGAAACGCCCCTGCGACACCCAGGCGAGGTCCATGCAGGCGGAGCCCGTGCGGCGCAGGCCGGCTGAGTCGCGCATGATGGCGGAAAGCTCGCGCAAATGCTGCTCGTGCCCGGGCTTGCCCCGATGCGGAATGCCCGTGACGACGACGGCGTTGTCGAGGTCCGGCCGGCCGGCGACGCGCAGGCGCCTGTTGTCGTTCAGAAACGCGCCCTTGCCGCGCTCGGCGGTGTAGAGGTCGCCGCTGGCCGGATTGTAAATCAGCCCTGCGACGAGTTCGCCCTCGCGTTCAAGCGCGACGGAAATAGCAAACAGCGGAATGCCGTGCAGGAAGTTCGTCGTGCCGTCGAGAGGATCGATAATCCATTTATGCGATTTGTCCGGGCCTTCGACCAGCCCGCGCTCTTCCATGAGAAAGCTGTAGCCGTGGCGCGCCCTGCTCAGCTCCTCGTAAAGAATGGACTCGGCCCGGTGATCGGCGGCGGACACGAAATTGGCCGGCCCCTTGACGCTGACTTGCAGATGCTCGACCTCGCCGAAATCGCGCGCCAAGCTGCGGCCCGCTTTGCGGGCGGCGTTGATCATAATCGTCATCAGCGCGGAGGCGGGCATGGTCTTTTACACCATCGGGAGGCGCGGGCATTATAAATGCCGGCATCGATTTTGGCTGTAGGCCCCCACACCCCGCCCTCTCCCCAAGGGGAGAGGGGGAGGAGCCGCGGCCCTCTCCGCAAGTGGAGAAGGAAGCTCGGGCGTCCCCTCGCCCCAGCGGGGAGAGGGACAGGGTGAGGGGGTCTAACGCAAATTACTCCGCGCGGCGGATATAAGCGATCTCGTTCGTATCGACGACGACTTTCTCGCCGGCGGTCACGAAAGGCGGCACCATGATCCTCACCCCGTTTTCGAGAACCGCGGGCTTGTAGGACGACGACGCCGTTTGGCCCTTCACGACCGGATCGGCCTCCGCGATAGTCAGCGTGACCTGGTCGGGCAGGCTGATGCCGATGGGGCGGCCCTCGTGCATCTCCACGACCACCTTCATGCCATCTTGCAAAAACGCCGAGCGATCGCCCACGAACTCCTGCGCGAGCTCCATTTGCTCATAGGTGTCGTTGTCCATGAACACGAGCATATCGCCTTGGGTGAAAAGGAATTGAAAGTCCTTCTGCTCCAGCCGCACCTTCTCCACCGTCTCCGACGAGCGGAAGCGCTCGTTCAGCTTGGAGCCGTTGATGAGGTTTTTCAGCTCGACTTGATTGTAGGCGGGGCCCTTGCCCGGCTTCACCGCCTGGGTCTTCACCGCGATCCAGAGGCTGTTATCGTGCTCGATCACGTTGCCGGGGCGAATTTCGTTGCCGTTGATTTTCATGGTTTGCGCTTTCGCGTGAGAATCCGTTTGGAAAGGTGTGGCGGATGCGCCGGCCCGCTGTCAAGCCCGGCGGGAGCGAAAGAACAGAAGAACGGCTTTCAGCGGGCAACGGGGTTCGTTAAACGCGCAGCATCACGTCTGCGTGAGCCGGATTAGAAAAAGCGATTGAAGCCATGAACTAAAGTGGCACCCGGTGGTTGCAGAACGATAAGTGCCGGGGCGGGCACGAGGACTCTCATGGGTATTGTCAGGTTCGCACTTCGCTTTCCGCACACATTTTATGTGCTCGCGATCCTGATCGTGTTCCTGGGCGTGAGCGCGATCATCGCAACGCCGAAGGACATATTCCCGCAAATCAACATCCCCGTCGTCACCGTTATTTGGCAATATAACGGTCTCAGCCCGAAGGAGATGGAAGTCAGGGTCGCAACCTATAGCGAGTACTCGATAAGCTCCAGCGTGACGGGTATCAAGAAAATGGAGTCGCAGACGCTGGAGGGTATCGTCGTCCAGCGCATTTATTTCCAGCCCGGCGTGAATATCAGCCTGGCCATCTCGCAAATCGTATCGGGCACGAACTCGATCCGGGCTTTGATGCCGCCGGGGATACAGCCCCCAATCGTCATTCAGTACAACGCATCGAGCGTACCGGTTCTGCAGCTCAGCCTGTCGTCCAAGACATTGAACGAACAGCAGCTTTACGACTACGCGCTCTATCGCGTGCGGCAGGCTCTGGCGCCGATACCGGGCCTCACGCTGCCTACGCCCTATGGCGGCAAATACCGGCAGATCATGGTGGATATCGACCCCGCGGCTTTGCTCGCTCAGGGCCTGACGCCAACCGACGTTACGAATGCGGTTAACGCCCAGAATCTGACCGTTCCCGCCGGCGACGCGAAAATCGGCTCGCGACAATACATTGTCAGCGTCAACTCGCAGCCCTCGACGGTCGAGCAACTGAACAACATCCCGATCAAGACGGTAAACGGGGCGACGGTCTATCTGCGCGATATCGGCCATGTCCGCGACGCGTGGGCCGTCCAGCAAAACATCGTCCGCACTGACGGCAAGCGAAGCGTGCTGCTGACCGTCATCAAGAATGGCGACGCCTCGACGATGGATGTCGTCAACGGGGTCAAGGCGGCCCTTCCCACAATTCGCGCAGCAGCTCCGCCGGGCATGGAAATCGATGAGCTATTCGATCAGTCGATTTTCGTCAAGAATGCAATCGACGGCGTCTTACGCGAAGGCGCCATCGCTGCCGGGCTCACGGCGTTGATGATCCTTGTCTTTCTGGGAAGCTGGCGCTCGACCGTGATCGTGATGATCTCGATCCCGCTTTCGATCCTAACGTCGATCGCGGTGCTCTCCGCTCTTGGCGAAACGATCAACACCATGACGCTCGGAGGCCTCGCGCTCGCCGTTGGCATCCTCGTGGACGACTCGACGGTCACCATCGAGAATACGCACCGTCTCCTCGACGAGGGCATGGACTATGACAAAGGCATCGAGGAAGGGGCCGCGGGGATCGCGCTGCCAACGCTCGTCTCGACGCTCGCCATTTCCTGCGTGTTCATTTCCGTCGTGTTCCTGCAGGGCGCTCCGCAATATTTGTTCACGCCTCAAGGCTACGCGGTCGTGTTTGCGATGCTTGCATCTTACACCATATCGCGGACGCTCGTCCCGATCATCAACCGGATTTTGCTTCGCGCCGAGTATCAAAACCGCGAGTCCGAGGGACCCAAGGGCCTATTCGGCCGCTTCAACGAAGGCTTTAACGCGAGGTTTGAGCGTTTTCGCAACTTCTACGGCTGGGTGCTCGAGCGCTTGCTCGCGCATCGCTTCATTTTGCCGGTCATTGCGCTGTGCATCGTGGCGACGGCGGGCGTTTTGTCCTTCTATGTCGGCCGGGATTTCTTTCCAACGGTCGACTCCGGTCTCATTCAGCTTCATCTGCGCGCTCCAGCCCGCACGCGCATCGAAGATACGGAGAAATACTTCCAGCGCGTCGAGGATCGCATCCGCGACATTATTCCGGCCTCCGATCGCGACCTCATCATGGACAATATGGGCATTCCGCAGCGGCTTTATAATCTCGCCTTCACCGACAGCACCATTATCGGCGTCAACGATGGCATCATCCAAATCTCGCTGAAGCCGGACCGGCAGCATCCAACTTCGAAATACATCTCGGACCTTCGGCGCGAGCTTCCCGCTGCCTTTCCCGATTTGCTCTTCTATTTCCAACCGGCCGACATGGTGACGCAGATCCTTAATTTCGGCGTGCCGGTGCAAATCGACATTCAAGTCGCGGGGCGGGATCCCCAAAACGAAAAGATCGCAAAAGAAATACAAAAGCAGGTTGCAAATGTCCGCGGCGCCGTCGACGTTCATATTCAGCAGGAACTCGATGCGCCCAATCTGTTCTTCACCATCGATCGGACCAGGGCACAGGAATTGAACCTGCAAGCCCAGCAAATCGTGAACGACCTTACAATCAGCCTCAGCTCCTCCGAGCAGGTCTACCCGAACTTCTGGATCGATCCGAAGCAAGGCATCCCCTATTATTTTGCGGTGCAGACGCCGGAGCGCAAAATCTCAACCGTGAACGACGTGCAAAACACCTCGATTGCAAGCGCTTCGCCAGGCGATTCCGGGACGATCCCAAATACGCTCGGCAATGTCGCGAAGATGAAGCGCCAATATATCCAGTCGGTTATCACTCACAACAATGTGGCCCCCGTGTTCGATATCTATGCGAGCGTGGCGGACCGCGATTTGGGCGGCGTGGCAGCCGGCATCAACAAGATTCTAGGCGATTATCGGGGAAAGCTTCAGCCCGGTAATACCGTTTCGCTGCGCGGCCAGGCGGAGAGCATGCAATCTGCGTTCGGCCGGTTCACCATCGGGCTCCTGTTTGCCGCGGTGTTCGTTTACCTGCTTATGGTCGTGAATTTTCAGGACTTCATCGACCCGCTCGCCGTTGTGCTGGCCCTTCCCGGCGCCGCCTGCGGGATTATCATGATGCTCTTCATCACGGGAACGACGCTCAGCGTGCCGTCGCTCATGGGGGCGATCATGGCGATTGGCGTTGCATCCGCGAACTCGATTCTGCTCGTGACTTTTGCCCGTGAACGGGTGCAGCAGAACGTGGCCCCGGCCAAGGCGGCTATCGAAGCCGGCAAGACGCGCCTGCGGCCGGTTCTGATGACGGCGGGCGCGATGATCGTTGGCATGCTGCCGATGGCCATCGGCGCTCCGGGTGAAGAGCAGAATATGGTACTAGCGCGCGCGGTCATCGGAGGGTTGATCGTCGGAACCGCTACAACGCTTCTCGCCGTGCCCTACATCTATACTGCGATCCACGCGATCAAAGCTTACCTTCAAGGCGGCAAAGGAAATGGCACCGGCGCTGAGGAGAAGGCACAGCAGCCCGAAAGCCAAGGCGTATGAGAATGCAAAGGGAGCAAGATAGCCCATTTGGCCCCGATGAGGACGAACGCCTCGCCGCGGAAATATCGGATCGCGGCCCGGTACCCGGTCACGGGCCCGGAAAGTCTCAAGGCGGCGGCGGAAAGAGGCGGGACCATGCCGGTCTTAACCGGCGGCGCTGGCGTATGTTCGCCGGCATCGGCTTCATGGTGTTCTTGGCGGTTGGCGGCTTTCTCGGCTATGGCGTATATGCGCGCGGCCAGCGGAACCTCGCTGCGCAGAACGAGCTTGAAGCCCGCCAGAACCGGGTCCCCGAGCTGCGCATCGAGAAGGTTAAGGCGGTGGACACGCCGCGCGAGTTTCATCTCCCCGCCACCACTCAGGCCTTCGACGCTGCGACGATCTATGCCCGGCAAAGCGGATATATCGCCAAGCGCCTGGTCGATATCGGCAGCAGGGTGAAGGCTGGCGATCTTCTCGCCCTCATCTCAGCCCCCGAGGTTGACGATCAGCTTACGCAAGCCCGCATGCAGCTCCTGCAAATGCAAGCCGCGCTGGAGCAAGCCGATGCCAATCGCGCGCTTGCCAACGTTACCAACAACCGCTTCACTCCGCTCGTCAAGCAGGGCTGGGAGACCAAGCAAACCGGCGATCAAACGAGGTACAGTCTTGCCGCGCAGAACGCTGCCGTGGATGTGGCCAAGGCCAATATTCAAGCCCAGAAAGCCGAAATCGCCCGCCTTGAGCGCCTGCAATCCTATGAGCGCGTTGTCGCGCCGTTCGGGGGCGTCATCACGCTGCGGAACATCGATATCGGTAGCCTTGTTGCGGCCGACGCCACGTCCGGCACACCGATGTTTGCCATTGCGCACGATGCCGTCTTGCGGGTCCGCGTGCACGTCCCGCAGGATGTCGCGCTACAGCTAAAGCCTGGAATGGAAGCGACGCTCGATGTGCCGGAGCTCCCAGGCCGGAATTTCACGGGCAAGGTGGCCCGAACCGCCAATTCGCTCGATCCAGCCACCCGGACGCTGCTCGTGGAGGTTGACATCGCCAATCCGGACCGGACTTTAGCGCCCGGTCTTTACGGAACCGTCCACTTCTTCGTGCCGCGTCCCACCCCCGCGATGATGATCCCGTCGTCGGCCTTGATTTTCGATCAGAACGGCATGCAAGTGGCAACCTATGCGGATGGAATGGCCCATTTGCAAAAGGTTGTCATCGGACAGGACGATGGCGCGCAAGTCCAGATCGCAACAGGGCTTAGCCCCGGCCAGGACTTTATCGTGAACCCTCCGGCCGGGATTACCGATGGAGCGAAGGTGAAACCCGAGCCCGCAATGACCAGCCCGCAGCTGCAAACAAAGAAGTAGCGCAACCGTCATAGCGAGGCGGCCCTTGCCGCCCTGGCGATCCAGGGCAGCATCGGTAATACTACATCCGGTTGATTGCTTGACTTAGACCCCCTCACCCCAGCCCTCTCCCCAAGGGGAGAGGGATCTGGCTGCGGCCCATCTCCAAGGGGAGAGGGGGTTTGCGACGGTTGCGGCATTGTCCTCTCTCCCCTCGGGGAGAGAGACAGAGTGAGGGGGGACTTCCGAAGCAATCAACCGGATGTAGTATAACTCGGTCCTGGATTGCTTCGCATCGCTCGCAATGACGTGAGTGCTCATTCAATGCGCTAGGACGTTGAATAATTTAGGCAGTTCGTCTGAGTATTTTCCGAAGCTGTACCCTCGCCCGGTTAAGGTTTATGCTCCCGATACCTCAACTCGTAGCGGTTCAACATGATCGCTTTTGACCAAAGAAATCGCGATGGACAAACCGGTCGAGCTGCCTACGTACGATCAATTGCGCGTTTCGGAAATCCGCTATCGCAGGCTCTTTGAAGCTGCGCAAGACGGCGTGCTCCTCCTCGATCCCGGGACCCGCAAAATTACTGACGCCAATCCATTCATGTCGAAATTGTTGGGCTATTCGCACGATCAACTTGTGGGCAAGGAACTGTTTGAGATCGGTCTGCTCAAGGATGAACGCGCCAGCCAGGAAATGTTCATCGCATTGAAGAAGAATGGTCAAGTTCGCTATGAAAATCTGCCCTTGGAAAGAATCGGGGGCGGGCACCAGGACGTTGAGGTCGTGGCCAATGTCTACGACGAGAACGGCTGCTCCGTCATTCAATACAACATTCGCGATATCACCGAGCGCAAGAAGAGGGAGGCGCACAACAAATTGCTCCTCGCCGAGGTCAATCACCGCGCCAGAAATCTCCTGGCTGTGGTGCAAGCAATCGCCCAGCAAACCGCAAACAATACCGATCAGGCAACCTTCCTGACGCGTCTGACCGAACGCATCGGCGGCCTCGCCTCAAGTCAGGACCAGCTAGTCCAGAACCAGTGGCGGGGCGTCCCGGTAGCCGACCTCGTCAAGTCGCAGCTCGCGCATTTAGAAGACCTGTTCGACACGCGAATATGGTTCGACGGCCCACCGGCGCGCCTGAACTCAGCGGCCGCCCAGGGCATCGGCATGGCACTGCACGAGTTAGCCACCAACGCCTGTAAGTACGGCTCATTGTCGAACAGCGAAGGACGAGTGCTTATTTCCTGGCAAGTGTCTACCGGGAAGCCGGTTTTCTTCATGTCATGGGCCGAGGAACTGGGCCCCGCCGTCCTCCCGCCCACGCACAAAGGTTTCGGGCAAAAGGTGATTCAAAGCATGATCGAGGCGGCAGTCGACGGCACGACCGATATCGGCTATCCGCCGGGCGGGTTCTTTTGGAAAATGCAAGCACCTGTAGAAGACGTTTTAGAGCCGGTTACGCCTGATGACGCCGGGATCGGACCCCAATGAGCAATCGGCAGCTCATCCGCATCCTCATTATCGAAGACGAGCCAATGATCGCGCTCGTGCTTAAGGAGTTGCTCATCGCAAGAGGTTTCCAAGTCGCTGGCGTGACGGCAAAGCTCGCAAAAGCACTTGCAATGATCGAGCTTGGTGCGCTGGAAGCGGCCATCGTCGATGCCAACCTGGGCGGTGTCAGCGCCAGTCCCGCCGGAGCGGCGCTGGAAGCTAAGGGGCTGCCCTACCTCGTACTGTCAGGTTATTCAGCAGAGCAACAGCCAGGAGCTTTTCCTGGGGCGGCGCTATTCATGCAGAAGCCCTTTGTGCCGGACCTGCTTATAGAGGCCCTGAGCGGAATTGTGTTCAGGCCTTAAAGGTTGCTTTCTGTCGGATCGGTCCGAGCCCTTATCAGTTTCTGCCGAGGACGGGCCTGATATTATTTGCCTGGAAGACTTCTTCCAGCCGTTCGCGGGCAGCTTCGGCAAAGGCGTTACCGAGATGCTCATCACCAGTGTGCGACTTGCGCATGCTGGCCGCCCCGAGGCTCGACGCCTCAAGGTGCAATAGCGCCGAAACCGCAAGCATCGTATTTCGCAGGCATAGGGGACAGGGCTTGCTACCTTCCTTTTTGTTATAGCGCTCGATTGCGCGCATAACCTCAAGGACGAGCGCAAGCTCATGCTCATCCTCAAACTCGCAATCTGTGTTGCTGCTAGGGCAGCGGTCCTGTGCGTTCATGCGCGTCCTATTCGAGTTGCAAGCCCGCTCAGTCACTCCTAGAGAGACTTTCCGAGCCACCTTCAGCCAGAAGTTGTGATTTTGCGCGAAGTCTAGCCACTGCAAAATTGCAAAGCGTTACTGCCTGACGGGCTCCGATGCAAAGTGGGGTTACATCGGAGCCGCGCCGATTCGAAAATAGGCGGCTTGCCATCCAATTTATAGTTGCGGAAAGTACCCATTGTAGAAAAACGGTGCGTAGCCCGCTTCCCGCTAGACGCGGTCACGGGCTATGACTTGAGGAGCGTCGACTAGCTTGGGCTACGTCTTGACCGAGCGGTGCAATCATGCGCCCGGGCAAAAGCGGCGGCTCGATCTCAACGAAAGCTCGCCGGGGCGCGGACTGCGCCACTTTGGCACGCAAACCCGCTATTTTTTTACGTTTTTGCAACCGGCTATAATTATAGGTTGTGGCACGTATTGAAGCGCTCGTCCCGCGTTGGCTTCGTTTAACCGGAGACGAATAATGAATTACAGGACGGGGCTAGCCGCCTTCGCGCTCGCAGGCTTGACCGCTTCGGCTCAGGCCGCCGATCTTGAAGACCTCACTCTCAAAGATCCCATTCCGGATAATCTGACCTGGCACGGCGTTACCGTCTACGGTGCCGTCGACGTAGACTACACTTATCAAACCCACGGTGTCCCCGTGAACGGGGCATTCTATCCGGGCGTCGAATACAACATCTCGGGCTCGAAGAATGCCAATAAGGCGATCTCGACAATCGCGGAAAGCGGCCTTGAGCAGTCGAAAATCGGCCTGAAAATCGAGGAAGCGGTTGGCAACGGCTGGACCGTCATCGGTAAGATCGAAGCGGGCTTTCAACCTCTCTCGGGCGAGCTGGCCGATGCCTGCGCAAGTATGGTCAGGAACAATGGCGTCCCTTTGGCCGCGCAAAGCGCCAACTCCGACGGCAGCCGCTGCGGTCAAGCTTTCAGCGGCCCTGCCTTTGCGGGGGTGAGCCACCCGGGTTACGGTACGCTGACGGCCGGGCGGCAGCAATCGCTCGAACTCGACGCCATCTCCGTCTACGACCCCATGGGGCTGCCTTACGCCTTCTCGCTCATCGGCTATTCGGGCGGAACAGCGACGGGTTTCGGCAACACCGAAACCGGACGTTGGGATAATTCGGTGAAATATGTGTACCAGAATGGACCGGTTCATATCGCGGCCATGTACTCGGACGGCGGACAGGATACTGCCCTTTTCGGCGGCGGTTACGCCTTCGACGCCGGAGCCGGCTATCGCGGCTTCTCATTCGACGCCGTTTACGAGAGAGAGAGAAGCGCCATCTCGTCGTCGTCCATTCCATACAACACGTCCGGGGCGGCCGGAACCTGCAACGCGACCGGCATTGGCGGCGGCAATCTCTGTCCGGCGGGCAATGTCCTGAACGGTACGGTCACGGACGGCGAGGGCTGGTCCGTCATGGGCAAATACACCTATGAGTTCGCGAGCGGGTTCAAAGACGAAGGTCCGGCGGCCAAGTTAAGCTTTTTTGCCGGCTACGTGCACACGCAGCTAACCGATCCAGAAGGCCCGGTTGCCGCGGGCTCAACGACAATCGGCGGTTACGAATATGCCTCGATCAACAACGAGCCGTACGCTCCTGGCAGCGGCAAGACGCTTCAAACCGCTTGGACAGGAGCCAGATACGAACTTCCCTCCGGGTTGAGCTTCACAGGCGCCTATTACCGCCTGGAGCAGGACGCTTACCTGGCGAATGGCTCCTATTACGATGCGAACGGGATCAAGCACTCCGGTGCCTACGATTGCGCTCAAGGCACCGCCAGCAACACTCAGCAGAAGGGCCTTGGCCGAGCCTTTGGCGAGACAACGGGGGCGATGTGTTCCGGCGCCCTCAATCAAGGCTCATTCCTGGTGGACTACCAGTTCAACAAGCACTTCGATGTCTATAGCGGCATTAGCTACTCAGAGGCCGGCGGCGGCCTTTCTTCCGGTTTCCTAAGCAATAACACGGCGGTTTTCGTGACCGGTACGCGCTTACGATTCTAGACTCACCCGCTATTGATCGAAATGCTGCGCCCCCGTTTGTCATCCCGTGCGCGCCGCCGCATGCAGCGACGTTGCGCCCTTAGTTCGTCATCCCGTGCGCGCCGCGGTGCGTAGTACCGCTGCGCTGACACGGGTTCTTAAAGGGCGCCGGCGTCCGTAAAGATCCCGGATACCTCTGGCGGTTCCGGGATGACAAAAGCCGGCCTAACCTGCGGTGGCGGGCTCTTCGCGCTGCAGCCTTCCGGCGTTGCGGCTCAGCGTTTCGCGCAAATATTTCGCCGAGCGCATTTCGATGAGACGGGAGGCGGTACGCTCGAAATGCGCGGCGCCATCGCCTATGCGGTACAACGCTTCGGGTTCAGCTTCCGCGGATGCAATAAAGCCGGTCCGGTGGTCGTAAAGCGTGTCGATGAAGGTGATGAAGCGGCGCGCCTCGTTGCGCCGGCTAGAATCCATCGCTGGGATGCCGTCGACGAAGATCGTGTGATAGTGGCGGGCGAGCGCGATGTAATCGGAGGCTCCCAAGGGCTTCTCGAATAAATCGGCAAAGGCAAAGCGCGCCGCGCCGAAGCTTGCGGACGGGACGGGCAGGTCATGGTCCAGCACGGTCAGCATTTCGCGCCGGCAGGGCTCGCCGAACGTCAGCTTTCTCCACAAATCGTCCATCGCGGCCTGTGCCGCCCGGCCGAGTGGAGAGAAGTAAAGCGCGCTATCGCCAAGCTGCTCCAGCCTATAATCGCGCGAGGCTTCGAGCTGCAGCAGCTCCATATTCTCTTCGGCCAGATCGATGAACGGCAGGAACAGATCGCGATTGCGGCCGTCTTTGTAAAGCTCACGCGGATGGGCGTTCGAGGTGACGACCACCACCGTGCCAGCCTCGAAAAACGTGCGGAATAAGCGATGCAGAATGGTGGCGTCCGCGATGTCGATCACGAAAAGCTCGTCGAGGCAGAGTAGCTGTGCCTCCGAGGCAATCGCCTTCCCGACGGCAAGGATCGGATCCTCCTTTGCCTCCCGGCGCGCGGCGCCGAGCCTCGCATGCACCTCTGCCATGAACTCGTGAAAATGCGCGCGGCGCTTCTGCTTGACGGCAACGGCCCCAAAGAAAAGATCCATTAGCATGGTCTTGCCGCGGCCGACGGCGCCAAAAATGTAGAGTCCCTTTGGCACCTCGCCGCGGCGCCGTGTAAAGAAAGAAAAGAAATCGGTGCGCGCCGGCGGGGTGTAGTGGTCCAGCCGGTTTGTGAGCATTTGCAGTTTTTCGACGGCGAGCGCCTGCGCGCTATCCGGGGCGATTTTGCCGCCGGATAGGAGCCGGCGGTACCGTTGCAGAAGGGATTCGGTCATGGCCGCCGTTAGCGCACGTTCCGCAGCTCAAGTTCGACTGCGGTGATGGATGTGTTCGGTGACAGCAGCTCGATTTCGAAATCCGCGTGCCGATCGGGCCTGAATTTCGAACCTGCGACCTGGAGGTTTGCGGAATATTCCCGGTCGAGCGCTGGATCTTCATCTTTGATCGAAATAACGAAGTCCGGCACCTTCACTTTGCGGTTCGCGCGATTGTAGACGGCGCCCCGGACAATGAGAGTGGGCTTATTTTCCGTAAGCCCCCATTCGTATTGAACACCCTCAAAAATGAGGGGCTGAACTGTAACCGGCATGCCGAGTGCACGATAGAGCGGCGCCAGTCCCGGCAGCGCATCGGCAGCGATATCGCGGAAAGCGACGAATCCGACGGTAAGCCCGGCCGCGACGCACAGAAAGAGCCCCCACGCCGCCGCCAGCGCCAAGCCGCCCCTGCCTTCGCGGCGCGTCCGTTCTTGCGCGTGTTCCTGCGTCTCCTCAATTTCGCGGTAGAGGCGCGGATCGAACGAGGGGTCGCCGCCGCTAGCCTCGGAAACCTCTTCCTCGGGGGCAAGCAGCGGGTTGTCTGGCTCATCGGCAGGTGCGGAGGGCCGCAGCCACGCCGGTGCAAAGCGCTCGGGCGCCGGCTGGCTCTGCTCCTCCGGGTACGCCGCTTCATCCGCCGGCCACAGCGTTTCCGGAGCTGAGGGCGCGTCAGCGGAGTCACGGCGGGCCGGGAAGTGGGCAAGAAGGGCGTTGCGCAGTTGGGCGTCGGGATCGCCCGGATCCGCAGCCGCGAGGGGCTGCCCTTGTGCGCTGCCGTAGGGCGCCGCTTCGCGAGGCGAGTCCTCGCCGGCATCTTCAAGAGAAGTCCAGTTCTTGCCCCCGCCCGGCGCATTGGGTTCCGGCGCAGCGGTGAAACCGGGGTGCACGTTGGCATCTCGATACCAGGTGGAAGCCCCGCCTTCGGTGGAAGGCCCGGCGCCGGCACTGTCCTGTATCCACCGATCCTCTGCTGTCAGCGCAGCCAGCTCGCGCAGGGTGCCGCTTGGTTCCGCCGATTCGCCAATCTGCCGGTCTTGATCCGCCTGCGCAGTTACGGGCACCTGAAACACGCTGCCGCTAGCCGCCGGCCTCTGATCTCCCAGGCTCGCAAAGACGTTGCGGACCGCCGCGCGAGCCTCGTCGAGTGTGCGAAAGTCGTTGCCGGCCGCTGCCTGGCGCTCTCCAGCCGGGCCTGAGCGAGGAAAGGGGATCGTCTCCGCGGCCGTTTCGCCCTCTAGCCCCGCAGCGCCGGGTTCGGTTCTGGAACTCACCTTGGCGCCACCTTTACGGAGGAAACCGCCGAACCACCGGACTTTCCCGGAATCTCTCTGTTCGTCCTCTGCTTCCGCCCAATCCAGCTGGCCCTCGCTGGCAGGCCCTACCGCGGGGGGCATGTCCTGAGCTTGCTGCCAGTATTTATCGGGAGCCGCATCCGGAAAGTTGCCGCTGACGGGTAAGTCCTCTGTTCCGGTCCCAACGCCGTCCGCGGCGCGGCTATCCTCGCTGCTCCACGATTCGCCGGATGCTTCGCCCTCTCCGCTATTTGAACCGCCAGCGTTCTCTTGCCCGGCCGGCGTTTCCGCTCTGGCCGCGGACTCTCCCGCAAAATCGTCTGGCTCCACGGGCACCGTTTGCTCTTCCTCGATAGGAGGCATGGCCCGCCAAACGGTGCTACATTTCGCGCATCGCACGGTCCGCCCCTCGGGCGGCAACTGTGCCTTGATATCGTACCGGGTAGTGCAAGCCGGGCATTCGATGATCATCGATGAACTCTATTTCTTAGATTTAGGCTTCCGCTGTCTCGGCTTTGCCGGAATTCCATTGCTAGATGCCGCACGTTTTATCATAAGTCGGTGCGGGATCGAACGGCAGGGTTTGGGTTGTGGTATCGGGTCATGCTCTTATTAAATTCGAAAGTGTCGGACTTCGCTATGGAGTCGGGCAAGAGGTTCTTCGCGATATCAACTTCCATTTGCAGCCTGGATCGTTCCACTTCTTAACAGGCCCTTCAGGCGCGGGCAAATCGACACTTCTGAGGCTCCTGTTTATGTCGCTGCGCCCGACGAGAGGACTCGTCTATCTTTTCGGACGGAATATTGCCCAGAATACGACAGGCCAGCGCGCCGACCTTAGGCGCCGGATCGGCATCGTGTTTCAGGACTTCCGGCTGCTCGATCATCTGACCACGTGGGAGAATGTCGCGCTTCCCTTGCGCGTAACGGGACGCAAACTCAGCGACTATAGGGAGGACGTGACCGAGCTTCTCAAGTGGGTGGGGCTCGGCGACCGGATGCACGCCTATCCCGCCGTTCTTTCGGGCGGAGAAAAGCAGCGCGCCGCGATTGCGCGTGCGGTGATCGGCAAACCCGAGCTGCTTCTGGCCGACGAGCCGACCGGTAACGTGGACCCTCAGATGGCGCGCCGCTTGCTGAGGCTTTTTATCGAGCTCAATCGCCTTGGCACCTCCATCATCATCGCCACCCACGATTATCAGCTGATGTCGCAATTCCCAAGCCCGCGTATGCAGCTCGAAAATGGGCGCTTGGAAATTTACGAGTAGGTATTCACAAGACCATGAGCACCATCGATACGCCGCAATCGCTGCCCGTTTTGATAGAGGCGCAAGCGCAAAATACGGCAAAATTCGGGCGCGCCAACGCCCCGATCGTTCCGCCGGGGTCGGTCACGGGCCGTTCGCTGACGCTCGTGATCGCGATCATGGCGTTTCTTGCCTCTCTGACAGCAAGCGGAGTTTATGTCATTTTCAACGCGGCCAGCGTTTGGACGAACAACATTTCTTCGGAGGTCACCGTTCAAGTTCAGAGCCGCGGTGGCGATATCGGCGATGCAAAAATTGCGGAGATTGTGAAATTCTTGTCCGAGCAGGTCGGCATTAAGCACGTCAGGCCGCTTTCCCGCGAGCAATCGCTCAAGCTTGTCGAGCCGTGGATCGGAAAATCCGATGTCTTGAAGAATTTTGCCATTCCGAGGCTTATTGAGGTCGAGACCGAGCGCGATAATCCACCGGAGATTGGGACGCTTAAGAAGGTCATGGAGACCAAATATCCCGGCGCGATACTCGACGACCATGGGCTTTGGCGTGCCGAGATCCACCGTCTCACAAGGTTCCTGGAACTGGCCGGGATCACAATGCTGTTTTTGATGGCCGCGGCAACAGCCGCCGTCATCATTGCGGCGGCCACGAGCGCCATGGCATCGAACAAGGAGATCGTGGCAGTCCTCAATCTAGTCGGCGCCGAAGAGAAATTCATCGCCAAACAATTCGAAAGGCACTTTCTGAAGGTCGGCATAAAGGCGGGCGTGGTTGGCGCGGGTATGGCAGGCTTTGCGTTTCTGGCGTTACCCTACATCAGCGAACGGATGAGCAGCACGGTTGCCGCCGAGGCTGAAATCCGCCGCCTCGTGGGCGCCGGATCGCTCGATATTGGCGGATATGCGGTTCTTGTGATCGTTGTCGTGGCCGTGGCCGCGATCTGCAAAATGACATCCCGCTACGGGGTACGCCGCATTTTAAATCAACAGAATGCCTGATTGTCCACAAAATCGAGCGTAAGCGCGGCAAAAAAACATCATGCACAGGCGGGCGCTTAGCGGTATGCTTGTTAACGATGACAAGGGCTCATGGAAATAGGCAGATCTTAATGGGTAACCTTGCGCATGCGATCGTGCAGCGCGCGGTGCGCATCTGTGCGATCTTTGCGATTGCGCTCATCTCCGGGTTCTTCGTTTTCGCGCATATGGTCAGCGTCATGCCAACCGGTCCGGTCCGCGGCGCCGAAGGCATTGTCGTGCTTACCGGGGACGAAGACAGGATTTCACAGGCTGTCGGGCTTCTTGCCAGTGGAAGGGGCGGCCGCCTTCTCATTTCGGGCGTCAACAAAACCACGCAGGCCCCTCAGATTATTTCCTTGAATTCAGCCTGCCGGAAGCGGGCTTCGCTGTTCCGCTGCTGCGTCGATCTCGACAAACGCTCACTCAATACCGAGGGCAATGCGGTCGAGGCGACCGTATGGGCCAGAAAACAAGGCTTCCGCTCGCTCATCGTCGTGACATCGAACTATCACATGCCAAGGGCGCTCATCGAATTACGGCAAGCCATGCCCGAGGCTGAACTCGTGCCCTACCCGGTAAAATCGCGGCGCATTGAAACGGCATGGTGGCACAATGCGCGGACAAGCTGGGTGCTCTGGAAGGAGTATCTGAAGTTCGTCACCGCCTCGGCGCGTCTGGCCGCCAACAGACTCGCCAATGGCTCCGGCAAGGCTGAGCCGAAGACCCGGACGATCAATGCGCGCATCGGCTAGGGCGGCGCTCTATCTGCGGTCGGCGCTGTTTTATCCCGTGCTGTACATCAACTGGGCGCTCTTCCTAATTTTGGGCAGCTGGCTGCTGCTTGGGCCGCGCCGCTGGGCCATGGCGGGGCTTGCCGCGCATGGACGCGCGACTGTTTGGCTGCTCAAGGTCATTTGCGGCACCAAGATGGAGGTCAGGGGCCATGAGAAGTTACTCCGCGGTCCGGTCATCGTGGCCGCGAAACATCAGGCAGCGTGGGATACTTTCGCGCTGATCTCCTTGATGCGGGACCCGGCCCTCGTGATGAAGGCCGAACTCTTGTCCATCCCGCTTTATGGCGCCTTCTGCCGGAAGTTCGAACTCATCCCAATCCAGCGCGAGCTAGGACCCGCCGCGCTCCGGCAAATGGCCCGCGAAACGCGAACACGGGCCGCACAAGGCCGCGAGATCGTCATATTTCCCGAAGGTACGCGGAAAAGCCCCGGCAGCCAGCCGGACTACAAGCCTGGCATTCTCTTCCTTTATCAGGACCTTAAAGTGCCGGTCTGCCCTCTGGCACTCAATTCCGGAGCCTTCTGGCCGCGTCATTCCTTCCTGCGCTATCCTGGAACGATTGTCGTGGAATTCCTCGATCCGATCCCCCCAGGGTTGCCGCGCGCGGAATTTATGGACCGGCTCGAGTCCGCGATCGAAAAAGCCTCAGCCAAGCTGCTCGCAGAAGCCAAAGAGGAGCTTGTGCGGATGGGTTTCGAGGCGCCCGTTCCCCTGGAAGGCGCCGGCGCCGAGTTGGAGTCCCGCGAATGAGCGCACCATAAGATTCCGGCGCGTAACCGGCCGCTATCGCGGACCTCAGGGCCTGAGATGGGAATTCGCGCGCGCCGTTAGATAGCCAAAGGCGCTGCCGCGCGTGCCCGCGGCGAGCGCAGAGGGCACCACCCCGTAAAGTAGGATTTTAACGCCATCGGAGCCTGAGAAATTGCAAGAGTAAATGCCGGGGGGTGCGCCCTCTGCCGGTTGGGCGCGGGAGATGTCTTGCAGGGCTTTGGCCGCAATATCGCTCCAAGCTTCCAGAACGAATACCCTTCTAACCCGTTTCGTCCATTGCAGGCGTGCCCACGGAGCCGGCTCTCCGTATGCTGGAAACCGGCAGAAATAGCTGCCGCTAGGGTCTATTCCCCCCGAAATGAACAGCAGAGCTTCTTGGCCTTCGCGGACGCCACGGTCCAAACCCGCGTCAGCCCTTATAGGCTCTAGTGCCGGATCGAAATGAAATCGCTTAATCGGCTCGGAGCCGATAATCGCCAGGGGCCCGGGCGCCCGGTGCGATCCAGCGATCAATTTCTTAATTAGGGCTTCGCGAGTGCTTACCCCGGCAAGTTTCCCGCCCGTTAAGTCCTCAAGAATACCGGTTTCCGGGCTTGGGCCGGGAAATTGAGCCCTGGCAAGAAGCTTTCTTTGCCAAGGACCTTCCGAAACCGAACCTGCGAGGTCGAGCGCACCGGACCAGAACCCGTCGATAGACGGAGCGTCGAGCGATTTGGAGAAATCGCTATCGGTGGATACGAGCGCGATAAGGATGGGCCGCTGCTCCACCGATAATCTCGAAATTGTGCCGCTTCGCAGCTCTTCTGCGCTAACGAGCGGGCGTGCTTCCAATTCGCATCCCGGCCCGGCGTTGAGAATCCGCGCCGCAGCGCCGGCCTCCGCCGTGGCGATCAGAAGCTCGTTTTTCCCGACGCCCGCAGGCAAGCGCAGCGCGTAACCGGATGCTTCTTCCCAGAGTTTCAAGCCGCGCGTGCGCTGCGGTGCAGCGGCATTCGCCCATCCGCGCCCAATCTTCCGGTCAGGCGCAACGTCGAGAGCAAGATTGCAGCCCCCGGCCGGTTTTCCAGCCGCATCGGCAATCGTAACCGCTATATCCGCGGCCCGGATAAAGAGAGGCTCGGCCGTGAGAACCGAACGGGATGCCTCGATCGTTACGGTTGAGATTTGGTGATACCGGAACAGCCGCCGAAGCGCTTCTGCGGTGTTGGCCCTCGCAAAAATATCCTCCGGCAGATCCGCGATAAGGGTGCCGTCCGCAGCCTTCACTTCGGCGCCCTCGATTCGGATGCTTCCCTCCGCTTCGAGAACGTCCGCCGGAGCGATCGCGCTGCCGGTTTTGCGCTCAAGGGCAAGGACGAGCCGCTTCAACGGGCGCAAGGGTATCGTTGCATGCGGCGCGCCCGGCGCCGGCGGAGGAGGAGCCGGCACCGCTGCGGGAGGCGCGGGCAAGATCGGTGGGGAAGGCTCCGTGCTCCTGCTTATGACCTCTGGGAGCGGCGAAGCCGCATCTGCCACGACCGAATCGATAAGCGACTCCGCGAGAGCCGCCGAATCTCCGGGACAATATCCCTCGCACAGCATCAGTCCCGGCTTGCCGCACGCAAAAAATGGGCGGATATCGCTGAAACTCCAGCTTCCCTTCCTGAGGTAAAATTGAATCTCCGCGAAGTTCTCGCCATTGGCGAGCCGCTCCGACGGCGCGAAGGCGGTCCTTTGCGCGTCGGCTTTCAATTCATCGGCCGATTGCCAGGCGCGGCCCACGAAAAACACGGGAATCCAAAGCGGCGCGTTTTTTTCGTTATCCCTCGCCACGGAACACGCCTTGCCGGGGCTATCCTGAAACAGCGCTATCGGCTCGGCTACGTCGAGCGAAAGGCTGAAGGCCCTATGATAAATCTTTCGACCGTTCACCACGAGTGGAGAAAGCGCTGGCTCGGCCTCGCTTGCCGCTTCCAGCATAAAGCGGCGGGATTGAAGGCCATCGATTATCAGCCTGTTCTGCGGCCATATCCGGCAAATTCCGGGAGGGTTTCTGTCAGCGCAGAAGGCATTCCGCGGCAGCAGCGCAGCCGAGGCAATAAGCAATGCCCGCAACAGTAGGTGGCCGATAGGACGGAGCGGTAAGACCATGGAGCGCGCCCGGTTATGAAGACCCATCGCAGATTTAACTCTAAATGGAGTTATATGGGTTAAATCCGTGCGCGCTTCATTAACAGGCATTTGTGCCCGATTCATTCGGCGGCTTGCGTAACCCGACGGACGAGAGGCCCATCGACGGTGGCCAAGCTCTTTATCCAAACCCTTTTTCCGTCATAAGGGACGGGCGAGCAGGATTTCGGGCGTTTCGGGTTTCGGGCCGTTCCGGCCGCTAAGCCTGCCGCTGTTGAATGGGCACGAGTTCGACGCCGGCGCTTTCGAGGGCACCGCGGACGGCCGTTGCAACGGCAATGGCGCCGGGCTCGTCGCCATGCACGCAAAGCGTATCTACGTGAAGCTTTATCCGGGCGCCGCTGGCCGTGACAAGCTCGCGATCGCGGGCGAGGCGAAGCCCTTGCGCGGCAGCTGCGGTTGGGTCTGCGATAACCGAACCCGCCACCGAGCGCGGCATGAGTGAGCCGTCTTCGCGGTACAGGCGGTCGCAAAACCCTTCCCGCGCAAAGGCAAGTCCTTGGCGCTCCGCGGCCTTTTGCATCTCCGAGCCCGGCAACCCCACAAGGACGAGGCTCGCATCGACGGCATTTACGGCGCGGGCAATGGCGCCCGCATAGGCTTCGTCCTTCGCGGCCATATTATAAAGTGCGCCATGCGGTTTGACGTGGCGGAGCGGCGCGCCCGCATATGCGGTGAACGCCTGCAGGGCGCCGATCTGATAAGCGACGAGATATTCGAGATCGCGCGCGTCCATCACGATGGCGCGGCGGCCGAAACCCCAAAGGTCGTCGAAGCCGGGATGCGCACCGAGGCCCACGCCGCGCTCTTTGGCGAGCATGGCAAGGCGGTGCATGGTGGTGGCGTCGCCCGCGTGGACGCCGCAGGCGACATTGGCTGAAGTTACAATGCCAAGTAGCGCCTCGTCATTGCCCATGCGATAGGCGCCGAAGCCCTCCCCCATATCCGCGTTCAGATCGATTTGCATTGCACGCTTCCATTTTTTTCCAATGCGCATCGACCTTAAGCTTGCCATCCTTCGCCAAGCTTGAGGCAGCGCTCTAGCGGTTGGAAAGCGCCATCATGCTCTCCGGATAGCGCGCGCCCGCCGCTGCACCCAATGGCGCCGCCGCCTCCAGCGCTTCGAGATCCTCGGGCCAGAGCATAATTTCGGTTGCGGCGGCGTTTTCTTCCAGATGGGCGCGCCGCTTGGTTCCCGGAATGGGCACGATGTCCGGCCCCTGCACCAAGAGCCAAGCGAGCGCTATTTGTGCGGGCGTGGCGCCTTTCTCGCTCGCGACGGCCTTGACGGCCTCGACGATCTTCATGTTGCGGTCGAAGTTCTCGCCCTGAAAGCGCGGCTGACCCCGCCGGAAATCGTCCGCTGGGTAATCCTCCGCGCGCTTCGCAGCCCCGGTAAGGAAGCCGCGCCCAAGCGGGCTGTAAGGCACGAAACCGATGCCCAACTCGCGGCAAGTTGGCAGGATTTCCTCCTCGATGCCGCGCTCCCACAGGGAATATTCGCTTTGAAGCGCGGTAATGGGGTGGACCGCGTGCGCACGGCGCAGCGTGCCGGCGGATGCTTCCGACAGGCCGAGATAACGGACCTTGCCTTCCTTGACGAGGCTCGCCATCGCGCCAACCGTGTCTTCGATGGGCACAGCTGGGTCCACCCGGTGCTGATAGAAAAGGTCGATATAATCGGTGCCGAGCCGCTTGAGGGATGCCTCGCAAACTTCGCGCACATGCTCCGGCGAACTGTCGGTTCCGGGGTGACCGGCTCCAATCTTGAAGCCAAATTTTGTGGCAATAACGGCACTCTCGCGCTTTCCGGCGATGGCCTTGCCAACCAGGATCTCGTTGTCGAACGGTCCGTAAACTTCGGCCGTATCGAGGAAGTTGACGCCAAGTTCCAGAGCGCGACTAATGGTCGCAGTGGATTCGGCATCGTCCCGGCCGCTATAGGCGAAGCTCATGCCCATGCAACCGAGCCCAAGCTCGGAAACCTCAAGTCCTCGATCGCCCAAATTCCGCATTTCCATGGCAGCTCTCCTCCTTCGCCCGGACCGGGCTTAACATACCGTCTTAACAAAAGTCCGGCCTTTCCAGGTTCAATGCCGCGGGCTAGCGCGATCCGGCGCAGCGGCAGCGCGTTGGGAAAGGTGGAATTCGCAAATACGGCCGGCCCGATTTTGCGATAAAACTCAGGGAAAACAAAAAGTCCTACCCAAACATTCGTTGGCTTGCCCAAAGGGGCCTGCTTAACCGGGATACGCGCGGCGCGATGCCGGCGCCAGCTCGACGATACGATGAATCCGGCGGCATACGCCTATGATTTGCCCAGGGCTCGCATTGGAAATGCGAATCGTCCGGAAATTCGGATTAAGCGGGACCAGATCGGCGATCATCGAGCCATCCCCAGCGCGCCCCACCTCGCGGTACAGACGGAACAGCGCTTTGCCTTCCTCCGGCACGAGCGCGAGCACAAAATCGGCAGGCGCGGCCACCGCTTCAAGATCGATCATAGCGTTGTCGCCTGGCTCGAAGGATATGGGCTCGCTTGGGTTAGACATTGATTTATCGTGGATTTCTATAAAAATTGCCCGCTCGGGGAGCGCGTCGTCGCCGGAAACGGGGATCGTGACAGCCAGCATCGGCTCAAATCCAGAAGATATGCGTTGGAGTTCCGCAATATTCTCGAGACCCACGAGGGGGATACGCCGCACGATTTTCGAAGATATCCCGGGTGTTAGCTCACCTCGTTTCAGTATATCACCTTTTCCAAAATAAATATAATCCACAGTTACGCTAAAGGCAGAAGCGAACAGAATCGCCTGCTTCGGCGGAATGGCGCGCTCGCCATTTTCGTAATTCATGTAGCGGCTGTAATTCCATCCGAACTTCCGGACGGCCTCGGTGGCACGCTCAAAGCCGGCATGGATCCGCGCACTGCGAAGCCGCTCTGCAATGGATCTAATTTCGTCAGCCGTCCAATCTCGCATCGAGCAAACCCGCCTTCTACACGTGATGTGTAACACATTTCCTGGGCAAGAAAATCGCCCTTTAGAAACGCCCCGAATCTTTTCTGGGGAAAAACAATTGGTTCGCTGCGATTCCAGCTATTTTATGATCGCGCCATAGCGAGCCAATCTTACCAAAATGGCACATCATCATCCGTTTGCGTGGGGAAATTCATTGCAGCTTCATGAGCTTTTGAGCACGCAAAGGCATTCGATCCGATAACGTCCGGGGCTGCATAAAATTCCACAGAATTGGGTAAAATTGAGCGTTTTATTTACACGTTTCGTGTAATTGTAATCTCGTGCCGGGAAAAGTGATGATTGCCTTGTGTTTTTTTTCGCGGCCACCGGTCAGTACCACAGCCAAAACGAGACGCCCGTGTTGCACCATGTATCTCACCTGGATTCCCATCGGTCTGCACCTAACATATCCGCCACGCTCCCGCTCCTCGCTTGGAAAGGGCGGCGGCGATGGACGGCCGGAGAACTGACGGAAATCGTTGCGTCTCTGGGGGCGCTTCGAACATGCGATATCGCCCGCACGCTCGGCGTAAATCCAAAGGCGTTGCGCTCGGCGCTGCGGCGGAACGGCATCAGCCTTCGTGCGATTCGCCGGGAGGCCAAAAAGGGTGAGCGGCTGGAAGGGACCGGCCTTGTCGTGCGCCGGTCCAATGTGGGCCCTTCGGCAACCTTCGGGGCCGCAGCCCTTTTTGTACTCCCGGACGGCGCCTGCCGCTGGCCGCTCGGCGATCCGGCGGAGCGTGGCTTCGCCTTTTGCGGCGCGCCAAGGCTCGGGCGGGCGTCTTATTGCCGCGATCACCTTCATCGAGCCTTCGAGCGTGGAGACGGTCATGGCCGCTAAGGCGAGATCGGCGAAAAGGCCGCCAAGGCCAGAATCATCGGAAGGTCCGGCCGAGCATCGCCGGCAGCATACGCCCTTCGCTCGCGATATCCTGACTCCGCCCGGCGCTCCCATTGTAGCGCGGCACAGGACGCGCTCAATCCTCACGCCGCTCAGCGTGCGGCGCGCGATCATCGAGGACGCGGCCGAGAAACCTGAAGCGGTTCGCGTGCGCTCGTTACGCCGCCGCTTGACCGCGCTCGACCGCGCGCTATCCGACCGCGAAGCCGAGGCTCTGAACCGGCTAACCGATTGCATCGTCGGCCTTTCGAATATCGGCTGCGTCAATCATATGAAGTCGGAGGTTCGTTCGAGCCCATTCGGGCGCCTGCCCTTCGGCGAAAACAAACGGCGCGAAATCGCGGCGATGTCTTACGTGCTGCAGGGTCTAAGCCCCGCGCACAAATCGGCGGCGCTTGAACTCGCCGTCCTGCTCGATCCGAGCCACAGCCTGGGAGCGTTCAAGCCGGGGGAGGCTTTTATTGCGTCCATCCGCGCGGCCGCCGGCGCCGTGGTGGCACTTTACGGCACATGGTCAGAGCAGAAATAGAGGAGATCCCGGTGGCCCTGAGCGAGAAAAACGGCTCTAGGCATTTACGCCTTAAGTGTCTTGGAAGAAGCGGGGATACGCCTCTGGCGTTTCCGGTAAAAAATATATTAACAAATGGAACGCCACAGCCCGTGTTGTCTTGAACTTGCATCCAGAACATTTTTGGAGGCAGAGATGCTAAGACGGATTCTGGTTGTTGTTGTTGGCTGCCTGGGCTTGATCTTGTCCCCGGCTGCAAGCTATGCGTTCAGAGGTGGCGGCGGAGGCGGTCATTTTGGCGGAGGCGGGCACTTCGGAGGGTTTGGCGGCGGGGGCCATTTCGGAGGCTTCGGCGGTCATTTCGGCGGAATGCGCGGCTTTGGAGGAATACACAGTTTCGGAGGACACGGGGCGCGCCTTGGCGGTCATCGTTTCGTCCGGGGACACGGCTTCCACCGGGCAGCGGGCCGGCATACGGCGCGAGGCCGCTCTGCGAGAACAAATCGCGCCAGCCGTCTCGCGCGAAACCGGGCTGCGGCCCATCGGTTCGCGCGCAACGCGAGGGCGAACCGTCTTGCGCATAACCGGTTGAATGGCCGCAACTTTGCTGCGCTTCACAATAATCGCGCCGGCAACACCGGACGCCTTGCCAATAACGGCCGGTTCAATGCCCGGAATGGCCAATTCGGGCGCGGCAACGGATTCGCCAATGCGAGATTTGGCGGACGTGGCTGGCAGGGCCGCGGCTTCGGCCAGTATTGGGCGGGCGGTGTATTCTGGCCGTACTTCTTCGGCGACTACTTCTCCTACGCTTTCTGGCCCTACGACTACTATGATCTGCTCTGGGGATTTGGCCCCGATGCCCTCCTTTGGAGCGCATTTTGGCCGGATTACGACTACCCATATTACGATTATGGGTACTATAACGCTGCCTATCCCGGCGGCGGCACGGCTTATGCGGGCGATATCTATAGCCGCTATAGGCATGCGGCCGTAAGTCCGAGCGCCGGCGCGGCGGCCCAACGTGTTGCGAAACTTAGTCCGCAGGAGACGGCAGCCGCATGCGCAGGGTTCGCTCCTGGAGTGGATAGCCTTCCCTTCCAGCGCATCGAGGCGATCGTTCAGCCGGCCCCCGATCAGCAGCAGGCGTTCGAAGACTTGAAATCCGCGATGGTGAAAGCGTCGGAGGATTTGGTCAGCGCATGTCCAGCGCAAACGCCTTCAACCCCGGAAGGGCGCCTCGATGCGATGGAGCAGCGCTTGCAAGCCATGCAGCAATCGGAGGCAATCGTTCGCGGGCCTCTCGTGCGGCTTTACGATCAACTCAGCCCTCAGCAGCGGCAAAGGTTAGACGCGGCGATGGGCACTGGCCGGCGCACGGGAGAGCGCAACGTGGATCTCGCCAGGCTGTGTTCGAGTCAAGCCGGCTTCATCAACGTGCCGGAGAACGATATCGCCAACGCGATTAAGCTGGACGATACGCAGAGGGAGGCCCTGGACAAGCTCAAGCAGGCTTCCGCTCAAGCTGCCGCGGGGCTTCGTAGTTCGTGCCCGGAGAATGTGCCGGATACGCTCGACGCGAGGCTCGACGCCGCAGACCGGCGCATCGCTGCTTTGATAAAAGCAATCGATATCGTCAAGCCCGAGGTCAGGACATTCTTTGCATCGCTTACGAGCGCCCAAAAGACTGCTCTGAATTCACAGGCGCCGCAGACGAGGACGGCATCCAATCGCCGCTAATTGCCGGAATTGACGGCGCGTTCAACGCGCCGTCCCTCATTACGTTTTCCACGATTGCCGCTCTTCCACCCCACACTTTGCCGGGAACGCCGTGCCTTCAAACAAGGGAGGCCGTAAGCCGGATAAGCATCGCGGCCAGGATCAAATTGCCCAAAGCGAACGCGAATAAGCGATGCATAACGTCGTTGTACCCGATGTGCACGAGCGAGTGCAGGACGCGCGCGGCGACAAAGGCCCAGGCCAGCCAGACATAGATTTGATCGGCGCGCCCGGCCGCCATCAACGCAAGGCAAACGAAGTAGAACAGAACAGGCAGTTCGAGCAGATTCATATAGTTCCGATTAGGTAGCGACACGTCGCCCGGCACGTTGGCGCTCTCACCGTAGCGGTAGTCCTTGACGTGCGTGCGCCCGGAAAGCGAGGCGGTGACGCGCCGGAGCGGCACGAGCGTTAGGACCAAGAGCGTCCACAGGGCAAGCACGCACGCAGGCAGCAGGATGGCAAATTGCGTCATAGTATTTCTCCCTCGCGCCGCCGGCGATCAGGTTTGCCCGCAGCGAACGCCTGCCAGTCATCATTATACGGCTCAAACCAGTATCCCGCTTTACCGTATTTGGGCTGCATTGTCTTGCGTGCGTTCGCTATCGGGCAGGAGACCATGCACCCTTGGTAACTTTCCAAGCATCGTGGCCGCGTCCTGTCCCAGGTTGCAATCCTGGCCGGGCGGCAGCAATGCAAAAAAGTGAGGCCGGGGTATTCACGGGCCTAAAAACTCCGGTAATTGCGCGCCGAGTCCCCGCCGTTAAGCAGAATTCCCAACAGCCGGCACCGGTTTGGTCCCCACATGGACGCCTGACGCGCGGCAGCCATGACCGCCGCGCCATTTACTGCCCAAAGCTTTGCCATTAGACGAAAGTCGAATCGTTAACTGGAGTCAGGCCATGACCTTTCATATCCAATCCGTCGCTGTCATCGGGGGCGGCACCATGGGCAGCAGCATCGCGGCGGCCTGTGCAGACGCCGGCCGGTCCGTCGTGATTATCGAATCCGATGAGCGTTTGGCTGCGAAGGCGCTCGACAGGACGCTTGCAAGCGCGCAGTCCTCTGAGGAAATGGCTTACCTTGCCCAGCACATCGATGCCGGCACGATGGAAAGCAAGCACGAGAAAATCGCAGAGTGCGATTGGATCTGCGAGGCTGTCGTCGAGGATCTTGAGACCAAACGCTCCGTATTTGCCAAGCTGGAGCCGATCCGGTGCAACGGCTCGATTGTCAGCAGCAACACGTCTGGCATTATGCTCAAGGACATCGCCGCCGGCTTCCCCCAAAGGCTGCGCCGCGACATACTGGTAACGCATTTCTACAACCCCGTGCGCGTGATGCGGCTGCTTGAAATGGTCGCGGGGCCTGAAACCCGTCACGAGGCGGTCAATGGGCTTTCGGCCTTCTGTCACGATGTGCTGCGCAAGGGCGTCGTTCACGCCAAGGATACGCCAAACTTCATCGGCAATCGCATCGGCTGCTTTTGGATGCTGTCGGGGCTCCACAAGGCCAAGCCGGACAAGGCGCACGGATTGGGCATCGAGAAGATCGACGCGCTCATGGGGGCGCCTGTTGGCATCCCGTCCACGAGCCTTTACGGGCTGATCGATCTCATCGGCCTCGACGTGATGGAATTCATAGGCAAAAACCTCGCTGCGACTCTTCCGGCTGGGGATGCTGGGCTTGCCTTCACCAAATTCCCGGAGGCGGAGCAGGTTCTTCTCGACCGCGGACAGCTAGGGCGTAAGTCCGGAGGCGGCTTTTATCGCGTGCTCAAACAGGCCGGCGGCTCGAAGAGGAAAGAAGTCTTCGATCTGGAATCGAACGAATGGCGCCCTGCAATTCCGGTGCAGCTCGCTCCGCATCACGCGCAGGCGTCCACCCTTCTGTTTTCGGACGATCCCGAAGGCCACTATGCCTGGGACCTGATGGGCGGAACTCTGCTTTATGCCGCCGGGCTGCTTCCAGAGATTTCCGAGGACCTGGTCAGCATCGACCGCGCCATGAGGTGGGGCTTCGCCTGGAAAAAGGGACCCTTCGAGTTGCTCGACGAGATTGGCCCCCAGCGCGTAATCGACCGCGTCAGAAGCTCGGGGCAGCCCGTGCCCACCATGCTCGCCGTGCTCGAATCCGCCAAGGCGCCAAGCTTTTATCGCGATGGCGAATATCTGGGACTCGACGGCAGCTATTACAGCTTGCCGTCAGAATGAGCGGTATCGTTCGAAGCCTAGAGCCTATCCGCTTTTGATAGAATCAAAAATGGACACTACGCCTTTGTTTTTTTCGTGCTTCTTATCGGAAAACCGCTTCGCACTTTTCCGGAAGCACTCTGGACTAAAGAAGAGCACGCCTTCGATTCCATCGAAGGCGTGCTCTTGGTTTTTGTATACGCGCCATCTTCCGCGAGGAAACCGGCATTGCGCATCGACGCATAGGGCATTATTCCGCCGCGATAGAAACCGGGTCTTGCATGCGTTCGCTCCGCGGCACGAAGCTATCGGCCCGTGCCACTTCCCAGGGATCGCGGTATTGCGGCCGATCGGTTCCAGCAAGCAGTTCGCCGGGGTTTAGGAAGGGGAACAGCTCCGCGAAGGTCACGACGCGGTCCGGTGCGGCGCGATGCATGAAATGGAAGGGCCGCAGCTCGCAAGGGTGCTCAAGTCCAGCTGCGGCAATGAGTTCGGCCAAAGCTTTGAGGGTCTCTTTATGGAATGAGGCCACCCGCTGCGATTTATCGGAGACGGCCAAAGCCCGCTGCCGGAGGCGGTCCTGGGTAGCAACGCCCGTCGGGCACCGATCGGTGTGACAGCTTTGCGATTGGATGCAGCCCACCGCGAACATAAATCCACGCGCCGCGTTGCACCAATCGGCGCCGAGTGCCATCACGCGCGCCATGTCGAAGGCGGATGTAATTTTGCCCGACGCGCCGAGCTTGATCTTATTGCGCAGGTTGACGCCCATAAGGGTGGAATGGACGAAAGTCAGCCCGTCGCGGAGCGGCATACCCATATGATCCATGAACTCAAGCGGTGCAGCGCCGGTGCCGCCCTCGGCCCCATCCACTACGATAAAGTCCGGCGTGATGCCGGTTTCCAGCATGGCTTTGACGATGGCCATGAACTCCCAGGCGTGGCCCACGCAGAATTTGAAGCCCGTGGGTTTGCCGCCCGATAGCTCGCGCAGTTCCGCGATGAAATGCAACATCTCGATGGGCGTGGAGAACGCGGTGTGCCGCGCAGGCGAGACGCAATCGCGGCCCGCTTCGACGCCGCGGATGCGCGCGATCTCGCGCGTTACCTTTGCGGCAGGCAGAACGCCGCCATGGCCGGGTTTGGCGCCTTGGCTCAGCTTGATCTCGATCATCTTGATTTGCGGCTTGGTGGCTGTATCCGCGAAGCGCTCCGGGGAAAACGTCCCATCCTCGTTGCGGCAGCCGAAATAGCCCGAGCCGATTTCCCAAACGATGTCGCCGCCATTTTCCTCGTGATACGGGCTGAAGCCGCCCTCGCCGGTATCGTGCGCGAAACCGCCCATCTTGGCGCCCTTATTTAAGGCGCGGATGGCATTCGCAGACAGTGCCCCATAGCTCATTGCCGAGATGTTGAAGACCGAAGCCGCGTAAGGCCGAGAGCACGCTGGGCTGCCAATCGAGATCCGGAAAGGTTCGCACGCGGGTTCTTTGGGCGCGATGGAATGATGCAGCCATTCGTAGCGGGATTCGTAGACGTTATATTCGGTGCCGAACGGACGCTTATCGAGGACCCCTTTTGCCCGCTGGTAGACGATGGCACGCTTATCGCGCGGAAACGGTGCACCGTCCTTCTCGCTTTCGAAGAAGTACTGCCGCATTTCCGGGCGGATGTTTTCCAGAATGAAGCGCAAATGCGCGGCAATCGGATAGTTACGCAGGATCGCATGCTTTTTCTGAATGAGATCGCGTAGGCCGAGAAGGGAAAAAAATCCAAATATGGCGAGCGGCAAAACGAAATAGCGGCTGATATCGGGGTCCCTGTAAACAAGCGCGGCGAACGCCGCCATGCCTGCAAAGGCTATGGTCAGAACGATGTAGCGGGGGCTAAATGGGAGAAGCAGCGTTTTCATGCGGGCGATCCTCGTATGCGTTCGTAGCGCATGGATTATAGAGAAGGTTTGCTATAGCTTTTACGAAGCCTTAACCGTCTCCAGAACGCGTTTATCCCATTGCACAAAAAAGTGAGGCCCGCGTCTCCGCGGGCCCGCAAAATTTTGGTAATCGCCGTCCCTCTCGCTCCTCTAGAGTGCTTCCGGAAAAGTGTGAAGCGGTTTTCCGGTAAGAAGCACGAAAAAACAAAGACCTAGAGTGCTTCCGGAAAAGTGCGAAGCGGTTTTCCGATAAGAAGCACGAAAAAACAAAAACCTAGAGCCCGCTTTTGATTCCATCAAAAGCGGATAGGCTCTAGAGCCCGTTTTCGATTCCATCAAAAGCGGATGGGCTCTAGGCACCGCCGATGGCGATGCCCGCGCCAAGAACGATCAGGCCGCCGATGACAATCTGAAAAACGGCTTGCAGGAAGGGTGTATCCATATAGCGGGAGCGGATGTATGCGATGGCCCACAGCTCCACTAAGACGATGACACTTGCGATTGCGGTGGCAATCCAAAACGCATTCGCCCAGCTATCGGGCACGAGATAGGGCATGGTATGGCCAAGCCCGCCGACGGTGGTCATTAAACCGCAAATGCCGCCGCGCAAGAGCGGCGAGCCGCGCCCCGTGAGCGAGCCGTCGTCGGACAGCGCCTCGGCGAACCCCATGCTGATACCCGCGCCGATTGAGGCGGCGAGCCCGACGAGAAAAGTCTGCCAATTATGGTGTGTGGCGAAGGCGGCCGCGAACAGCGGCGCCAGCGTCGAGACCGATCCGTCCATGAGCCCGGCAAGCCCAGGCTGCACATATTGCAGAACGAACATGCGCCGTTCGGTTTCGTCTTCCTCCTGTTTGATATCCGGCGTGAGAATCTTATCGGAAAGTTTAGCGGCCAAGCTTTCGTGCTTCTGCTCGGCCGATGCCAAATCCCCTAAAAGCTTGCGGATACCGACATCGGTCGCTTGCTGAGCGGCCTTTTCGTAAAAGCGCTGCGCCTCGAACTCCATCGTCTCCGCTTGCTGGCGGATGGTATCGAGGGACAGATTGCGCGTAAGCCAAATCGGGCGGCGCCGCAAAAAGCCCTTCACATCTTCGCGGCGTATCGGCGGAAGATGCGAGCCGAAATGCTTCTGATAATAGTCGAGCAGGCGGTGCCGGTGCTCGTTCTCCTCCTCGGCCATCTCGCGGAACACCTGAGCCGAAGCTGGGAACCGCTCTTCCAGATCTTCGGCGAAGGTCAAGTAGATGCGGGAATCCTCCTCCTCGGCGGAGATCGCCACGGCTAGGATCTCACGCTCGGTCAGATCGCAAAACTTCTTAGGCGCATGCGTCAGCGCAGCAAATACCATCGCGATCCCCTTAGAATAATTCTAATCGGCATTTATGCGGGCGAGCCAAGGATGTCAACTTCCGAAGCTGAGTTCGCCTGCGCCGCCGGCAGCTCCCGCGCATGTTTACTAAGTTTCTCGCGCCTCCTGGGACTCAGCTTTTAGAAGGCCAGCCTAAAATTGGCGAGCGCGATAATTCTTCAAGAAATACAAGACATTCGCCGCCGGTGCCTCTGTCCCCATGTTCCGGCCGTTCGAATATTTATCGTAGAGCTGCATAGAGAATCGCACTAGCCTCATGTTTGGGCGGGGCGCAATCTCTTGAGGAGTTGAGCATGTCTACCCAACGCTTGCCCGCGCGGTTTAATCAAGCTTTTGCGAGATGGTGGCGCAAGTACATCGCAGCGGAATGTCCCGATGCGCGGATTGAGCGTCTTCGCCAGCTACACGTCGACACCATCAAACAGGACGTTGCCTTGCTTGAGGCGATGCGGTCATGGGAAGCCGGCAATCAAAAACGCATCTATGGCAGACCTTTAGCAAGCCCGATTGGAATGGGCGCCGAATTGGATACGGAAGAGGCGCACAATTTGGGTTAGTCAATTTAAGACGGTCCCGCAGCAAAACACCGGTCGCGTCCCTTACTTAGCCGCGCTCGCGCATCAGCCGCCCCTTCTGGCGCTCCCAATCGCGGTTTTTCTCCGTCTCGCGCTTATCGTGCAGTTTCTTGCCGCGAGCGAGTGCCAGCTCTAGCTTGGCCCGGCCTTTATCGTTGAAATAGATGCGCAGAGGGATCAGCGTCATCCCTTCTTTGTGGATTGCGCCGATGAGCTTGCTTGCTTCGCGCTTATGCAGGAGCAGCTTGCGCGGCCGGCGCGTTTCATGGTTCAGGCGGTTGGCCTGGAGGTATTCGGGGATGTAGGCGTTGATGAGGAAGATCTCGCCGTTCTGCTCGCTCGCGTAAGAATCGGCGATATTGGCCCTTCCCTGGCGCAAGGATTTCACCTCGGAGCCGCCGAGCACGATCCCCGCTTCGAACGTGTCGTCGATGAAATAGGAGAAGCGCGCCCTGCGATTATCCGCGACGACTTTGCGCACCGATGTTTGTGCTGGGCCGGCCATGGGAGCTAAGCGGCCTCTCGCGATAACAGCCCGGTTTTAACAAGCGCTGCATCGACAATCGCCTTGGTTTGCTCCGAAACCGGCGCCAGCGGCAGCCGCGTATCCGCCTTGCACAGGCCAAGCCGCGAGGCCGCGTATTTGACCGGGCCCGGGCTCGTCTCCACGAAGAGCGCATCGTGCAGCGGCATCAGCTTGTCGTGCAACTCGAGCGCGAGCCGGAAATCGCCGGCGAGGCACGCATTCTGGAAGGCCGCGCAAAGACGCGGCGCGACGTTCGACGTGACCGAGATGCAGCCATGGCCGCCATGAGCCATGAAGGCAAGCGCGGTCCCATCCTCGCCCGAAAGCTGGTTGAAGTTCTCGCCCATGCTGAGGCGCTGCTGGCTTACGCGAACAGGCGATGCTGTCGCATCCTTGACGCCGGCGATATTGGTAAGCTTCGAGAGCCGGGTCATGGTCGCCACCGACATGTCGACAACGCTACGGCCAGGGATATTATAGATAATAATCGGAATGCCGATCGCATCGTTGATGGCCTGGTAATGCCGGAAGAGCCCTTCTTGCGTGGGCTTGTTGTAATACGGCGTCACCACCAGCACGGCCGCTGCTCCGGCCTTCTCGGCATGCCTTGCGAGATCGACGGCTTCCTTCGTACTGTTCGACCCTGCTCCGGCGACAACCGGAACCCGGCCTTTCGCAGCAGCGATGCAGGTTTCGACAACGCGCTGATGTTCCTCGTGGCTCAACGTCGGCGACTCGCCGGTTGTGCCGACCGGGACCAGCCCGTGCGTACCAGCCTCGATCTGAAATTCCACAAGCCGGCAAAAGGCGTCGTAATCCACTTCGCCGTCTTCGAATGGAGTTATAAGCGCTGTAAACGACCCCTTGAACATTCGGTCCTGCCTTCACCTTCGTATCGAATTTGCATCGGCCGGTAACTGACCGTTAGCCACTTCCGCGCTTAACGTCCGCCGGGCCGGAGTAACTGCAAAGCTTGTCATTCTCTTGCCGGATTATGGCGGCTAACATACCGTGTAACCGCGCCACACAACACAGCTTTGGACATAGTTCATATCGCTCGCAAGCCAAAGCATAAGTTCGACGCGAAGTGCCGCCAAACGAATTTTTCACCCGATGGGCAAATGTCAAGGCCTCGCGCAAATAGCTCCAAATCGCAGGACCCCTTTGGGCTCCTAAAAGCAATCGCCATCGGATTGGGCCTTGGCTTTCTGGGGGCCGTGATCGTCTCGTTCATTTTGCCGGCCCAAGAGTCCGGGCAATCGCTGGCTCAGACGCCGAACTTTGGAAAGAAGCAACCGCGCGCCACCGTTTCCGCGGTCAAGGTCAGCGCGTCCGTCCGGCCAGCGAGCCCCTCCCCCTCATCCGCAGGCGTTGCCACCGGGGCTGAGGGCAGCGGCAAGCAGCCAGACGATAGCCAGGCGCCCCGGGATAGAAAAGCGCAGCCCGGAAGTGAAAGCGGCCAGGTTCAAGCGCCGCAGGCTCCGGCGCCCGCCAAGGAGAAGGCGAAACCGCCCGTTTTGATTCCCGCGGCGGTGGTGAGTTTTCCCAAGCCGTTCTCCGCAGAGGACATGACGGCTGCTTTACAGCCGCTTCTCTCGTTCGAAATCGGCGAGGATGACGCAAAAGCTGTCAAGGAAGCCGTGGAAGCCGCCTCCCGTGACGATGACGGCGATGTGCGCGCTGCGATAAAAAAGATCGGCGACCCCGCGGCGAAGACCTTTGCTGAATGGAAGCGGCTGCGCCGGTCCAACGCGGATTTCAAGGAAGCGATGGCATTTAGGGCCGCGCATCCTCTGTTCCCGGAACTGGCTCAGGATGCCGTCATTGAGAAGAATTTGTTTCTATCCAATGCATCGAGCGCGAGCGTCTTGAAGTATTACACGAATCGCAAGCCCTTAACCGGTGCCGGTCATGCGAGCCTTGGTGCGGCTTTGATCGATTCGGGGGAGCGCGAAAGCGGCCTTGCACAGATCAAGTATGCTTGGGGCCGGTATCTGCTGGACCCGGCTGTGGAGGAAAAACTCCGGTCCCGGTTCGGTACGCTTCTGGATGATAAAGACCGCCGGCACAGGGCAACGTTGCTGGCGATTCGTGCTGCCTATAAGGACGATCCCGAGAAGAAACTTGCGCAGGACAGCGGCAGAAAAGGCCTCAAGGCTTTGGCACGGCTGAGATCGAAAGCAGACAAGCGCCACGGCGGCCGGCACGGGTCGAACAAGGCCTCGCACCGCAAGAGGAGACGCCGCTCGGATAACGCGGACGGTATCGCGCAACGTGAAGCGGCGCTCGTTGGCAAAAGCCGCGCGTTAGGCGTGGCATCGATTACCGAACTCGTGCGCATCAAGAAGAAAGTCCGCATCAAGAAGGCAAGCCGGAAAAGCGATGACGGCGCCGATGAGGATGTGAAGAAGACGGCCGATAAGAAGGAGCAGGAGGAGCGCTCCCTTCAAGCCAAGGCCGGCGAAAATGCGTTTAAGCTATCGAAGGAGCGCGCTGGGGGCCCGGGCACGCTGCTTGCCCGGCTAAAGGCGCTTCGCCGCGAGGGAGCCGACGACGATGTGTGGTCGCTGTTGCGCTCCATTGGGCCAGACACGGCGGATCTCGCGGACCCTGACCGCTGGTGGGACTTCCGGCGCAGCGAAGTCCGGCGCGCGTTGAGCCAAGACCACCCCAAAACGGCCTATGCGATCGCCAAGGCACACGGGCCGCTCGACGGGAACAATCTATCCGAGTCGGAATTCCTTGCCGGTTGGATCGCGCTCCGTTTCCTGAAGGATCCGCAGCGCGCGCTTCCCCATTTTGAGGCCTCGCGTGTGACGGGATTTGGCCGCACCGAAGCGAGGTCTGCCTATTGGCTCGGCCGCGCGAAACTAGAGCTTGGAGCGCCGGAGCAGGCCCAATCGCACTTCTCAGAAGCGGCTCAGCGATTCTATACTTATTATGGAGCGCTCGCCCGTCAGGCTCTTCGCAACGCGCATGCTTGTGAGTTTCGCGCGCCGCGGCAACCTTCAAGGGAGGCGATAGCCGCGTTCGTGAACGAGGATGCCTTTAAGTCCGTCATGATTGCGAAGCAGCTCGATTTGGAACCGGTTCTAATCGGCTTCATCCTCGATCTCGCGCGGCAGATTCAAGACCCGGACCAGATGACGCTGGTTTTCGAGCTTGCCGAGCGGGTTGCGCCGCCTCATGCCGTGGTGCGCGCCGCGAAAATTGCGCTGCTGCGAGGATTTGCAACCGAAGCTTACGCCTTCCCCACGCTCTTGCCGAAGTTCGATTCAGCGGGAGGCAATGCCAAGCTTGAGCTAGCTCTTTTGAACGCCTTGACGCGCCAGGAGAGCGAATTTTATACAGGAACGGTGAGCAGGGTTGGCGCGCGCGGCCTCATGCAGCTCATGCCGGAAACGGCAAAACATATTGCTGCGGCAGTCAAGATGAAATACGAGGTGGCCCGGCTGATCTCAGACCCATCCTACAATGTGACGCTAGGCTCGGCGTTCTTGGCTCAACTGCTGTCCGGATACGACGGCTCATATGTGTTGACGCTTGCGGCCTATAATGCCGGGCCCGGGCGCGTAACAGAGTGGATCAAGGATTTCGGAGATCCGCGCGACAAGACCGTCGATCCCATCGATTGGGTTGAGCGCATTCCTTTCACCGAAACGCGTCAATACGTGAAAAAAATCCTCGAAAGTACTCAGCTTTACCGGTGCCGCTTGCAAGAACGTAAGACGAAATTTCAAATCGTTGAAGACTTACATCGCGGCCGTCCCGGAAAGGTTCCCGATTTAACCGATGTCACCGGAAGCGCCGGCTCAGATGAGGTCCAATGAATTTGTCAGAACTTCCGTTTGGATACGAAGCGGGCTTCGATGGAGAAGATATTTTCTACCGGAGTCACGACGATTTGCTACTGTATGTGCGGAAGTATGGCCGCGATGACTTACCCGGGCGCCCCCTCTTGTGCCTTCCGGGGCTGACCCGCAACGGCAGGGACTTCCACGATTTGGCGGTCGCGCTCGCGTCGCATGCAACCAATCCGCGCGCCGTTTATTGCGTGGATTACCGCGGCCGGGGCCGCTCGGATTGGGACAAGGACTGGCATAATTATGCCGCCTATACCGAGCTTTTGGATGTCGTCTCGTTCCTGACGCTGCGCGGCCTCACCGATATTGCGATCCTCGGCACATCGCGCGGCGGTATTATCTCGATGCTGCTCGCGGTGATGAGGCCATCGGCAATCGGTTGTCTCGTTCTGAACGACATCGGCCCTGTGATCGAGACCTCAGGCCTCGCCCGGATCATGGGCTACGCGGGCAAAATACCGGTTCCTCGCGACTGGGATGAGGCGTGCGAAACCGTCAGGGAGATGTTCAAGCGCCAATTCACAGTGCTGGATGCCGCGGGCTGGAGGTCCCTGACGCGCCAGCTTTTCAACGAAGAAAACGGCAAGCCGGCCGCAGCGTACGATCCAAATGTCGGAAAGGCGCTTTCCGAGGTCGATATTTCAAAGCCCGTGCCCGCGATGTGGGAGCATTTCGAATCTCTGCTTCAAACACCATTGATGGTTTTGCGCGGCGAGCACTCAGATATTTTATCGGCGGCCACCGTCCAGGAGATGCAAGCCCGTCACCCGAATATGACGCAGGTTCTCATCAGGAACGAGGGGCACGCACCGCTTTTGCTGGATCGGTTCAGTCAGCGCCAAATTGCAGATTTTCTCTTGGAAGCAGATAAGAATTGGCAGGCGCCAAGCCCCCTGCCCCTAACAAAGCTGAAAGAGATCGTGGAACTTTAGCGCACGCAGGCCGGAGCGGTCCGCATCGGGTGCCTCTCACGGGTTGAGCGGGGCGGTGCTGGCATGCGCGGCGAGACTGACATCTTCCGACCGGGCTGCGGGCGTTCTTGTCACAGGCTCTAAAACATTTGTTTCAAGCCTAAAGCCAGAGGGTACTCGCTGGCTATAGGATTTCAAAAGAGCGGCCATCGACGGAGAGGAGTAAATCCCTTCCAGCTTTATGACATTACCGCTTATTGCGACGTTACCGGTATAAAGCAGAGAAAGCATATCAAGAGCAGCTTTGGTCGCGGCAAGCCAATCCTGAGGTTCACCTTTGGCGAACTCCATACTAATGTTGACTTTTGTATTCTGAAACAAGTTTTGGGCGTAATCGCGCAGGACTTGATCTTGCCGGTCGGGGACATGACCACTCAAGTTCAAAGAGCCGGGCTGCAACTGCGCAAGCCAAACGAAGGGATGGACATCGTGCGGTTTCACCGCCGTATTCAGTCTCAGCCCCTTCGGCGCTTCATCCCTCAGCTTTTTTTGAACAGACGCAAAATCATCACCGGACCTTGTCACACCTTCGATTGCGATCGAGCTATTACTCAACATGGCCTGGCCATGTTCGAGCTTGCCAAGCTGGCGCAGCGCAAAGGTCATCGCGGCAAGCCAAGTATCGCGGTTCGGTACATTCGGATTCAGCCGGCTTTTATCGATGAAAGTCGCTCCTGGCGCGGTTGCCGCTGCGACGCCCTGGAGAATCTTAAGATCGCTTTCTGAGGGGACATCGCCTTTGACCGTAACGGCGCCGTCATCCTTCAAAAGACGGCTCACATAAGGCGTGCTGGACTGCTTTTCCGCCTCCTTTAGCGGCGCTTGCCCAAACTCGCCGTTGACGTGAACCACCTGAAAAACGTGATCGAAAGCAACGAGATACCACGGCCTTTGCAGCACCGCCTGCGCTGGTGCGGCAAAAATAGCTCCAAAGCAAAACAAAGCGGATGAGAAGACAGACAGGTTAAGGCGTCCTACCGTCATATCACGGGCTCCCACCGCATTCGAGGTTTGCTGTCCTGCATAGTTAGAGGCCGGTGCCTACCGAGACTTCCCAGTTTCTAAATTCGGTTCCCTTGCCCAAAGCAGGAAAGAATCAGCTGCCTCACCCGCTTACCCTGAAGCCGATGCAAAGCAGCACCACTCGTCGGTAAATGAGACTTTAACGGAAGGAATCGGATATTCCAAGCATCCTTTGGCGCTTTTTCGCCGCTTTTTTTGATTGCGCCGTGTTTTGAATCGAAAAGCCCGGCCGAAGCCGGGCTTTTTTGTGTCCGTGGCCTGAATTACTCGGCCGCCTGCACCTGGGGAGAATCCGTTCCGAGTGGCGATTCGCTTTCCGCGGCGGAAGGCAGGGCCTTTGCACCGGACTTGTTGCGCTCCTGAAGGATGAGGTCGTCCCTGTGGCTGGCGACGCGTCGCAGCTGGCTTATCATGCCGCCCGTCCCGGCCGGTATGAGCCGGCCGACAATGACGTTCTCTTTCAGCCCATCGAGAGTATCGACCTTGCCGTTCAAAGCGGCTTCGGTCAGCACGCGGGTCGTCTCCTGGAACGATGCAGCCGAAATGAAGGACCGCGTTTGCAGGCTCGCCTTGGTGATCCCGAGCAGAACCGGTACGGCCGTGGCGGGACGCCCGCCCGCTGCCTCGATCGAAGCGTTGATCTCATCGAACTCAAGCTTGTCGATTTGCTCGTTTTTCAGCAAGTCGGTGTCGCCCTGGTCGGTCACCTCAACCTTTTGCAGCATCTGGCGCACGATCGTTTCGATGTGCTTATCGTTGATGGTCACGCCCTGCAGCCGGTAGACTTCTTGGATCTCATTGACAAGGAACGAGGCCAGCTCCTCCACGCCCTTGATGGCCAAGATGTCGTGCGGCGCAGGATTTCCATCGAGAATGAACTCGCCCTTCTCGATGCGGTCGCCCTCTTGCACCGCGAGGTGCTTGCCCTTCGGCAGCAAGTACTCGACGGGATCGAGCCCCTCTCCGTCGGGCTGAATGATAACGCGCCGTTTATTCTTGTAATCGCGTCCAAAATGCACCGTACCGGAGATCTCCGCGATAATGGCGTGATCCTTCGGACGGCGGGCCTCGAAGAGCTCGGCCACGCGCGGCAGACCGCCCGTAATGTCGCGCGTCTTCGCGCTTTCGAGCGAGATACGCGAAAGGATGTCGCCCGCTTTAACGGTATGGCCCGGCTCGACCGACAGAATCGCTTCCACCGACAACAGGTAACGGGCCTCGCCGCCGCGCGGCAGCTTCAGTACTTTGCCGCCCGGCTTGTCCTTGATGACAATCGCGGGCCGCAGTGCCGATCCGCGCGGGTTCGCGCGCCAGTCCACGATCACGCGGTTGGTGATACCGGTCGTCTCGTCGGACTGCTCGTTCACCGAGATGCCTTCCAGCAGGTCTTCGAATTCGACCACGCCGTCGATCTCGGTAATAATCGAGCGCGAATAGGGATCCCATTCCGCGAGCCGCTGGCCGCGCTTGATCGTATCGCCGTCGTCCACCTTTAGATGGGCGCCCTGCGTGATCTTATGCACGGCACGCTCGCGTCCCTCTTCGTCCAGGATCACGACGGCCATGTTGCGGCCCATGGCAACAAGACGGCCTTGGCTATCGCGCGCGGCGATACGGTTCCGGATCTTGACCTTGCCGGCGAAGTTGCTTTCGACGAACGAATTGTCCGCAACCTGCGCCGTGCCGCCGATGTGGAAGGTACGCATGGTGAGCTGCGTGCCCGGCTCGCCGATGGACTGCGCTGCGATGACGCCCACGGCTTCGCCTATGTTGACCGGCGTGCCGCGCGCGAGGTCGCGGCCGTAGCATTTGCCGCAGATGCCGTTCTTCAGCTCGCAGGTCAGCGCCGAGCGGATGCGAACCTCCTGAACTTGGGCTTCGTCAAGCAGCCGGGCTTGGGCCTCATCGATGAGATCGCCAGCCTTGACAAGAACTTCACCGGTAGACGGATGAGTCACGTCATCGGCGGGCACGCGTCCGAGGATGCGGTCGCCGATGGAAACGAGGACTTCACCGGAGTCGATGACCGCGCCAAGCTTGATGCCCCTATCGGTGCCGCAATCGTGCTCGGTTATGATGCAATCTTGCGCCACATCGACGAGGCGGCGCGTGAGATAGCCCGAGTTCGCAGTCTTCAGTGCGGTATCGGCCAAGCCCTTGCGCGCGCCGTGGGTCGAGTTGAAGTATTCGAGAACCGACAGCCCCTCCTTAAAGTTGGAGATGATCGGCGTCTCGATGATCTCGCCCGACGGCTTCGCCATGAGTCCGCGCATACCGGCGAGCTGGCGCATTTGCTTCTCGGAGCCGCGCGCGCCGGAATGCGCCATCATGTAGACCGAGTTGATCGGCTTCTCGCGGCCCGTTTCCTTATCGTACTGAATGGCGGAGATGCGGTCCATCATCTCCTTGGCGATGCGGTCGGTGCACTTCGCCCAGGTATCGACGACCTTGTTGTATTTCTCCATCTGCGTGATGAGGCCGTCATTATATTGCTGCTCGTAGTCGAGAACGAGCGCTTCGGTGTCGGCAATGATCTTCTTCTTCGTTTCGGGGACGAGCATGTCGTCCTTGCCGAAGGAGATGCCGGCCTTATACGCATGGTGGAAACCAAGGCTCATGATCCGGTCGCAGAAGATGACCGTCTCTTTTTGCCCGCACGAGCGGTAGACCGCGTCTATGATGCGCGCGATGTTCTTCTTGGTCAAAAGCCTGTTCACAAGATCGAAGCTGATTCCAGCGATCCTGGGCAGATGCTCGGCGAGGATCATCCGGCCTGGCGTGGTGTCGTATACCTTGGAGAAGGGCTTACCGTTCTCGTCGACGCCTTTGTAGCGGCCCTTGACCTTTGCGTGCAGTGTGACCGCCTTAGCAGCCAACGCATGCTGAATTTCCGCCACGCTTCCGAAAATGCGGCCCTCGCCCGGCTCCTTTTCCATGATCATGGACAAATAGTAGAGGCCGAGAACGATGTCTTGGCTCGGCACGATGATCGGGCCGCCGTTCGCCGGATGCAGGATGTTGTTGGTCGACATCATGAGCACGCGCGCCTCAAGCTGGGCTTCGAGGCTCAGCGGCACGTGGACCGCCATTTGGTCGCCGTCGAAGTCGGCGTTGAAGGCCGCGCAAACGAGCGGGTGAAGCTGGATGGCCTTGCCTTCGACAAGAATGGGCTCGAAGGCCTGAATGCCGAGGCGGTGCAGCGTCGGCGCGCGGTTCAAAAGCACCGGATGCTCGCGGATAACCTCGTCGAGGATATCCCAAACCTCGGGCCGCTCTTTCTCCACGAGCTTCTTCGCTTGCTTCACGGTCGCGGAATAGCCTTGCGCGTCGAGCCGCGAATAGATGAACGGCTTGAACAGCTCAAGCGCCATCTTCTTCGGCAGGCCGCATTGATGCAGCTTCAGCTCGGGGCCGACCACGATGACCGAGCGGCCCGAATAGTCGACGCGCTTGCCGAGCAGGTTCTGCCGGAAGCGGCCCTGCTTGCCCTTCAGCATGTCGGCGAGCGACTTCAGCGGACGCTTGTTGGCGCCGGTGATCACGCGCCCGCGCCGGCCGTTATCGAACAGCGCATCGACCGACTCCTGCAGCATGCGCTTTTCATTGCGGATGATGATATCGGGCGCGCGCAGCTCCATCAGCCGCTTCAGGCGGTTGTTGCGGTTGATGACGCGGCGATAGAGATCGTTGAGATCCGAGGTCGCAAACCGGCCGCCGTCGAGCGGCACCAGCGGACGCAGGTCCGGCGGGATGACCGGCACTTCGGTCAGGATCATCCACTCGGGCTTGTTGCCCGAATGCATGAACGCTTCGATGATCTTGAGCCGCTTGGCGAGACGCTTCGGCTTCAGTTCGCTCTTCGACTCGGCGATCTCGACCTTGAGGTCGTCGGCGATCTTCTGAAGGTTCATGCCCTTCAGCATCTCGCGGATCGCCTCGGCGCCGATCAGCGCGGTGAAGCTGTCCTGTCCGTACTCGTCGAGCGCGCGCAGGAAGTCGTCCTCGCTCAGGAGCTGACGGTCCTTGAGCGGAGTGAGGCCCGGGTCGAGCACGATATAGGACTCGAAATAGAGGACGCGCTCGAGGTCCTTCAGCGTCATGTCGAGCAGGAGGCCGATGCGGGACGGCAGCGACTTCAGGAACCAGATGTGCGCCACCGGCGCCGCGAGCTCGATATGGCCCATGCGCTCGCGGCGGACGCGCGACAGCGTCACTTCGACCGAGCACTTCTCGCAGATGATGCCCTTGTACTTCATGCGCTTGTACTTGCCGCACAAGCACTCATAGTCCTTGATCGGGCCGAAGATGCGCGCGCAGAACAGCCCGTCGCGCTCGGGCTTGAAGGTGCGGTAATTGATGGTCTCGGGCTTTATGATCTCGCCGTACGACCAGGACAGAATCTTTTCCGGGCTCGCGATCGAAATCCGGATCTGGTCGAAGACCTGAGCCGGCACCTGCGGGCTGAAAAGATTCATGATCTCTTGGTTCATGACGTTCTCCGTCTGAAATTCGTGGTCATACGAGGACAGACGACAGACGACGGACGACAGATAACTCTGCCGCGTCGTTCAATGTGCATCCGTCCTCCGTCGTCTGTCTTCTGTCGTCCGTTTACTCGGCCGCCTCGGACATGCCGTCGCCGCCGCGCTGCTGTTTGGAGTTGTGCAAGTCCACATTCAGCCCGAGCGAGCGCATCTCCTTTATCAGCACATTGAACGATTCCGGAATGCCGGCCTCGAAAGTGTCGTCGCCGCGCACGATCGCCTCGTACACCTTGGTGCGGCCGGCGACGTCGTCCGACTTCACCGTCAGCATTTCCTGCAGCGTGTAGGCGGCGCCGTAGGCTTCGAGCGCCCACAC
>JBKQIH010000068.1:0-35542 GCA_052148445.1 Rhodomicrobium sp.
ACAATGTGGTCATCCACGAAGGCAAGCTCTCGACGCTCAAGCGGTTCAAGGACGAGGTGAAGGAAGTTCCCGTCGGCCAGGAATGCGGTATGGCCTTCGAGAACTACCACGACCTCAAACAGGGCGACACGATCGAGTGCTTCCGCACGCATATCGAGACGCGCAGCTTGTAAGCTCATATCCGGCCGGATGGTTCACCCCTTGCGGGCGATGAACCGCCCGGCGGATCGCTTGCGAGGCTGCATTAGCCGGTAGCCGCCGGGAAGGGACCAGGCCCGGTGATCAGCGAGCCTGAGCAGTTTTTCCGGTAAGACGTAACGCAAAACAAAAACTTAGAGCCCGCATTCGATTCCATCGAAAGCGGAGAGGCTAGGGACGATTTTTCGCAACAAAATTACTCAGAATATCATAAATGTCCTTCGCTCCCCAGCACCGGAACCTGAAAAATGAGCCGTCCGTAAGGACGGCATCGACGATGCTGCTCACCCACTGGGGCGTGTATTCGACATGCAAAATGTCTGCAAGAGCGATCTGCCTGGAGGATTGACCGTGAAACTGCCTGTTAACAGCGTTTGCATCGAACTCCAAAAGTTCTGCTGTAAGTGTAATAGTGCCGCCAATCCATAATCCGTCATGGTTTTTTATGTAATTGTCTAAGCTCTGCTTGATGCTGCCCTTTAAATCGATAATGCGAGCCAGCGGCCCCATTAGATCAATAACACCTAAGTCATAATTTGCGTTTACAAAGAAAGCATTCGCCGTTTTTGTAATTGTTCCGTTCATGGATGGCCTTCAATTGACTTTGTTGTGATCGTTAATAGTAGCGGCAGTTATTGTCTCTGACTTGATCTTCTTCACCTTGCGTCACTTACAACCATGCTCATCGGCGGCGCCTGTGTTGCAAGCAGTGTTCGTGCCGTCCGCCACTGCATGCCTGACGGTGTAAAGAAAGTCTATCGTGACTTGCGCGCGAAAGCGCTTCGGGGCGGCTCCGGCGTTATCATTGCAGAGTTGGAAGCAAGCGGCCGCCAAAACCGCCTCAAACCATTCGCACACAGATCGCGCAACACAAAAAGTGAACGGCGAGCAAAAGTGGCGCCATGCCGCCCCGGAAGTTGCGGCTGGTTTTCGCAGCGCCACGCCGTGGTTAATGTTGGAATGGTAAAGGGGAGTTGCTCATAATATATTCCCTCCGCGAAAAGCGTGAGTTTTGGCGTTTTTACCTGCAAATCCGTGATTCAAAAAGTCCGTTAAACATAGAATCTTGCTCGTGTTTACTATAAAAGGCAACCGGCGATTGTCTTGTTGCTTGGGTGTAACTTGGCGTTCTGCCGTGCCATGGCTACCTTTCTTTCGTATTATCAGCGCCTTAGCCGCCGTTAAAGCTTTAGCAAGGCGCTTTCGCTTAGGCTTGTACCATCGGGAAGCGGGCGGAGCGGCCATGATGACTAACCGGAATTGTATACAATCGAGCGGCGGCGCGAAACATACAACCGGTTCCGGTCATGCTTGCGGGAACCTGGCGAGGATGCGGGCAATCGCGGCTCCGGCAAGTGGTGCCATCACCCGGTACCCCGCGGGCGTGGGGTGTAATCCGTCCTCGGACAAATCCGGCAGGATATGCCCGCCAGGTCCGCTCATGGCGCTGGAGTAATCCAGGAATTCGCAGCCTTGAGACGCACAATAATCCTTCAGCCAGCGGTTCAGCGCCAAGGTCTGTTCCGGCGGATGTTTGAGAAGGTTGTAGCGCGAGAGCGGCGTCTCCTTATGCGGCGGCGGCAGCAGCGAAGAGAAGATAACGGGCACGCCGTTTGCCTTAGCGATCTCGGCCATGGACGCGCAATTGGCCGCGATGTCCTCGATCCGCATCGGGCCGGTATTGCCGCCGATATCGTTGGTCCCGGCGAGGATCACGGCGGCCCGGGGCTGCAGCGCGATAACGTCCTGCCTGAACCGGATCAGCATCTGCGGGGTGGTCTGGCTACTAATACCCCGATTGATATAGGGTTTTCCTGAGAAGCGCGCCTCAAGTTCCCATCCTTCGGTGATGGAATCGCCGAAAAAGACGATGCGCTCCTCGTCTGGCGCCGGTGACTTGAGCGAGGCGTTGGCCGCGCGATACCGGTGCAGTTCCGCGAAATCGTCCAGCAGCGAGTCCGCCCAGGCCCTGCGCCAAGCCTGAAAATCCTTCTCGATGGCGGACATCTCCGGCAAGCGGGCGCTCCTTAGCTCGTTTGCGCCAACAGCTTGGTGACAGCCTCGCATTTGAGATCGAGCGTAACCGCATAGAGCATCGCATCGTCGGGATCGCGTTTCAGTTCGAAGCCAAGCTCGCCGCACATCTGGGCCATCGTCGTGTTTTCCTTGAGCACAGTGCCGTAGAGCGACTTCAAACCTTCGGCGCGCGCATAGCGGATCAGGTGACGCATGAGTATCCAGCCAAGCCCGATCCCCTTCAAATCCGAGCGGGCCAGCACGGCATATTCGGCCTTCTCATAGTCGGGATCGGCGAAAAAGCGCACAACGCCAAGCATCTCGGGCTCGCCGTCCGGCCCGTCGCGCAGTGCAACGAAGGCCACCTCGCGTGCGTAATCGATCTGCGTCATGCGCGCGAGGAATTGATGCGAGAATTCGCGTACGGGCATGAGCAGCCGCAGCCGGATGTCCTCCGGCGTCATGCGTCCCATGAACTTCGTATAGAACCGCTCGTCGTCGGGGCGGATCGGCCGGATGAACACTTCCTCTCCGTTCAGGAGACGCTCCGTTTTCTCCCATTGCACCGGATACGGCCTGATCGCGGGCGGCGTTACGGGGTATTTCGCCGGGTCTTCGACCTCGATCCGCGCGTCGAGCGCGAGGAGGCCTTTTGCATCGGCGATGAGCGGATTAATATCGAGCTCCCGGATCGCGCGGTGCTGCACGGCGAGCGAGCTGAGCTTCACAAGGCACAGCGCTAGCCCGTCCAAATCGACCGCGGGCGTGCCCCGGAAACCCTTCAGCAGTTTATAAATGCGGGTCTTTTCGATAAGGTCTTTGGCGAGCTTCAGGTCGAGCGGCGTCAGGGCCATGGAGGTGTCGCCGATGGCTTCGACGCCCGTTCCGCCCGCGCCGAATAGGATGACAGGGCCGAATGTTTGATCCGTCGTGATCCCGAGGATGAGTTCGAAGGCATCGGGCCGCCTGATCATGGGCTGAACGCTCACGCCCTTCAGGACGGCGTCTGGCCTCAGCGCCCTGATATCGCTCAGCATTTGCCTGGTAATTTTCTCGACTTCCGCAGCGGAGGTAATGTCGAGCCGCACACCCCCAATATCCGACTTGTGTGTGATGTCCGGCGACAGGATTTTCACCACAACCGACGGGTATTCCTGCAGCAGGCCGGATGCGGCGAAGGCAGCATCCTCAGGTGTCGCGGCCACGCGCGTGGGAACGGTCGGAATGCCATAGGCTTCGAGCACCGCTTTCGATTCGGGCTCTGTCATGAGGTTGCGCCCTTCTCGCAAGACGCGTCCGATGCCCGCACTCACCGCGTCGTCATTGAAGCTTAGATGTGCGGGTAGCGCGGGCGGCGTTTGCATGAGTTCAGCCTGAGCTGCGTTGTACCGGGCAAGTTGTGTTATGCCGCGGACGGCGGCGCCGGGGGTCAGGAAGTCGGGTATTTTCGCTTCCCTGAATAGGGGCTTGACCTCTTCGGTTATGCTGCGCGCAAGCCAACTGGCCAGAACCGGCTTCGTCAGCCCAAGCTTGCGGGCTGCCTTCACGCTTTCCACGGTTGCTTTGGCCGCGTCGACCGAGGAGGCAAGCGCCGTTGGGACATTCATAACGAGCACAGCATCGGTGTTTTCATCGCGCATGACTGCGTCCAGTGCCGCGCGATAACGCTCTGGGCCCGCGTCGCCGATGATGTCCACCGGATTGCCGTGGGACCAAGTGGGCGGCAGTACGGCATTGAGCGCATCGAGCGTTTTTTGCTCGAGATTCGCCAGCGATCCGCGCCAATCGGCAAGCGTATCGGCAGCCAGCACGCCTGCGCCGCCGCCATTCGTCACAATGGTTAGCCGGTTCCCGGCGACGGTTCTCACGCGTGAGATGACTTCAGCCGATTCGAACATCTCGTGAAGGTCGAGTACGCGCAAAATGCCCGCGCGCCGCAGCGCGGCACTGTAGACTTCATCCGAACCTGCGAGCGCCCCGGTGTGAGAGAGCGCCGCCTTCGCCCCTTCCGGATGACGCCCAGCCTTTATGGCGATGACAGGCTTTGTCCGCGAGCAGCGGCGGGCCCCGGACATGAACTTTGCCGCTTGCGCGACACCCTCAATGTAAAGGAAAACGGCCCGGCTCGTCACTTCACCGGCAAAATAGTCCAGCATATCGCCCAGGTCCACATCGGCGGCGTCTCCGATCGAGACGACATGACTGAACCCGACACCCTCCACCGCGGCCCAATCCAGCATGGCCGCCGTTAACGCACCGGATTGCGAAACGAGCGCGATATCTCCCCTCTTGGCAAAAGTTTGCGCAAAACTCGCATCGAGCTTCAGCGACGGAATCTGAATGCCAAGGCAGTTCGGCCCAACAATGCGCATGAGGTAAGGCCTCGCCGCTTCGCGCATTTCTTGGGCAAGGGCGCCGGTGACGCCAGCTGTAATAACCACGGCCGCGCGGCAGCCCTTGAGGCCAAGCTCGGCAATGACGCGCGGGACCGCGTGGGGCGGCGTAGCGACGACGGCGAGCTGCGGCACGAAGGGGAGAGCTTCCGAAGAGCTATAGCAAGGCCTGCCGAGAACGCTCGAGCGGCGCGGGTTGACGAAGCCGATCTCGCCGCTAAAGCCACCGCGCAATAGGTTCTCCGCGACATGTAATCCGATCGATCCGGGCCTCTCGCTCGCCCCCACAAGCACAACGCTTTTGGGTTGAAATAGAAAATTAAGATTGCGGATAGTCATGCGGGCACTCCGTCGAGCTGCGGCCGGTTGAACAGCGCTGGCGAAGCCGTGCGCCTTCGCCTGGGTTGTGATACTGCGGAAGGACGCACGCGTTGACAAGGATCAAAGAATTTGTGCGCCGCACAAAAAAATATTGCAGCGCAGCATCGAGACACAGCGGTGCCTCGATTCCGGGGCGAATTTCACCTGGAGCTGTGGCCTGCCACTTTCAGAAATTCATGTTATTTATAATATAGGCGGTACCGGCGGCTACGATCCCGGCGATCAGTATGTAAGGAAGCGTCCGTACCAAGACCGTCACCAAGGTGACGAACGCGTTCAGCAGTTTCTCTCCCGCCTCCAACAGCTCCCGCCCTGCCCGGTAAAGCAGATAAACGACCGCAAGCCCCGCAACGATGAGCAAGATGACCTTTAGGGTCGATAATTCGTTGAGCCTGTCCCAGTGGACCCGGACGATTTGCTCGATGGTCCAGCGCCAAACCCACGCGATCAAATGAAAGATGGCGGCGATTCCTTGCGATAAAAGCTTAAGCAGTTGGTTAATAATATCCATCGGTCAGCCCTCTCAAGCCATGCATCTTAACCGTGACGGCAAAAGTCAAAGCTCCCTCGCAAACGCGATGGGAGCCGGCGCAGTCCTCGCAACTGAGATCATGCTGCTATTGGCCGGTACTGTCCAGTTTCCACTCCGCCTCCAGCCTGCTGGCCGGCGGCCGGCCGGGCCGGTCTGGAACCTGCTCAAGCCTGTACCGTTCATCTTAGCTAGAAGAGAACGATGCTCTAAATTTCACCCTTCACAAGAAGCAGTCAGAAGCGTTACCATTACATCATGGCAAAAACGAAAGCTGCTAGTGGCCTTTTGAGCTCCGACGGTTATCTGGACGGACAGCTCCTGATCGCGATGCCCTCCATGACGGATCCGCGCTTCCATCGCGCTGTCATCTATATGTGCGCGCACTCATCGGAAGGAGCGATGGGGCTGGTCATCAATCAGCGCGCTCCTCACATCACGCTGCCGAAGCTGCTGGAGCAGCTCGATATAGCGCCGCCCGGCGCGCACCGTGCGAGCGGTTCGATGGCGGTGCATGCGGGCGGCCCCGTCGAAACGAGCCGCGGCTTTGTCTTGCATAGCTCGGATTATTTCGCGGCGGACAGCACCTTGCCGATCAACGAGAGCGTTTGCCTGACGGCAACCGTCGACATTCTGAAGGCGATCGCGAAAGGGAGCGGACCCGACAAAGCGATCTTGGCCCTTGGATATTCAGGCTGGGCGCCAGGGCAGCTTGAGCGTGAAATTCAGTCTAATGGCTGGTTGAATTGCCCCGCGGATTTTGACATTGTTTTCGATAACGACCTTGAGAACAAGTACGCTCGCGCCCTGCACATCCTTGGCGTCGATCCGTCGCACCTCGTGGGAATCTCAGGTCACGCCTAGAAAAATGCCCGGTTAAGAAGGTTACGCCTTCAACTTTCATACGGGCTGCGGCAATCCCGCCACAAATTGTGGCTCGGGCGCAATAGGCGTTGCCTGCATGCTGCCATACTTATTTGCTCAACGATTTAGCGCTATATATCAGGGCCTACGAAAGCCGTCCTCCGGCGCCCTTAGCGGTTCGCGTCTGCGAGCCTTGTATCGTTAACCATTGGGATCGTCTCCTACGCCGATGATTATAAAACTTGCGATACGGAACCTGTTTCACGACCGGGCCCGTTTCCTCGTCACGCTGGTGGGTATCTTGTTCGCCGTTGTGCTCGTCGCAGTGCAACTCGGCATGTTCTTTGGCGCGCGCCAAATGATAACGGGCATGATCGACCACGCAAAAGGCGAGATATGGATTGCGGCCTATGGCGCCGAAAGCTTCGAGCAAGCGCCTCTGCTGTCTGGCAGAGAGCGGTTCACGGCCCTTTCGGTGCCAGGCGTCGAAGCTGTAACGCCGCTGCTTGTTTCCTTTGCCGATTGGCGCCGGCCCGATTCGAGCACCACGAATGTGGTGGTCATTGGCGCCGACAGTCCCGAAACAAGTCTCGGCCCCTGGAACGTTGTCGAGGGAAAGGTAACCTCAACCTCGCCAGATGGCGTGATTGTCGACCGGACCTACGCGAAAACGCTTGGAGTATCGGGGGCGGGCGATGCCGGGGAAATTGGCGGTAACCGCGTCAGGGTGGAAGCTCTGACGAACGGCATCCGGTCCTTCACCACCTCACCCTACGTTTTTACGTCCCTCAATAAGGCTCACACGCTGTTGGGAGTGCCGTCCGGCCAGGCCACATTCTATCTCGTGAAGCTCGCGCCGGGCGCGGCTGCGGCCGATATAAAGCGGCAGCTTGTCTCGCGCCTCCCTAGCGCCTCGATCTACACAAAAGCCGAGTTCTTGGAGAGGAATCTGGATTACTGGCTGTTCGGCACGGGTGCCGGCGTTGCGCTGATCGGCGGCGCAATTTTGGGCCTCATCATTGGGACGGTCATCGTCGCTCAGACGCTCTATTCGAGCACAAAGGACCACCTGACCGAGTTCGCTACGCTAAGAGCGCTGGGCTCCTCTTCCGCATACATTGTTAAGGTCATTCTGACACAAGCAACTGTAAGCGCGCTGACAGGTTACGCTCTTGGCACCGGCCTATCGCTGATCATCGCCGCGTTCAGCGGCGAAACGGCACTTCCGATCGTGTTTACGCCCGGATTGGCCGCATTCCTCTTCGCCGTAACGGTCGCCATGTGCGTGATCTCCGCGGTTTCGTCCATTCTCAAGGTCACCAGGATCGACCCAGCCATGGTATTCTCACGATGACAAGGATACCCATTCTCCAAGCGCGCCATATCGTCAAAGAACTTGGCCAAGGCGAAGGCAAGGTGCAGGCTCTAAAGGGTGTGAATCTCACGCTCTATCCCGGCGAGTTTACCCTGTTGATGGGACCGTCCGGAAGCGGCAAGACAACTCTGCTTTCGATACTCGGTTGCATTTTGTCGCCGACTGCCGGCTCGCTCACGGTCTCGGGCGAGCCCGCGACAAATCGCACAGCGGAAGAACTCGCCGAACTGCGGCGGCGGCATTTCGGCTTTATATTCCAGGCCTACAACCTGTTTCCGACCCTGAACGCTCTCGATAACGTCAAAATCGCACTCGACGTTCGCGGCTACGCCGCTGCCGAGCGCCATATCCGCGCGGAAGCAGCGCTCAACGATGTTGGCCTCAGCCACCGCTTGAATAGCTATCCCGGGACCTTGAGCGGCGGAGAGAAGCAACGCGTCGCGATAGCGCGCGCAATCGCATCTTCGCCCTCGATCGTGCTGGCCGACGAGCCAACCTCAGCGCTCGATACAGAGAACGGGCACGCCATCATGGCGCTCCTTGCCCGGCTTGCCAAAGATGAAAACCGGACAATTCTCGCCGTCACACACGACCCGAGGACGATTCCTTACGCGGATCGCGTGGTCGAAATCGAGGACGGACGGATAAGCGGACAGAAGAAGAGCGCTCAAGCGCCGGATAACATTGTGAAATACAACCAGCTGGGAGCCGGGAGCGCCAGAACCAATCAAAAGAGAAAGCGACATGTCCATGCGTAGGATCGGGTCCAACTCATACTTGCTTTTCTTGGGCGCCTTCACGCTTGGGATTTGCGCATTCGGAGGCACGGGTCTGTTCTTTTTAGGCTCCGCTCCGGCCCATTCCGAGCAGACCGCTCCGGTTGAGCCAACTTGGGCAGCGGCTGCCCCTGGCCGTGTCGAGCCAAAAGGCCGCGAATTGCGCATTGCCGCCTCCGCGCCTGCCGCCATCAAGGAAGTTCTCGTCCAGCTCAACGATCGTGTTAAGACCGGCGACTTGATGATCCAGCTCGATAGCCAGGAATTGAAAGCAAAACTTGGCGCCGCAAAGGCGGAAGCCGCGGTGCGGGCCGCCGAAAGGGACGCCGCCGAGGTCAAGGGGACTGCGCTCGAACGGCGCAAGGCCGAGGATACACTTTACAACGCGGAACGCAGCGCATTCGACGCGAGGTTGGAACTCGATCACCTTTTTTCGCGCGCGCGTCTGAATCAAGTTTCAGCCGAGGACGTGGAGAAGGGCCGTGGCGCTGTCACCGCGGCGGACGAAAAAGTTGAGCGCGAGCGCGTAAATCTAAAGCGTGTCCTAAGCAAGAACCTTCCGGCACTCACCCGCGAGGAGGCGGCACTTTCCGCCGCGCGTGCCGAAGTTGCGGTCGTGAGCACAGCACTTGAGCGCATGCACGTTCGCTCGCCCGTCGATGCCACGGTTCTTGAGCTCCACGCGAAGCTGGGCGAAATGGCAAGTCCAAGCGCGGATAGCCCCCTCCTGGTTCTCGGCGACACCACCCACCTTCAGGTGCGCGCCGAAGTGCAAGAACGGGACGTTCGCAAAATCTACCCAGGCCAGGCGGCTATTGTGAAATCCGACGCCTTTCCAAACCGCTCATTCGACGCGCGCGTATCTGTGATGGCCCGCGCACTTGGCGCCCCGCAGCTTGCCGCCCGGCAGGGACAGCGCAAGCAAACCGACGTGGATGTCCTTGAGGTTGTTCTCGATCTCGACGAAGGCGTCCCGCTTCTGCCCGGCATGCGCACCGACGTTCTCTTCAAAGAGGCCGAATCGATGCCAAAAAGCTCCGTTGCCAAGACGGAGTAGTCTGGGCGGCGTTCCGCGGGCGCCTCGCCTCAGTCCAGAGGCGGGGCCGCAGGAGCACTGAGGAAGGGCTTTAAGCGATCCTCCGGCGTGGATGGCTCCTTGGAAGGAAGCTGCGGCGTCTCCGGCAACGCGGCACCGTAACCTCCTCCGCTAAAAGCTTGGGGAACGGTGCTGAGTTGATCGAGCTCCAAGGCCGTTATGTAGCGGCCCGGACAATTCGCTTGCCAGCCGAACTGGTAGCGAACCTCAATGTCGCGATAAGCAACATTTACCTCCTCTTCGCCGTAAGAAGCGGAACCGAAGAACATATTGCGCGACGTGAGGCAATACCCCTTTGCCAGCGGCTTCAACTGTGCGGCAAATGCTATAAATCGCTCCGCAAAGCTCCGTCCCACGCGGTCATATGTCATCAAACCGTTTGTGGCCGGCCAAACGAATAGAAACCGGAACTTGTTCGGGGACACCGGCGCGATGCTGGTAAGCGCCGCATCGGGCTGGGTTGGCATAGCTTCGAACAATTCGTTCATGCTTTTCGGATCGAGCCCGTTGACAATAGTCCTGGCTTGATCGCCCGCCAAGGCTCCGGGGATCGCGCAGAAGCTCGCAATGAAGACAGCCGTGAGGCCTACATGGATTTTTTGCCGCATCATGATCGTGGATGTGGGGGTTCCTTGCCGTGTTCGTCAACATATTCACCTCAACTTGCGCCGAAATCGGGCAAAGAGTGCAACGTTGCAATCGACAAGCCTGATTTTTTGCCTTAAGTAAGCTGGATTCCAGATCAACTGGCGCGGCGGGCGCGCGCATGTTTGCGCGGCGTGGGTGCTCCTTTGATGTGCCGCAATGAGGATTTCAGTGATGAACATCATCGAAACGCTTGAAAAAGAGCAAATGGCGCAGCTTGAGGCTAAGCGCCGGATTCCGACCTTCCAGCCGGGCGACACGCTCCGCGTGAGCGTGAAGGTGGTCGAGGGCAGCCGTGAACGCGTTCAGGCCTATGAGGGCGTATGCATCGCCCGGTCGGGCCGGGGCTTCAATGAAAGCTTCACGGTGCGCAAGATTTCCTATGGCGAAGGCGTGGAACGCGTGTTTCCGCTTTACTCGCCGCTGATCGACAGCATCCTGGTCGTGCGGCGCGGCAAGGTGCGCCGGGCGAAGCTCTATTATCTTCGCGGGCTGCGCGGCAAGGCTGCCCGTATTCCGGAGCGCACGGATAACCGGGCGAAAGCGCTGAAAGCCGAATTCAAGGGCTTCAAGCGTCCAAAGGGCAATGCGGATAATTTGAAGCTCATCAAGGGTCTCGAAGCCAACGACGAGAAGCGCCTGAACGAGATCAATGTCTTCAAATACGAGCAGCTCGCTAATTTTTCCGACGAGGAGATCGCGCTAGTCGACGAGTATTTGAAGCTCGGCGGCAGGCTTGAGCGCGAGGATTGGCCCGGCCAGGCGCTGAAACTGATGGCCGAGACGACGGCCGATGAAGTCCCCGCGATCGAGGAAGAAACCGAGGCGAAGGCCTAATACGGCCTTCTAGTGCCCCGGGTCAATGGTCCGGGTCACTGTAATCCCGATACGATTCGCCGCCGGTCCCCGGCAGCAAGCGATGGCCTGCCGTGCTCCAGAACTCGACTTAACCGAAGAGTAGCGGCAGGCGTTCTGGCCGGCCGCCGTATGGCTCGAGCGTTCTCCCCGCGGCGCGGATCGTGATCGCTTGGCGTCCATCCTGCCGCGGCTGGCGCTGGCGCTTCATCCGATTAAACCTACGATGCTCGGCGTCACCCAGGACGTTCCGCGTTGTCCCAGGCAAGGCCAGCATGGACATGCGTCGTCCAGATGCGCGCTGGATTGGAACACAGGCGATAACAGGGTGTTGGGCGAAAACACCCCGGTCGCGCGTGTCATGATTGCCTCCGAACACATTGCCGCAAGCCCAAGCCGCCGCCGTTTCCTTCGGAACGCAGGAATGCTTGGCGCAATGGCAGCAACGTTTCCGGCGTGGGCGGAAAGCTTCGTGAACCTTGACCTGCCCGGCGGCCCAAACCGGCGGAGCTTGACGGCGGCCTTCCCCCAGAAGGGGGAGATGATTCTGCAGCGTAGCCGGCCGCCCCTGCTCGAGACGCCGTTAGAAGTCTTCGATCGCGGTGTTTTCACTCCGAACGAGCAATTCTTCGTGCGCTGGCACTGGGCTGTGATCCCTGTCGCTGTGGACGTGGCGGCATTCAGGCTCACCGTCCGCGGTCACGTCAGCCAGGCGCTCTCGCTTTCGATGACGGACGTTTTGAGAATGCCCCGGGTTGAGTTGGCGGCGGTCAATCAATGCTCCGGCAATTCCCGCGGGCTTTTCCAGCCGCGGGTCGCAGGCGGCCAATGGGAGAACGGGGCAATGGGAAATGCGCGGTGGACCGGTGTCCGCTTGCGCGACGTGCTCGATCGCGCGGGCGTGAAGGCCAGGGCCATCGCGGTGCGTTTCAACGGGCTGGACGAGCCCGTTACCGAAGGAGCGCCCGACTACATGAAGTCGCTCGATATCGATCATGCGCGGGACGGCGAGGTGATGCTGGCCTACCTGATGAACGGGGAGCAGCTGCCGCTCCTGAACGGTTTCCCGCTGCGATTGATTGTGCCCGGATGGTATTCAACCTACTGGGTCAAAATGCTGAATGGCATCGAAGTGCTGGATGCGCCGGACGATAACTACTGGATGGAGACGGCCTATCGCATTCCCGCCACGCCCTATGCGAGCGTGAAACCGGGCGAGAGCGGCTTCAAGTCGGTTCCCATCAACCGCATGCTGCCGCGCTCTTTTTTCACCAACGTGACTGACGGCATGGCCGTCAAACCAGGAGCGGTCATGTCCGTCAGAGGGATTGCGTTCGGTGGCGATTGCGGCGTGCGGCAAGTGGAACTGTCGGCCGATGGCGGAAACGGTTGGCAGAGGGCTGTCCTGGGCCGCGACGAGGGCAAATACAGCTTTCGCCAATGGAGTACGCAAATCGCGGCGCCTCTATCGGGAGCGCTCAATTTGCAGGTGCGTTGCACCAATACAAGCAACGAAGTCCAGCCGGCGGAGCCGAATTGGAATCAGGGCGGTTTCATGCGCAGCGTGATCGAGCGCGTTCAGCTTATGGCGGCCTGATCCCGGCAGGAGGCAGGAGAAAGCCCATGGCCACATCGACCCATGCGAATCCTAGCGAAGCCGCCGTTCTCGCCATCTTGGTCCTTGCTGGGGCCGCCGGTCATGCGGCTCTCGCAGCAGAAGATCCGCCGGCCGGGTCTACCCGCCCGGCCGTTTCGGGCGGCGGCGTGACGCTCCATTCCGTTAGCACCGCCCTCCCCTCCGGCGACCGCGTCTTTCCGGGCGGTGCTAGGGCAGAGGCCATCAATAGCAACTGCCTTGCTTGCCATTCAGCGGGGATGGTGCTCACACAGCCAAGCCTATCGCGGTCCGAATGGCAGGGTGAGGTCGACAAGATGCGTAATAGCTACAAGGCGCATATCGTCAAGGAAGACGTGCCCGCAATCGTCAACTACCTCGTTAATCTAAGCGCCGGGAGGTTACGCGGTTCCCATAAATGAGGCTTGCGTTTCGCTTACGCCCCGCCGGCGTTGCTGTGCCAAGCCCGCGTTGCGCGACGACTTCGTCTTCAAGCAGCCCCGGCGTGCGGAGCTGCTCCATTTCGGTCCGCGCTTTGTCTCCACGGAGACGTGGGTCGCAGCACGGCGGGCCAAGCTCCTCATGCGGGTCTATATGAGCGTTTTCACTGGCCTCTTGCTTATACCTTTTGCAGTTCATTTCCTTTCCTATTCGGATATGGCCCGCACGCCAGTATCTAATGGAACATTTCCTCGAACTTAAAGCATTACTGGCTGGGAAGGCATCACCCCTATTGTCATCCCGTGCGCAGTGCAGCGCGAAGCGGTGCTCTTCGGGGATGACGGCAAAACCCAGCGGAAGGCACACATGAAGACTGACAAATCCTTGGCCGCCCTTGTCGCGTTGGGGCTAACATGGCCCGGCTTTGCACTGGCGGACGATATTTCGACCGAAATCGTGGACGCGCTCAACAAGGTGTCGGGTGTGCATCCGGGCTTCCGCGCCAATCACGCCAAAGGAGTTGTGGTTGAAGGCAGCTTCAAGGGGGCGCCGGAGGCGGCGGCGCTCAGCGAGGCAATCATCTTTAATGGCGACACCTTCCCGGTTACCGTCCGCTTCTCGGATTCCACGGGGGTACCCAATATCCCGGACGGATCGCCAAACGCCAATCCGCATGGCATGGCGATCAAGTTCCACCTGCCGGACGGCAGCGAGACGGACATGGTCATCAACTCGCTGAAATTCTTCCCGGTGAGCACGGGCGAAGATTTCCGGGATTTCAACCTCGCGCTAGCCGCGAGCCCGCCGGACGCTCCCAAACCGACCAAACTCCAGCAATTCATGGCAACTCATCCCCGAGTCGCTGCTGCGCTGGCGACCGTAAAGACCCCGGACAGCTTTGCCGATGAGGAATATTACGGCATTAACGCATTTGTGTTCACCAACGCAGCGGGCCAGAGACAAGCAATACGCTACCAGATGGTGCCGGAACGCCTGGTCCATCTGGACGCCGCCGATGCGGAGAAGCGGTCGCCAGACTTCCTCATGACCGGGCTGCCGGAACGCTTGAAAAAAGGGCCGGTGACATTTCATCTCAAAGCGCAACTTGCGGCGCCTGGTGATCCAACGAACGATGCAACTCAGCCGTGGCCGGATGACCGCAAAGTGGCCGAACTCGGCGTGCTGACGATTACCAACGCGGTTCCGGATAGCTTGGAGGCGCAAAAAGCGTTGCTATTCCTCCCGGGCCAGCTCACGGAGGGCATCGAGGCCTCCGGCGACCCGCTCATCGACGTGCGCGATGGCGCCTATGCGGTCTCGTTCTCGCGCCGGAATCCATAGCCTCAATCGAAGGCCGGACCACTGCAACGAAGCCAAAAAGCATTGCGCTCGCGAGGCAGCCTTGGCCGCCGTAGCGATCCAGAGTAACATCCGCGACTTAGGCCTGGATTGCTTGCGGCTTCGCGACGTTCGCCGTCATGTCTCAGGTGTGTTTTCTTGGCCATTGGGCGTTCGTTGCATACCTCAGTGCTTTACGCAGTGGCCACGATGAAAGCAAGGTATTGGATACTCGGTTTAATTGCCGTCACCGCATTTGCGATGTATCTCTTGTCTTTTAAGGTATATATGAACCAGGTGGGATCAAGGGTCGTTGGCACCACGCCGACTGGAATTTGGGCTGCTTATGTTGGGCTTGTGGCAGGGGCTATCCACATCACCATTTGGGCCGTATCCGCATTCAAATGGCTAATTGTATTCCTTTTGTCCCGCAGAAACATCTGAGACATTGCCCGCAGTCGCAATGACGGCGATTCCGGATTAGAGCGCGATGCCTCTAGTAATACCGCGGGATCGGGCCGTCCTGGGGTGTTGTGTTGTCTCCCAGATCGAGAAAGACCTCATCGGCGTAACACCAGCCCCAACCCTCGGGAGGGTCGTAGCCCTCGATAATAGGATGGCGGGTTTTATGAAAATGCTTGGTCGCGTGGCGATTCGGCGACGAATCGCAACAGCCGACATGACCGCAAGTGCGGCAGATCCTTAAGTGTACCCATGGGCTGCCGATCTTGAGGCATTCTTCGCAGCCGCGCGCGCTCGGTGTCACCACCTTAATTGTGCCGGTATGCGAGCAGGGTTTGCTCATCGCTGGGACTCCGTTGGTTGCGAAAGGCCGCTCAGGCTTGCAATGGGCTTGCGGCGAGCTGGCATATCGCAGTCATCCCGCCGCGAGTATGCTGTGAATTTGTGCCACGACGGCAGCGCCTTCCCCAACCGCCGCCGCGACGCGCTTGGTCGAGCCCGCCCGCACGTCGCCGATGGCAAAAACGCCGGGCCGGCACGTCTCAAGCGGCAGGACAGGGCGGGTCTTCGCGCCTGCTCCCTGAGGGCAATCGCCGCCCGTGACCACGAACCCCTTGCTATCGACCGATACGCAGCGATTGAGCCATGAGGCGTTCGGGTCGGCGCCGATGAACAGGAACAGGTGGCGCATGGCACATCTGTGGACGGCCCCCGTCGCGCGCTCGCGAAACACCGCGGCGGAGAGACCCGCGACCTCGCCGCCTTCCAGCGCGGCCACTTCGGTTCCGGTGTGTAACACGACGTTGGGCAGCGCCGCGATGCGGTCGATGAGATAGCGCGACATCGAGGCTTCCAAGCCTTGCCCTCGCACGATGAGATGCAAGCGTCTCACCTTCGACGCGAGGAACGCTACGGCTTGCCCCGCGGAATTGCCGCCGCCTACCAGCGCCACTTCCTCGCCCTCGCAGAGCTTCGCCTCCACAGGCGTAGCCCAATAGGAAATGCCTCTGCCCTCAAACTCGGCGAGGTTCGAGATCGCCGGCCGGCGGTAGCGGGCGCCGGAGGCGATCACCACGGTTCTCGCGCGCACAGCGCCCCCATCGGTGAATGCGAGGCGCATCGGCTGGCCGGAGTCTTGGCCGGGCTCGCCGCAGTCGAGCCGCGCCACCTCCAGCGGGATGGCAATCTCGGCGCCGAATTTCAGCGCTTGATTGAAGGCACGTCCGGCGAGAGCCATGCCGGAAATGCCGCTCGGGAAGCCAAGATAGTTCTCGATGCGCGCCGACGCGCCGGCCTGCCCGCCGAAAGCACGCTGGTCGAGCACCACCACCGATAAACCTTCGGATGCGGCATAGACCGCCGCGGCGAGCCCTGCGGGCCCTGCGCCCACAATGGCTACGTCATAGAGCGTTTCGGGGTCGAGCTGGGGCGTTATGCCGAGGCAAACGCCGGCTTCGGCATCGGTGGGTCGCTTAAGCAGCGTCCCGTCCGGACAAACCATCAACGGCAGCTCGCCTGGGAGCACGCCGAAACGCTCGACCACGGCGCGGCCGTCCGGATCGTTGGCAGCGTCGAGCACGGCGTAGGGATAGCCATTGCGGCGCAGGAAGTCTTGCAGCCGGACAAGTTCGGGCGCGCTCGGATTGCCGACAAGCACGGAGCCCACCCCGCCCCCTTCGATAAGGCCGACCCGGCGCAGGATGAACGCCCGCATCATGATTTCGCCAACCTCGGCGGAGCCGATCATGAGAGCGCGCACATGCGCGGCGTCGAACGGGAGCGCGGTGCAGCCTGCCGCGCCAGCCCGGCCGGCAGCAAGCGATTCCCGCCCGGCAAGCTGGTTGACCTCGCCCGAGAATTGGCCGGGCCCATGGCTGACTATCGGCGCCTCGCGCTTGAGACCGTCCCGGCGCACGACATCCATCGAGCCTTTGAGCACGAGCCAAGACGGAGCATTGCGCTCGCTTACGTCGAATACCGCCTCGCCAGGCGCAAAATCTCTTGCGGGGCCGCTTGCGAAGCGCTTGGCCGTTTCGATTTGGCCCGCGTCGAGCACGGGAAACATCTGGTGACCGCGAGTGGCTATGAGCGTCATTTGCCGTCTCCTTGCCGTGCCTCTTTTCCGCGTCCGCTGGTAAATGCTGCCGGTCCGCGGGAGTTCCCCAATGAGCGGAACGCGCCCTGAATGGAACCGCAAGGGACAATCCGCCATTTGCCCGTAAACCTTCACCGCGGATGCGAGAATGCGAATGGCTGCAACATGCGCCCGGCCGGGAAGATTATACCGGTGCAGGATAAGATTGCGGACGCTTCGACCGTCCACGGCGAAGGGATGCAGCTCGAACAAATGCCTCGGAGCATCTTGCAGCAGCTCTAAATTGCCGGCAGCTCCGGATTGCAATCGGAGGAGCGTAACCACATGAGCGCGGACATTCAGATGGCGTTGCTCCTTTTCGCTGTACTGGCCTCCGTGCCTATCGTTGCGCGCAAGCTCGATATTGCTCCTTCGATCCTGCTTGTTATCGCCGGAGCCGGGCTGGCGCTCGTGCCCGGTTTGCCGCGGGCAGAACTGGCTCCGCAATTCGTTCTCCTCGGCCTGCTGCCGCCGCTGATCTATTCGGCGGGAGTGCAGATGAGCTGGCGGGAATTCCGTTTCAACCTGCGTCCGATAGCCTTGCTCGCGGTGGGCTGCGTCATTTTCACCGCCTGCGCAGTAGCAGCAGCCACGCACTGGCTACTCGGAATGCCATTCGCTGCCGGGTTCTTGCTTGGAGCGATCGTGGCGCCGCCCGACGTTGTCGCTCCCCTCGCAATTGCGCGCCGTCTCGGTATTCCGAGGCGCTTGATTGTGGTCCTCGAAGGCGAAGGGCTTGCCAATGACGCGACGGCCTTGATTCTTTATCGCTTTGCTGTCGCGGCGGTGAGTACCGGCCTCTTCTCTCTTCGGGAGGCTACCGGCACATTCATTTTCATCGTTGCCGGAGAGATCGCGTATGGCATCGGGATCGGCTGGCTCAGCCTGCGCTTGCGGCGCTGGGCGCACGATCCGCGTGTCGAAATCACCCTTTCGTTGATAACGCCTTACGCCGCGTTCTGGATCCCCGCGCAGCTCGGCGGATCGGGTGTTCTGGCGACGGTCGCGGCGGGTCTTTACGTGAGCTGGAACGGACCGCTCCTCATTCCGGCAGCCACGCGCCTTCAAGGGATCTTCTTTTGGGATTTGCTGGTCTATCTTCTGGAGGGGTTCATCTTTCTTGTCATGGGCTTACAGGCCCGGACGCTGATTGACAGCATGGACGATCAGTTCTCGCTGCGCGATGTTAGCTTCGATATCCTGCTGGTCCTCGCCGTTGCAACCGTTGCGCGCTTCATATGGGTTTTTCCCGCCACTTATTTGCCGCGCCGGCTGAGCCCAGCCCTTGCCCGCAAAGACCCCTCTCCGCCATGGCAGTGGGCCTTTCTCCTTGGCTTTGTCGGGGTGAGGGGCGTGGTCTCACTGGCGGCGGCACTCGGCATTCCTTTGTCCACGGCCACCGGTGCGCCCTTTCCATACCGCGATCTCATTCTTTTCATCACCTTCGGTGTGATCGCCATAACGCTCATCGGCCAAGGTTTGATTTTGCCAACTGTTGTGCGCTGGCTGGGGCTGGCCAGCGCCAGCGCCCTTGAGCGCCAGCGGGAGCAAGAGGCTGAGCATGCTGCGCGGCGGGGCGCCTTGGGCTTGGCACAGTCTCGCCTTGAGGAGCTGGCGGCGGCGAATGAAATTCCAGATGGAATCCTGTCGTCTCTTCGCGTCCGTCACGAATACCGGACGAGCCGCTTGCAAAAAGCCGGGGCGGACGGTTTTGGCCAGCCTTCTTTGGCAGGGCTTGCCGCGGGCATCCGGACGGATTTGATCGACGCCGAGCGAAGGTACATCTTCCGGCTGCTGCGGGAGGGACAGATAACCGATGAATCCCGGCGCCGCATCGAACGGGAATTGGACATCGAAGAGGCCGATGTGGCTTGCTGGAAAGAGCGGGGGATCGACCCGCCGCTTTGAATGTCAATTTGCTGCGAGCGTGCTGATCTGCCCGCGCTCGGCTGGATACCGATCCAGCCACGCAAGAACGCGCAACGCGATGCGCGGATCAAACTTTCGCTTCACCGGTTGATGCCTTTGGAACCCAGGCCAGCCCAGGATCGAGGCAATGCCTTTGGAAGCGATGGACGCCGGTATTCGCTTTTGCACTCCTCAGGACCGTGAAGACCTGGTGGCTATCGCCGGCGCATTCCTCATCGTGAAATCGGCTGGAACATGACCCAGACATTCGATGCAATCGTCATTGGCGCCGGACAAGCAGGCCCCCCTCTGGCTGGACGGCTAACGGCAGCCGGTATGAAGGTCGCGCTCGTTGAGCGCAAGCTCTTCGGCGGCACCTGCGTCAACACCGGATGCATTCCAACCAAAACCCTGATCGCCAGCGCACACGCCGCCCATGCCGCTCGCCGGGCCGGGGATTACGGCGTCACGCTTGGGGCGCCCGTCAGCGTCGGCATGGCGCGCGTGAAGGCGCGAAAGGATCGAATTTCCGGCACTTCCCGCAGCAATATCGAACGCTGGCTCGGCGATATGAAGGGTTGCACCGTTTTCCGGGCGCATGCGCGTTTTGAAACCCCGCATACAGTGCGCGTTGGAAACGAGCTTCTAAGCGCCGGGCGGATTTTCATCAATGTGGGCGGCCGGGCCTTTATTCCCGAAATGCCAGGCCTCGATAAGGTGAAGGTGCTTACCAACAGTACAATTCTCGACCTCGATACGCTTCCCCGTCACCTTGTGATTGTAGGCGGCAGCTATGTGGGCCTCGAATTTGCGCAGATGTACCGCCGGTTCGGGAGCGCGGTCACGGTCGTTGAGAAAGCCGGTCGTCTCATCGGCCGGGAAGACGCAGACGTCTCGGATGCCGTGAAGGAGATCCTTGAAGCGGAAGGGATTAATGTCAGGCTAAACGCCGAGTGTATCCACTTCGCACCGCATGGCGATGAGATCGCTGTTGGCGTCGACTGCGTCTCGGGAGAGCCGGAAGAGATGGGCAGCCATGTTCTTCTCGCTGTGGGGCGCAGACCGAACACCGATGATCTCGGCCTCGATAAAGCGGGAGTGGAGATGGACGGGCGCGGCTATATCCGGGTGGACGATCAGCTGCGGACGAGTGCGGAAGGAGTTTGGGCGCTGGGCGACTGCAACGGCCGAGGCGCCTTCACCCATACGGCCTATAACGATTTCGAGATCGTCGCAGCCAATCTGCTCGATCGCGATTCGCGGCGCGTCTCGGACCGGATCGCCGCGTATGCCCTTTTTATCGATCCGCCGCTCGGAAGGGCCGGCATGACTGTGGAGGCGGTGCGTAAATCGGGCCGGCGCGCGCTCGTGGGCATGAGGCCTATGACGCGCGTAGGCCGCGCGGTTGAGAAAGGCGAGACGCAAGGCTTCATGAAGATTGCCGTCGACGCGGACACCGGGGAGATCCTCGGCGCCGCTATCCTCGGCACTGGGGGCGACGAGGCGATACACGGCATCCTCGATATGATGTACGCGAAGGCGCCTTATTCAACGCTCCGCTGGGCCGTGCATATTCACCCCACCGTGTCGGAATTGATCCCCACCATCCTCGGTGAGCTTTTGCCGCTCGCCTAAACGGCAGAGGCCGCCGCGGCCCTGCGGCACACGGCGCGTTAGTCTCCGGCTCAAAATAGACAGGACACGCCTTATGGTCGCAACTCCAGGGGCACGTAATCGCGCGGCTTCTCGCCGATGTAGAGCTGACGCGGCCGGCCGATCCTTTGCTCCGGATCGGAGATCATCTCTCTCCACTGCGCGATCCAGCCGGCAGTGCGCCCCAACGCGAAAAGCACCGTGAACATCGAGGTGGGAAAGCCAAGCGCCCTTAACGTAATGCCCGAATAGAAATCGATGTTCGGATAAAGCTTTTTCTCGATGAAGTATTCATCTGAGAGGGCGATCCGCTCAAGCTCCAGTGCGACCTGCCATACCGGATCGTTCTTGGCGCCCGTGACTTCGAGCACTTCCTTGCAGATTTTCTGCATCACACGGGCGCGGGGATCGTAGTTCTTGTAAACGCGATGCCCGAAGCCGAGCAGGCGGAAAGGGTCGTTCTTGTCTTTTGCGCGCGCGATATAATGCGGAATGCGGTCTGGAGTACCGATCTCCATCAGCATCCTCAGCGCCGCCTCGTTTGCACCGCCATGAGCGGGCCCCCATAGGCAGGCAATGCCGGCCGCAACGCAGGCGAACGGATTTGCGCCGGAGGACCCGGCGAGCCGCACCGTCGAGGTCGAGGCACCTTGCTCGTTATCGGCGTGCAGCATGAGGATGCTGTCCATCGCGCGGGCGAGCACAGGATTAACCTTATACTCCTCCGTCGGCACCGCGAACATCATGTAAAGAAAATTAGAAGCGTAATCGAGTTCGTTCCGGGGATAAATAAAGGGCTGGCCGGCGGAATATTTGTAAGCCATAGCCGCGATGGTTGGCATCTTGGCGATCATCCGGAGCGAAGCGATGTCGCGCTGGACCGGATCGTTGATGTCGAGGGAGTCGTGATAGAAGGCGGACAGCGCGCCGGCCGTTGCAGCCATCACGGCCATGGGATGCGCGTCACGCCGGAAACCGGAAAAGAACCGGTTCATCTGCTCGTTCGTCATTGTGTGGAAGCGGACGCGATCCCTAAAGTCGAGATACTGCGCTTTGTCCGGCAAATCCCCATAAAGCAAAAGGTGGCACGTTTCGAGGTAGTTGCCATGCTCGCAAAGCTGCTCGATCGGATAGCCGCGATAGAGGAGAACGCCTCGCTCGCCGTCCACATAGGTGATATCGGACTTGCAGACCGCGGTCGAGGTAAAGCCGGGATCGTAGGTGAAGTGGCCGGACAGGCTGTAAAGACGGGAGATGTCAACAACATCCGGCCCGTCCGTGCCCGAAACCACGGGAAACTCATATTGGTTGTCACCAACGGTGAGCGTCGCTGAGCCGGCCGGCTTTGCTTCTTTATCAAGAGAGACGGTTGAATCGATCGAGCTCATGCTCTGCTCCTGGTGAACGCATGGGCGCAGCGAGATGGCGCCCACGCTGCAAGGTGACATGGCTCCGTGAATTTTGCTAGGGCCCGGCGATATTAGAAATGGCAAATGCAGCGGAATACCGGTTCACGCCCGCGCCGCGCTAGCAATCGCCGGCCTCGACACGAGGCGAGACAAATGCACGAAGAAGCTGTAACATGTTAACAAAGGTCGCGGCTGACGGGGCGACGTAAGGTCTTTAGGGCACTGCGCAAGAGAGCTTTGCCCGGAGCCCGGTCATGATTCAGAAGCCCGCAGTAGCAAATATCTACGCCCCGGACGTCTTGCCTGCCGTCCGCAAAATTACGTTCGCCGATTTGCGAACCGTTCTGGCAAAAGGCTGGGACGATTTCATGCACAAGCCAGGCCACATCTTGGTCTTGGCAATCGTCTACCCTATTATCGGCCTTTTCCTTTTTCGCCTCACCTTCGGCTACAATCTTCTGCCGCTCCTGTTTCCCCTCGCGGCCGGGTTCGCGCTTTTGGGCCCCTTTGCGGCCCTTGCATTTTACGAGGTTAGCCGCAGACGGGAGCAGGGGATGGATCCCTCATGGGACAGCGTCCTGAGCTTGGTGCGCCATCGCTCCCGGGGCGCCATCCTTGCACTCGGCGCGCTACTCACGGTGATCTTCTTCGGGTGGATACTGGCCGCCGACGCCATATTCGAAGGGATATTCGGCCCGGAGCCTGTAACTTCGCTGAGCGGCTTTGTGCATCAGGTCTTCGAGACGCCCCAGGGCGTAACGCTGATGATTGCCGGCAACTTGATTGGCCTTCTCTTCGCGCTCGTCTGTTTCGCTATCAGCGCCGTGTCGTTCCCTCTACTTTTGGATCGCGATGTCAGTGCGCCCGTCGCGATTGTGACCTCGCTTAAGGCCATCGCCGCAAACCCGCTGCCGATGCTCGCGTGGGCAATATTTATCGTGCTGGCACTGATTGTAGGGTCGATGCCGCTGCTGGTGGGGCTCGTGGTCGTGCTGCCCGTGCTGGGGCACGCGAGCTGGCATCTTTACCGCAAGGTGGTGGTGTAAAGGCTTGCGCAGCTTCGCCGGGAAATTCCCTATAGCGCTTATAACGGCTTTGCATAAGCGCCGGCGTGTTGGGCCGCTAACCCTTCTTAACCAGGCTCTTTCCCGGCAAGCTTGCCTTGGCGAGCTGGCAACGCGGCCGTAATGGCGGGCGGGCCTTGGCCGCGTGGCGATACCGAACGGCTGTCGTCTCCCGGCTGTGCTGCCCATGCTTTGGCGTTCAACCTGGCAGCTTTATCGTAAGGTAGTAGAGTGGCGATGTGTGGAAGGAGTTTCCAGGACTGGAAATAGGGCCTATAATTATAATTAGGATACGCTAAGCATTAGCTTGCAGTCCGCCTGCAAAAGGTAAGGATGGCCAGTGATGAGGACCGCGTTCATACTTGTGCTAATTGTAATTAGCTCGGTGCTGTTCCATCTGCTCAGCCCATGGTGGTCAACGCCTATTGCCTCGAACTGGGTTTATATTGACAATACCATAAGCCTAACATTTTGGATTACCGGCATTGTCTTTGCCGCGGTTGTCTTGTTTTTGGCCTATTGCGTCTACCGTTTTCGCCACCGCGAAGGATCGCGGGCAGTTTACGAGCCCGAGAACAAGAAGCTTGAATTGTGGCTTACGGTAGGGACCGCCGCCGGTGTTGCGGCGTTGCTTGCCCCCGGACTGTATGTATGGGGCCAATTCGTTAGGGCGCCGGACGGAGCCAGTGAAATCGAGGTCGTCGGCCAGCAATGGCAATGGACCTTTCGCCTTCCGGGAAAGGACGGCAAGCTCGGCATCTCCGATCCGCAGTATATCACTGCCGATAACCCCTTGGGCGTAAGTCCAAACGATCCCAACGGGCGGGACGATGTGATTATCACCGACCCCGAGATTCATCTGCCGCTCGGGAAACCGGTCAGGGTTGTGCTCCGCTCGATCGATGTGGTTCACGATTTCTATGTGCCTGAGATCCGGGCGAAGATGGACCTGGTTCCTGGAATGGAAACTCATTTCTGGTTTACCCCCACCAAGACCGGAACCTTTGAAATTCTCTGTGCCGGATATTGCGGTGTCGGGCACCCGATGATGCGCGGAACGCTCGTGGTGGACACCGATACCAAATATCAGGCGTGGCTGCAGCAGCAGAAGACCTTCGCGGATTTGGCGGCTCCGGTCAAAAAGGCGGAAATCGGAAATAAAGCCCCGCTCTGAGAAAAAGAAATCCGCTCCGGGTAAAGAGGAAATGCAACGGTGGACCGGCTCCGGCAGTTTCACCGTAACGAAGCAAGGAGACCATACCGATGGTCGATGTCACACATGGCGCAGTTGAAGTTATCCAGCCGGCTGAAGTCGAGGACGTCGAGCTTTATCATCCGCATAGCTGGATAGAAAAATACGTATTCTCCCAGGACGCCAAGATAATTGCTGTCCAATACTCGGTCACGGCGCTTTCAATCGGGCTTGTGGCGCTAGTATTATCCTGGCTTATCAGGCTGCAGCTAGGCTTTCCGGGCACATTTTCATTTATTCAAGCGCAGAACTACTACCAATACGTGACCATGCACGGCATGATCATGGTCGTCTATCTGCTCACGGCTCTCTTCCTTGGCGGTTTCGGAAACTATCTGATACCTCTGATGGTCGGCGCGCGGGACATGGTTTTCCCGTTCGTAAACATGCTGAGCTATTGGGTCTATCTGCTGGCCGTTCTGGTGCTCGTGGCGGGCTTTTTTGCGCCCGGAGGTCCAACCGGAGCAGGTTGGACCCTGTACCCGCCCCAGGCCATCCTCGAAGGCACCCCCGGGAATCAGTGGGGCATTATTCTCATGCTCGCCTCGCTGATCATATTCATCATCGGCTTCACCATGGGCGGACTGAACTATGTCGTAACCGTCTTGCAAGGGCGCGCGAGGGGCATGACGCTCATGCGGATGCCCTTGACCGTGTGGGGCATCTTTATCGCCACGATCCTTGCGCTGCTGGCCTTCCCCGCTTTGTTCGTCGCCTGCGTGATGATGCTTCTCGATAAGCTGCTTGGAACCAGCTTTTTCATGCCCTCGCTGATCGACCTCGGGCAACAGCTCCAATACCGGGGCGGCAGTCCGATCTTGTTCCAGCATTTGTTCTGGTTCTTCGGCCATCCCGAGGTCTACATCGTCGCTCTGCCGGCCTTCGGAATAGTTTCGGACCTCATCAGCACGCATGCCCGGCGCAACATCTTCGGCTACCGTATGATGGTGTGGGCCATCGTTGCGATCGGCGCGCTCAGTTTCGTGGTATGGGCGCACCACATGTATGTGAGCGGCATGAATCCGTATTTCGGATTTTTCTTCGCCACGACCACGCTGATCATCGCCGTGCCGACCGCCCTCAAGGTCTATAACTGGGTGCTGACCCTGTGGCGCGGCGACATTCACCTCACCGTCCCGATGCTGTTCGCTATAGGCTTCATCGTCACCTTCGTGAACGGGGGTCTCACCGGCCTCTTCCTCGGCAACGCGCTCGTCGACGTCCCGCTCTCGGGGACCATGTTCGTCGTCGCGCATTTTCACATGGTGATGGGCGTTGCGCCTATTCTTGTGATTTTTGGCGGCATTTATCATTGGTACCCCAAAGTTACGGGAAGGCTGCTCAACACGAGACTCGGCAAACTGCACTTCTGGGTCACCTTCCTTGGGGCCTATCTCATCTACTTCCCCATGCACTATCTCGGCCTGCTGGGCGTGCCCCGGCGGTATTACGAGTTGGGAGACACCGCCTTCGTCCCGCCCTCGGCTGCGACATTGAACGAATTCATCACCATTGCGGCGCTGACCGTGGGCGCAGCGCAGATGGTGTTTCTATTCAATCTCGTTTGGAGTCTCTTCAAGGGTGAACCCGCGCCAAGCAACCCGTGGCACGCCACGACATTGGAGTGGCAAACGCCTGAAACGCCACCCGCTCACGGAAATTGGGGCAAGGAGCTCCCTGTGGTCTATCGATGGGCCTACGACTACAGCGTGCCGGGTGCGAAGGAAGACTTTATACCGCAAAATCAACCGCCTCTTGGGCAACCGGCTTAGGGAGCCCCAGGATGACGGTGACGGTGGCGTTCTTCATTGTCATGGTTGGTATCGCAGTTTGGTGGCTGCTGCACCAGCAGCTCGCCGCCAAGCCTTGGTTGCACGAAGGCGTGATTGGGAGTGGGAGCGGAACATTGCCTCTTCCCGCGGCGAAGGTGGGCTTGCTGGTCTTCCTCGCCGTTGTCAGCGCGCTCTTCGCTCTTCTCATCGGCGCCTACTTCATGCGGATGGGCTTTTCGGATTGGCGCTCGCTGCGAATACCCAGGCTCTTATGGCTCAACACCGGTACGTTGATCCTGAGCAGCATCGCCCTGCAAGGCGCGCAAGCTGCGGTTCACCAGGGCAAGATGGACGCCGTAAGAACCCGGCTGCTGATCGGCGGCGCGTTTGGCATCGCGTTCGTTGCCGGCCAGCTTCAGGCTTGGATTCAGCTGACGTCGGCGGGGGATACCGTGTCGATCAACCCGGCCGATAGCTTCTTCTATCTTCTCACCGGGTTGCACGGGCTGCACGTTTTGGGCGGTCTTGTCGCTTTGGGTATCACGGCCGACAAAGTTTGGCGCGAGCGTGTCGCAGACCGGGCGCGCCTGAGCGTCGAGATGTGCGCCACCTATTGGCACTACCTGCTGATCGTGTGGCTCGTCTTGTTCGGCTTGCTGACAGGCGGTGCCGACGACCTCGGCAGGATATGCGGGCAATTCATCAGCTAGAAAGGGTTGAGCGGATGGCAGACACGGTACTGGCAGCCCGGGGACAGGCTCAGGAGGTGGCAGACACTGCACTCGCAGCTCAGCGCAGGCCAACGGGCTTGCAAGGCATCGCGGCCGATTGGGCTTCCGACCAGCGGGCGTTCAAAAGCGCCTCCTGGGGCAAGGCCATGATGTGGATTTTCCTCCTCAGCGACACCTTCATCTTTAGCTGTTTTCTGTTGTCCTACATGACCGTGCGGGTGTCGACGGTAGTACCTTGGCCCAACCCCAGCAAAGTCTTCGCTTTGGAAATTGGCGGGTCCTCCTATCCGCTTCTCTTGATTGCCATCATGACCTTCATCCTCATTAGTAGCAGCGGAACGATGGCTCTCGCGGTAAATTTTGGCTATCGCCAGGACCGGAGGAAGACCGCACTCTTGATGCTTACCACCGCTGCGCTCGGCGCCTCATTCGTTGGAATGCAAGCTTTTGAGTGGACGAAGCTGATCGAGGAAGGCGTGCGGCCCTGGAGTAACCCTTGGGGCGCCGCCCAATTCGGCTCCGCGTTCTTTATGATCACGGGATTCCACGGCACTCACGTAACGATCGGCGTGCTTTTCTTGACTTGGGTCGCAAGGAAAGTGTGGCGCGGAGATTTCGACCAAGGAAAGCGCGGCTTTTTCACCGGCAGGAAAGGTCACTACGAGACCGTCGAGATCTTGGGGTTATATTGGCACTTCGTCGATCTCGTGTGGGTGTTCATCTTCGCACTTTTCTATCTGTGGTGAAACATGGCACAGACTGACACTGCAAACGCTACGGTTGCACATGCCCAGGGACAGCAGCATCCCCTCAAGCTCTACCTCGTAGTATGGGCCTTACTGTTTATTCTCAGCACCGGCTCCTACCTTGTCGATTACTTTCATCTTGAAGGATATTTGAGGTGGTCGCTCATCCTGGCGTTCATGATCCTGAAGGCAGGATTGATCGTCGCAGTTTTCATGCACATGGCTTGGGAGCGGCTGGCCCTTGTCTATGCCATTCTCGTGCCCCCGGTGTTTATCTTGGTGTTCGTTGGAATTATGGACATCGAGTCGCATTATACCTTTTTCACGCGGCTCTTCTTCTTCGGGCATGGCAGTTAATCCGCGCTGCCTTGCGTTGCTCCGGGTAGCAAGCCCGTCTTGACGGGCTTGCTGGAATTGGGATGGCTATGACTGTGTCCCCGCCAGCGCTTTATAGGCGTGCCATGTCGCGTGACCGATGAGCGGGAATGTAATGGCAAGCCCCACGAACAATGCAGCGATCCCGATAACTGAAAAAGCTGCAATGAGGGCTGCCCATAAAGCCATGGCAGGCAGGTTCTGCCGAACGGCCTCGAAACTCGACATCATGGCCGTAACGGCGTCCACTTTGCGGTCGAAAATCATCGGAACCGAGATGACCGATATCGCATAGACAGCGGCCGCGAATATAGCCCCAACCGCTGTCCCGGTAACGAGCAGGCCGCGCCCGTGCTCAGTATACAAAAGCGCGGATAGGAACTCGCTAAACGGCGGAGGACCGGCAGGTCCGAAGAAAAGCATGTACAAAAGGAATGCAACCCTTATCCAGAAGAAGTATAGGACGAGGAGCAGCGCCCCAAAAAACGCAAGCTGTTCTCTCGCGCCCCGTCCCAAAGAAAAGATATCGCGAAAGTTAACGGACTCGCCGCGCTCGTGCCGCCGGCTGATTTCATAAAGCCCGCCCGCCAGGAGCGGACCCACGAGAAGGAACCCGCCGGCAAGCGGTAATAGCAGCGGCAGGCCTGTTAAGCGGGTTAATTGAAATACAGCTAAATAGGCGAATACGGAGAATACCGCGCCGTAAGCTAAGCTTATCTGCGGCGCAGTCCAGAGGTCTCTCCAGCCGGCAGCGAGCCACGCTAACGGAGCGGAGAATGCAACTTTTCGTATTTCTGTTGTTCCCGGTGGCGATATCGAAACACCGCGGGCCGGCTGAAAAGCGTTTGCCATTTGCCAGGACTCCTAGATACACCCCCGCCGACATAGACCAGATAGTTACTCTAGCTCATTGTCAGATATGAGTCAAAGTTGTGTGCGGGAATCGTTCAGCTTAAGTGAGTAGGTCTCATGAGCAGAATATACGTCAACAATACTTATGGCTTGAGCCGTGCCACTCGGTAACGCTTAGTCACGGTCCGATCTATACCGTCGAACTGGACAGCGCTAACAGCCGGTTTGCACCCCGTCCCGCCTTTTTCGCCTTAACCGGCACGCTCGCGTTCGCAGCATGGCCTCGCGGCGCGGCTCAAGGCATTTGCCGGCGGCAGCGGTGAAGTGCCGCCGCTTTCCCTGCTGAAAAGGCCTGCCCGCTCGATTTTCCCCACTAGGAGGCTGCGCGATTCTGCGCTAAGGGTGGCTTGCGCACACAAATGACGCAAATGAAGGTGCCGGAGGAAGGGCTTCCGGCTGAAGCTGTTGGAATAACAAAATGTTCGAAATCCATCGGGAAGAAGTTGAATGGGGCGGCCGCACACTGACGCTTGAGATAGGGCGCATCGCCCGCCAGGCCGATGCCGCGGTGCTCGCGCAATATGGCGAAACCTCAGTGCTGGCCACCGTCGTCGCGGACCGCGATGCCGATCCATCCAAGGACTTCTTCCCCCTCACGGTCAACTACCAGGAAAAGGCTTACGCCGCGGGCAAGATCCCGGGCGGCTATTTCAAGCGCGAAGGCCGCCCCAGTGAGCGCGAAACGCTCGTGTCGCGGCTGATCGACCGGCCGATCCGGCCGCTCTTCGCGCCCGGTTTCAAGAATGAGACGCAGGTGGTCATCACCGTGCTCTCGCACGATATGGAGAACGATCCCGACGTCGTCGCGATGGTTGCCGCTTCGGCGGCGCTGACGCTCTCTGGCCTTCCCTTTCTCGGCCCAATAGGCGCAACGAGAGTTGGTTTTGCGCATGGCCAGTACATCCTGAACCCAACTTCCGAGCAGATGAAAACCACAGAGCTCGATCTCGTGGTGGCCGGCACAGGTGACGCGGTGCTTATGGTTGAATCGGAGGCGAAGGAGCTTTCCGAGGAGGTTATGCTCGGCGCGGTTGTGTTCGGCCAGAAAGCCTACGCGCCGGTGATCGAGGCAATCATAAACCTCGCCGAGTCGGCCGCGAAAGAACCTTGGGACCTTCCCGACGCCAAGAACGAGTACGAAGCCAAGGTCAAGAAGCTCGTCGAGCGGGACCTGAAGAAAGCGTTCCAGATCGCAGGCAAGCAGGAGCGCAACGCCAAGGTTGCCGACGCGAAGGCGAAGGCTGTCGCCGAGCTTTTGACGGAAGAGTCAAGTGCAGCTGCCAAGGTGAAGCTCTCCGAGGCCTTCAAAGAGATCGAAAAGAATGTCGTCCGCTCGAATATCCTGAAGACCGGCAAGCGTATCGACGGCCGCGATCTCGTAACGGTCCGCCCTATCGATTGCCAAGTTCACGTCATCCCGCGTACCCACGGTTCGGCCCTATTCACCCGCGGTGAGACGCAGGCGCTGGTGGTCACGACGCTGGGCACAGGCGAAGACGAGCAATGGATCGACTCGCTGGAAGGCACATACAAAGAGACCTTCCTCCTCCATTATAACTTCCCGCCCTACTCGGTGGGCGAGGTGGGCCGCATGGGCTCGCCCGGCCGGCGCGAAATCGGCCATGGCAAGCTCGCCTGGCGCGCGGTGCATCCGATGCTGCCCGATGCGGAAGCGTTCCCTTATACGATCCGCGTGGTCTCAGAGATCACCGAGTCTAACGGCTCCTCGTCCATGGCGAGCGTGTGCGGCGCCTCGCTGGCGATGATGGATGCGGGCATTCCCTTGAAGGCTCCGGTGGCCGGTATTGCCATGGGCCTCATCAAGGAGGCTGACGGCGTGGCGGTCCTTTCCGATATCATCGGCGACGAGGATCATTTGGGCGACATGGACTTCAAGGTCGCCGGCACATCGCGGGGCGTTACCGCGCTGCAGATGGACATTAAGATCACGGGGATCACCACCGAGATCATGAAGACCGCTCTGGAGCAAGCGCGCGATGGCCGCTTGCACATCCTCGGCGAGATGGGCAAGGCGCTCGGCCACGCCCGCACCGATTTGGGCGAGCATGCGCCGCGCATCGAGACTATCACCATCCCGACGGACAAAATCCGCGAGGTGATCGGCTCAGGCGGCTCGGTCATCCGCGGGCTAGTCGAGGAAACCGGCGCCAAGATCGACATCTCCGACGACGGCACGGTGAAGATCGCGGCGGCGAACCTGAACGCCATCAAAGACGCCATCCACCGCATCAAGATGATCGCGTCCGAGCCTGAGGTTGGCCAAATCTATAAGGGCAAGGTCGTGAAGATCGTCGAATTCGGCGCCTTCGTGAACTTCTTCGGGGCCCGCGACGGCCTCGTGCACATCTCGCAGATGGCGGACCGGCGGCTGAAACACGCCTCCGAGATCCTGAAGGAGGGCAGCGAGGTCTATGTGAAGGTCATGGGCTTCGACGAGCGCGGCAAGGTCCGGCTTGCGATGAAAGGCATCGACCAAAAAACAGGTAAGGAAGCGCCGGCCTCGGCCGAGCAGCCGCAGCCTTCGGCGGAGGAGCCCGCGAGCTAGCCGCGCAGATAACATATACTCAACCTCGTGAAGGCCGTCCCCGTGGCGGCCTTTGTTGTTTCTGGCGCTTGGTTCGGGTCGCGCAAGCAAGCGTGCAGCGATTTTTCATGCATTGGAGAAAATGCGGGAGCAATTTCTCGCCACTATGCTCCGCAGCAATAAAATTCGCTATTGCTCCTGATTATGGAGCGTTATCGCACTTATTTTTTGTAATAAGGCGCTTTTGCCTTGAGAATTTTCTCAAATCGGCCATTTTCTCTTTCAACGCGGCGCCATTCTCAGCGGCGCGGAATGGGGAAATAGGTCATGGTATCGCCACTTCAGCAGAAACTTCGCATTAGCGGACCGGTGGTTATCACGGCCAACCGGCTTTCAGACGGCGCGGTCGTGCATCGTACCAAGTCCGGTCGATGGACGGAGGCGCTTGGCTCTGCGCAAGTCTTCTGGAGTGCCGGCGAGGCGCAGAACGCGCTGAAGGCCGCGCAAGCCGAGGGCCTCGAAGCGGTCGGCGCCTATGCCGCCCCGATCGACGCAAGCGAGACCGCCGCCCGGCCCGGCAATTTGCGCGAGTTCATCCGCATAAGCGGTCCCACCTTCGCCCTGCCCTCCGATATGCCTCACAGAGTGGCGGCTTAGCGCTTCCCATCATTTTTATTGGAAACGTCCGGCAATGTATGTCTACGACGAATTCGACCGCACCTTCATTGCGGAACGGGCCGCGCAGTTTCGCGATCAAGTCGCGCGGCGTCTCTCGGGCGAGCTAACCGAGGACGAGTTCAAGCCGCTGCGGCTCATGAACGGCGTTTATCTGCAACTGCATGCGTATATGCTGCGGATCGCGATCCCTTACGGCACGCTCTCGTCCTATCAGCTCCGCAGGCTTGCGCACATCGCCCGCGTCTACGACCGCGGCTACGGCCATTTCACCACGCGGCAAAATCTGCAGCTCAACTGGATCAAGCTCTCCGACATGCCGCAAGTGCTCGAAGATCTGTCGGGCGCCGGCATCCACGCCATTCAAACCTCCGGCAATTGCATCCGCAATATCACCACCGATCAATGGGCCGGCGCTGCGCCCGATGAAATCGAGGACCCGCGGCTTTGGGCGGAAATCTTGCGCCAATGGTCGGCCTTGCACCCGGAATTTTCGTTCCTGCCGCGCAAATTCAAGATCGCGATCACCGCCGCGCCGCACGACCGCGCCGCCGTGAAAATCCATGATGTCGGGTTGCGCATGATCGCGAATGCGGGCGACGAAAATGGCTTCGAGGTTTCCGTTGGCGGCGGGCTGGGGCGCACGCCGTTCATAGCCAAGGTAATCCGCGAGTTCCTGCCCAAAGAGGGCCTCTTGAGCTACCTCGAGGCGGTCTTGCGCGTCTACAATTCGTACGGCCGCCGCGATAACATTTACAAAGCGCGGATCAAAATCCTCGTACACGAACTCGGCGTGGAGCGCTTTGCCGCGGAGGTTGAGGAGGAATGGGCGCGGATCAAGGACGGCTATCTAAAGCTCGATCCTGCTTTCGTGGCCGATATCCGCTCGCGTTTCGTCTATCCAGATTATGAGATTTTGGAGGACGAACCGGCAGTCCTGAAAACGGCGCTGAAAGCCAATGCGCGCTTCGCACTCTGGCACGCCAATTCCACCGCAAAGCACAAAATGCCCGGCTATGCGATTGTCACGCTTTCGCTGAAGCCCATCGGCAAGCCGCCAGGCGATGCGACCTCCGGTCAGATGGAGGCCATCGCGGACATCGCGGAGCGGTACAGCCACGGCGAGATCCGCGTTGGCCACGAGCAAAACCTCGTTCTGCCGCATGTATGCCAGCAAGATCTTCCAGCCCTTTGGAAGAAGCTTGAGAACATCGGGGTGGCGACGCCCAACGCAGGGCTTATCACCGATATCGTCTCCTGCCCCGGCCTCGATTACTGCAGCTTGGCCAATGCGCGCTCGATTCCCGTCGCCATGGAGATTGCCCAGCGCTTCGGCTCGAACGGGAGGGCGCAGGCTATCGGAAGGCTGCACATCAACATCTCGGGCTGCATCAACGCCTGCGGCCATCATCATATCGGCCATATCGGCATCCTCGGCGTCGAAAAGAACGGGCGCGAGTTCTACCAGATCACGCTCGGGGGCAAGGCCGATGAGGATGCTACAATGGGCCAGCTCATCGGGCCGGCCATCCCCTACGAAGATGTGGCCGATACCGTCGAGCGCATTGCCGGCCGCTATCTCGATCTGCGTCTGAGCTCCAACGAGCTCTTCATCGACACCGTGAAACGCCTCGGGCTGGCGCCGTTCAAGGAGACGCTGCATGCGATACATTAAGCACGGCGCGGTAGCCGCCGACCCATGGGTTTACGCCGAAGGCGATGAGCCCGTGCCGCCAGATGTGCCCGCCATTGTCTCTCCCGATTGGCTTTTCGCCGCCGCACCTGCCGAAATCGCAGGCCGCAGCGCGCCCTTGGGCGTCGCTTGGCCGAACGATAGGCCCGAGGGCGAGCTTGCGCCCCATCTGCCGCGGCTCGCTTTGATCGCGCTAGAGTTTCCGGTGTTCCGCGACGGCCGCGCATACACGCAGGCGCGCCGGCTGCGGGAGCTCTATGGCTTCAAGGGCGAGATCCGCGCCACCGGCGATGTGCTGCGCGATCAATTCCTGTTTATGGCCCGGGCGGGTTTCGACGGCTTCGAGGTGAAGAAGACGGCGGACGCGGAGGCTTTCACTAAGGCGCTGCGCGAGTTTAGCCTGAACTATCAACCCGCCGGCGGCGATTCTCCGGCCTTCCGCTCCAAGCTTCGCACTACTCCAGCCTAGAGCCTCGTACGTCGCCTTCTAATCCAATATCATTTGCAGTTTTGGCCATTTTTCGAGCCATTGTTTGCTCGCGGCGCGCTTTTTGAGAGCCTGGATGTCTCTCCTGAAACACGGACTGGGCCGGATGACAAGCTTGACCAAATCGTCAATCCCATAAGGCGCGATCAGTCTAAGCCTGCCTCCCCGTAACGTTACCGCAACGCAGGTCGCGGTTTCTACCCAGTGAGCAAGGCCATCCGCAGCTGACGTGTAAGGCAAATCCCCGGTCGCCCCATGCATGCGCGCTTGGTTCTTTGCCGACCAATTCACATCGCATAGCGCACGCAACCGTCGGTTGTACTCTTTTTCCCTCTCCTCCCGGACATCCGAAGGATCGAAATAAATGAGATCCATATCCGCAGTTGGCACTTGCGGGTTCGAGAATCCATGGAGATGGTCCCAAACTTTGTTGCGCAGGAACCCCGCTCCGATCATCCAGTCCGGCAAATCGAGTGCGGCCGCCGCGCGCAGCACCCGCATCATCCATGGATCGGCACGCACTAATTCAAGAATATCGTCTTCATTCATACCAAGGTATCCTCCGATTTGCGCCGGCCGGAGCGAGGAACAAACGCTTGCAGCGCGGTATAGGAAAGATTACGGGACCAGCGCAAAGGAGAGCGAACCATGCAACTTAATCCTTACCTTTTTTTCGATGGACGCTGCGAGGAAGCTTTCAAGTTTTACGAGAAGACCTTTGGCGGCAAGATCAAGGCCATGTTCCCGCATGAAGGTACACCCGCGGCGAACCACGTCCCGCCGGACTGGCGCAACAAAATCATGCATGCATCTCTCGAAGTGGCCGGACAAGTGTTGATGGGCTCCGACGCATCGCCGCAGCATTATCACAAGCCGCAAGGCTTCTCGGTTTCGATCAGCATAAACAAAGTGGCCGAAGCCGAGCGCGTGTTCGCTGCTCTCGCGGAGGGCGGGCACATCCGTATGCCCTTGGAGAAAACCTTCTGGGCCGCCCGCTTCGGCATGGTTGCCGACCGGTTTGGCATCCCTTGGATGATTAATTGCGAGAAGGATGCCGAATAAACGTCATTGGGCTGCATCGCAGCCCAATCTTTCGCTTTCCCGCTTTGAAGGAATGGTGCGGTCGAGAAGACTCGAACTTCCACGGGTTGCCCCACTAGCACCTCAAGCTAGCGCGTCTACCGTTCCGCCACGACCGCAAC
>JBKQIH010000069.1:0-21195 GCA_052148445.1 Rhodomicrobium sp.
CCTTCAAGAGCTTGGCGGCGGGATTGCCGTCGAAGCTGCGTGCGTCCTTTTTCTCCTCGATTTTGAGGATATTGAGCGCGCGCCGCACCAGGGCGAGCAGGCTCGCGCCGTCCTCCGTTTCGAGGAACCGGCCCAGCGCCTCGACGCGCCGGACGATCATGAGGAGATCGTCCTGGCCCGGCAGTGCGAAGACTGCGTCGATCAGATCGTGCCGCGCGCCCTGGTCGCGCAGATATACCTTCAGCCGATCCGCAAAGAACTCAATCAAACTTCTTATATCGTCAATTTTCTTTTGATCTATTATGCGATCTATGCGGTCGTGTACTTGTTGTCTTTGTTCATCGGTTCGCCCGAACGGTCTCCTCTCTATGGCTGGGACCGGGAACCGATCATGTACGGGCGAAAGGACCTCTTCAAGCGAAACTCTGATCTGACTACTTAACAGAATTCGAACCACGCCGAGCGCGGCGCGGCGCAGCGCGAACGGGTCTTTCGAGCCCGTCGGCTTCTCGTCGATGGCCCAAAAGCCCACCAGCATGTCGAGCTTGTCGGCAAGCGCCACTGCGATGGAAACCGGATTCGAGGGCACCGCGTCGGAAGGACCTTGCGGCTTGTAATGCTCGGCGATGGCGTCCGCGATGGCGGGCTTTTCGCCTTGCGCAAGCGCGATATAACGGCCGATGATGCCTTGCAGCTCCGGGAATTCGCCGACCGTCTCCGATAGGAGATCGGCCTTGGCGAGATGCGCCGCGCGCGCCGCCTCATCGGTGTCCGCATTCACAAACGGCGCAAGCTCGCGCGCCAGCCGCTCGACCCTTGCCACACGCTCAAGTTGCGTTCCGAGTTTTTCATGGAACGTGACATGCGCAAGCGCGGCCGTCAAATCCGGTAGCGGCCGTCCGCGATCGTGCTCCCAGAAGAACTTCGCATCCGACAGGCGCGCGCGAATCACGCGTTCATTGCCTGCGACAATCGCCTTGCCGCCGTCTTCGGCCGCTAAATTGGAGACAAGGATGAACCGGTTGGCTAATTTTCCGGATTTTTTGTGCCGCAAGGAGAAGCACTTCTGATGCGCCCTCATGGCGGTCATCAGGATTTCCTCCGGCACATCGAGGAAGCTTTCATCGAATTTGCCGGAAAGTACCACGGGCCACTCGACGAGCCCCGCATTCTCAGCAAGTAGCCCGTGGTCTTCTACAAGAGCGAGCCCAGCTTCCGCGGCGGCATGATGCGCGCCATCAAGGATTGCTTTCGCCCGGTCTTCTCCTGTGCTCACAACCTTAGCGTGTAACAGTGCTTCTGAATAGTCTGAGTTTCTCGAAATTTTAACGATTTTGGGCTGCGTGACTTTTTCGCCACTCAAAAACCGGTGTCCATAAGTGAAGCCCCCGCTCTCGATCCCGTCCACCTCGAATTCGACGGGCTTGTCGCCGAAAAGGCACAGGATGGAATGAAGCGGCCTGACCCAGCGGACGCGGCCGGTTCCCCAGCGCATGGACTTCGGCCATGGGAATTTGCGGACGATCTCGGGCACGGCTTCGGCGACGATGGACTGCGCCGGCCGCCCGGGCTTTTTGGTTCGCGCGAGATAATAGCCGCCCTTCGGATCGTTTACGATCTGGCATTCGCTAAGGCTCTTCAGCCCGGCGCTGCGCAAAAAGCCTTCGACCGCCTTCTCCGGTGCCCCCACGCGCGGACCTTTGCGCTCCTCGACCGTGGACGCCGATTCGGCAGGCAGGCCCTCTGCGATGAAAGCGATGCGCCGCGGCCCTGCGCAGGAGCGCGCCGCTCCGATGGGGAGGCCCGCCTGGGCCAGGGCTTCGGTCATCATGCGCGCGAGATCTTCGCCTGCGCGCGCTTGCATCCGCGCTGGAATTTCTTCGGAGAAAAGTTCGAGAAGGAGGTCTGGCATGGTGCTCTGGCCCGGATCGGAGACGATGCCGCAGCTTCCGCAATTTGCGGCGGGACACAAGCAAATTTATCGCCTCGAAGCGGGGATGCGCTGCGATTCAGGGGCTCTCTCCGCTCTTAGGCGATGGGCATTAATATCCCGCCTCCTTACCGTGGCGCACGGCCAAGATTGCGACGAGATCGTCATCGAATCGATAGCGCACCACATAGCCGCCTTGCCCGAACGGAATGAACCAATCGCGAAACTCCTGCGGCATGTCTTCAATTGGCCGCCCAATCGCTGGATACATGCCGAGCGTTTGCGCGCCTTGACGGATGGCTCGGACCGCTCGCCTCGCCGCGTCGCGGTTTTTCGGTAGAAGCAAAGCGTGAAGCCGCGCCATGTGTTGCTAGGCAGGCGGCGTCCAAATCAATTGAGCCACAGATTACTCGTGCGGAATCGGTGGCTGCGCGTCCTCGCCTGCTTCGAGGCGCTCAAGCCACGCATCGGCCTCCTCCGCGGCAACATGCAGGCCGGTGCGCTCGAAATCCGCCCAGGCACCCAGCGCGTCTTCCTTCAGGCGCTCGCGCGCCTCTTCGCGCCGGCATATTGCTTGATCGCCTCGCGCATAAGCCAATGCGCGGAGCGGCGGCGCGAGTTTGCCAGACGTTGCAGCCTTTCCTTAAGGACCTCATCAAGCTTGAGGCTGGTTGTGGGCGATGACGCCATAAAATATTCCCTGGTGTTACTCAGTAGCACTTTAACACATCGCCGGCGGCTTTCAATCAAACCAGCAGCGAAGGCCCCTCGCGCCCGGCGAGCACGGCATCGATATTGTCGAGCGCCGCAAATCCCATCTCGTCGCGGGCCTCGATGACCGAGGTGCCCATATGCGGCAGGAGGAACGCATTGTCGAGCTCGTAATAGCCGGGGTGAATGTTGGGTTCACCCCCAAACACATCGAGTCCGGCATACCCCAGCTGGCCCGATTTCAGCGCCGCGATCAGATCGCCGTCGTTGACGAGATCGCCGCGCGCCGTATTCACCACGATAGCGCCGCGCGGCAGCTTTGAGAATACGCTCGCGTTCATGGAGCCGCGCGTTTCCGGCGTCGAAGGCGCATTGATCGAGAAAAACTCAGCGACGCCAAGCAGGCTATCGAGCGTCGCGTGGAAGACGGCCCCTTGCTCTTCCGCAGGGCTTAGCCGCCGCCGGTTATGATAATGGATCTCCATGTCGAAGGCGCGGGCGCGCTTTGCCAGCGCCTGGCCGATCTTGCCCATGCCGTAAATGCCGAGACGTTTGCCGTCGAGCCGGCGCCCGATGAGCTGCATGGGCTGCCAGCCGCCCCACTTTTTCTCTCTGAGCAGCCGTTCGCCTTCGGGCGCGCGCCGGGCGGCGCCGAGGATCAAGAGCATGGCGATTTCTGCGGTCGCGACGGTGACGGCGTCCGGCGTATTAGAAACGCGGATGCCGCGCGCCTTCGCTGCCGCCAGGTCGATATGGTCGAAGCCTACCGAATAGGTGGCGACGATACGCACGCTGGCCGGAAGCTTGGCAACGATTTCGGCGTTAAGCTTCTCCGTAAGGGTAACGAGCAGCGCGTCCTTGTCTTGGGCGCGGGCCAAAAGCTCATCTCCGCTCATCACCAGATCGGCGTCGTTTAGATCGAGATCGTAATCGCGCGCCGCGCGCTCAATGACGGCTGGGCTCAGCCGCCGCGTCATCAAAAGCTTCGGTTTGGTCACTTCGCTGCCTCCCATGCACGGCGTGGATCGCGCGCGGCGTCACACTTGGCAAGGCTTATTTGAGAAAGCGGGGCGGAGGTCACGGCCCATTAAACCAAAGCGGCGGCCGGCGCGCGCCCCTTCGTCCTTGTATCCGCCGCGCATTTCCGGCTTACTGGCCATTCCAACAGCACGCGTGACACCCATGCAGCCCACCTCGCTCAACTTTAAGGAAAACGCGGCGCGCGCGCTGCACGATCCGCAGCTTCAGCGCGCGCTTGGCAACGTGAAGACGGGCTTTATCGTAAAGCGCGCGGCGGCGCGGGCCGCGCTGCCCGAGTTCGACGCGCTGCGCGACGTGGCTGTCGAGATCAAAAAGCACACCCTCGCCCATCTCGATATTTATCTCGAAGAATATGAGCGCCGCGTGCTCGAAACGGGCGGCCACGTGCATTGGGCGCGCGATGCGGCGGAGGCGCGCGAGATTATTATAGGGCTTTGCCGGGAGGCGGGCGCGAAAACCGTCACCAAGGGCAAGTCGATGGTGTCGGAGGAGATCGGGCTGAACGCCGCGATGGAGGCGGCCGGCATCGAGCCGGTCGAGACCGATCTTGGCGAATATATCATCCAGCTCCGGCACGAGACGCCGAGCCACATCATTGCCCCGGCCGTGCATTTGAACCGCGACCAGATCGAGGCGGATTTCCGCGAGGCCCATAAAAGCCTGCCGCCGGAGCGCGATCTCACGCAAATCCCCGAGCTGGTGGGCGAGGCGCGCACCATGCTGCGGCAAAGGTTCATCGCCGCCGATGTGGGTATTACGGGCGCGAATTTCCTGATCGCCGAGACCGGAAGCTCCGTGATCGTCACCAACGAGGGCAATGGCGATCTCACCCAGCTTTTGCCGCGCACGCATATCGTAATTGCCAGCATCGAGAAGGTCGTGCCGACGCTGGAAGATGCGTCCACGATCATCCGTCTGCTCGCGCGGTCCGCAACGGGCCAGGAGATCACAACCTACACGACGTTTTCTACCGGGCCCCGCCGCGAGGGTGACCCCGACGGGCCGGAAGCCTATCATGTCGTGCTGCTCGACAACGGACGCTCGGAGATGCTCGGCACCGAGTTCCAGGACATGCTGCGCTGCATCCGCTGCGGCGCTTGCATGAACCATTGCCCGGTTTATGCGGCGGTCGGCGGCCATGCCTATGGCTGGGTTTATCCCGGCCCGATGGGCGCCGTGCTCACGCCGCAGCTGATCGGCATTGCAGAGGGCGCGCATTTACCGAACGCGTCGAGCTTTTGCGGGCGCTGCCAGTCGGTATGCCCTATGAACATTCCCTTGCCGAAGATGATGCGGCATTGGCGCGAGCGCGATTTTCTCGCCAAATCGCCTGCCTCGATCCCGAAGCTTGCCTTGCGCGGTTGGGCCTTCTTTGCAAAACGGCCCCGGCTTTACCGCCTCGCTATGAGCCCCGGTGTGCGGATACTTTCGCTCCTGGCCGGGCGCAAACGCCGCTTCTCGTGGCTGCCGCTGGCCGGCGCCTGGACGAAATATCGCGATTTGCCGGCGCCCGCGCCGCGAAGTTTTCAAGCGCTTTGGCAGGAACGCGAGAGGGAGAAGGCGCGCCATGTCTGACGCTACCGCAAGAGATGCCGTGCTAAGCCGGGTGCGCGAAAAGCTCGGCATGCGCGGCGACGAGCCGGGCCGGCGCGGCCTCGTGCAGTCGCGGATGCGGCATCCTCAAGCCAACCTCATCCCGGAGCGCGCGCAAAAGCCGCGGGGCGAGCTGATCAAGCTGTTTCAAACCATGCTGGAGAAAAGCGGCGCCAAGGTCGCACGCGTCCGCGCACTGAAGGGGCTACCCGAGGCGATCGCCGCCGCGCTCCGCGAGAACAATCTGCCCTCGCGCGTCCGGCTCGGCGCGGACCCGATTTTCGACGGCTTGCGCGCCGAACCGGGTTTGCTGGAGCTTCTATCCGGCCCGGCCGCGGGCGCCGACGCCGTTGGACTAAGCCACGCAATCGCCGGGGCGGCCGAGACAGGCACGTTATTCCTGGTTTCCGGCGCCGATAACCCTTCGACGATTAACTTTTTGCCCGAAACCCACGTGATCGCGATTTTGGCGAGCGATATCGCCGGCTCTTACGAGGAAGGCTGGTCCAAGCTTCGCACCCTCTACGGAAGCGGCAATATGCCGCGCACGGTCAATCTAATTAGCGGCCCATCCCGGACCGCCGATATCGAGCAGACCATCGTTATGGGCGCGCACGGACCCAAGAATCTGCTGGTTCTGATCGCCGGTTCTTAACAAAAATATTTTTTGTGGAGAGGAACGAATTTCCGTTTGCCACACATATGTCACACCAGCGAGTGATTCTGACGAACGGAGGCGAAGCATTATAACCTCCGGAGAAGGGTCACGGTAACCCCGCGCCGGACCCTTCTCCACGCTTCCCAGCGGGGAGCGTGGATGCGCTACCTGAGAGCGTGGCGCTTAGCAGCTTCGAAGGCTGGATCCATGGCATTGTACTCCGCGTCTGCTGCGGCCTGAGAATATTGGAAGTTCGCCGGAAGCGCGGCATCGTAGCCGAGCACGCGTTCCACCGCGCCGGTAAGGCCGCTCAGCGGCAGCCGCATCCAAATGAGAAGAAGGTGCTCCCGGCCTGTAACCGGACCGCGAACGGCGCCCTGCATCGGGGTTTTTTCCTCGACGACCTTCCGGTAAACCGACGCCCAATAATCCCGCTTGTGCTGCAATCCGCTGTCGAACACGGTGCGCCCAGTGATTTCTGTCCCATAGATTTCCCGGACCCGGGTTCCTGCCAGGCGGTATCGAAGCGCCTCCAAATCCTCTCCCGCATCGAGCAAGCTCAATCCTGGGAGAAGTTGAGGGATATCGATAGGATCGATATCGTAGCGCGATGGGATTGGCCTCGACTGTGCGCACGATTGCCAGTAGCCATACAAATCCCGCTGCTCGCGCAATATAAGCTGTGCGCGGAAAGCGAGTTCCGATGGCATTGCCCCCTCCAATGTTCGCGCGCCGGTCCGCCTCCGGCATACGACATTGGAACTATCGGTGATTTGCCCAAGCGAACGCAAGGAATTCGCGAAGGCGCGAGCATAAAAACTTATGCAGACAAAAGACTGACCGCCCGGCAATGCCAAGGCGGCCAGCGATCTATTTAGTCAGAAAAGGAAAGGCTACCGGCCCTTGCGCTGCCCAAGGCCCATCTTTTTTGCGAGATTGGAGCGGGCTTCTGCGTATTTGGGGGCAACCATCGGATAATTCGGCTCAAGCCCCCACTTCTCGCGATATTCCTCGGGCGACATGTTGTAATGGGTGCGCAGATGCCGTTTCAGCGACTTAAACTTCTTGCCATCTTCGAGGCAGATGATGTAGTCGGGTGTCAGCGACTTCTTCACCGCCACAGCCGGCTTAAGCTCTTCCTTCGGAGGTTGGATCATGTTCGACGAGGCGCGGGTTAGCGCAGCATGCACGTCGCCGATCAAGCTCGGAAGGTCGCCCGCTACTACAGCGTTATTGGCAACATAGGCTGAGACAATGTGAGTCGTAAACTCAACAAGCTCGTTATTTTCGAATTTTTCCTCTAACATTTGCGGGCTCCTAGATCGGCCTTGAGCTGAACTGTCCAAAGTTTTGTAGGAATTGCCCTGGATCTCCGTTTTGTCAAGCCAGCGCGCATCACTCTTGCGCTTTCCAGCGAGATCCTTGACCTTATTTGCTTGTTTCACAATCGTTCGCCTTTCGGAGCCTGAGGGGGAATACATGTCATATATCACAATTGCGCGGCTTCTCAAGAATTCTGTGCAAAAATCGCTGGCTTACTTTAGTTCCACCCGTGAGGTGTTTCCCAAAAGACATGGTCTCTCTTGTTCATTTGAAAACTCTGCTTTTTGTTAAAAAAAGCCAGCGTATAGCGGCCGCTTAAATTCATAAAGGGTGCCGGCGCTATTCACCTGCGGCAAAAGCGTTCTCTGTTGAACGCATTGCAGCGCTGCTGGCCGAAATCGATGGCCTTCTAATAGTTGTAGCTTGCTTCCCTCGCCTCAACTCGTAGAGGAATAGGCGTGCACTTCATACCGCATAATATACCAACTAAAACATTTAAGCTTTTCGTTTGCCTCTAAAGCGGGATTATCGTCTTCAAAGCGCGCAAGCGTGTTGAGCATGCCGGATATGCGAAAATGGCATGGGCTGAACGCACTCATATCGCCTTTGCGGCCAAGCGGAAACGATGCATTCTTCCAATGAATTCTACTCCCAGGCTGTGCTCGTAAACTTCCAAGCTTAGCCTTATCCGAACCTGTATATTCTAGGACGCCCGCACGCAATGCGACTCTCTTTCACGTGTATAGACTGTGCAGAAAGTGCCTTGCTTGTGGATTTCGGTCCAGATTACAGCAGAGCGCTCAGCCTTGCGATCTTGAATGCGTGCAGGCGTCTTACAATGAAGCAACTCGGCGGATTGGGAGAAAGCGTTCCCGCGCTGTCGTCCTTGACGGTATTCTACGATCCATTGCAACTTCCAAGGGAACGGCTTGCGGCGGAAATCGAAGCTCTGTTTAAAACTGAGGAGGAGATAGCGGAAAGCAGCCGGACGTGGGTTATTCCAGCCGTCTATGGCGGAGCGGGCGGGCCCGATCTTAAAGACGTGGCTCTGCACGCAGGTATTGGCGAGTATGAGGCCGCCGGGCTTCATGCGAGCCAGCTCTATCATGTCTATATGCTGGGCTTTTTGCCCGGCTTTGCCTATCTCGGCGATTTGCCGGAAAGCTTGCGGCTTCCCCGCCGCGCCACGCCTCGGGCCCGTGTGCCGGCGGGATCTGTTGCGATAGCGGCGGACATGACCGCCGTTTATCCGCTCGAAAGCCCGGGCGGCTGGCACTTGATCGGATCGACCCCCGCCGTTCTGTGGAACATGGCACAGCAGGATGAGCCGCTGCTGAAACCGGGCGACCGCGTGCGCTTTAAGCCCGTAAGCGAGGAGGAAGCCGAAGCGCTGCGGCGCGATGCCCCAAACGGCTGGCAGCCTGAGCTTGAGGAGGCGCTATGAGCGCTGCCTTACACGTTATTGAGCCAGGATTGTCCGCCACTCTCCAGGATTGCGGCCGGCCCGGCTATCAACGTTTCGGCGTGCCGGTTTCCGGTGCGCTCGACGCAATCGCTTTGAAGGTTGCCAATATTCTCGCCGGCAACCCGCCTTGCACAGCCGCAATCGAAATTTTAGGGGCCGGCCTCACCTTCGAAGTGGGTGCGGAAAGCGCAACCCTTGCGCTGGCGGGAACGGCGAAGGGCCTGACGCTGCATAACGGGAAGGCGGCCCTCCACGTGCCGGCTTTCCGCTGCTTTATCGCGCAGCGCGGCGATATCGTCCAAATCTCGCCGCCAAAGGACGGGGCAGTCTCCTATCTCGCCGCCGAAGGCGGTTTCGATGTCGCACCCGCACTCGGCAGCTTTTCCACTTACCGGCGCGCAGCGCTCGGCGGCTACCACGGCCGTGTGCTTTGCGCTGGCGATCGCTTGCCCTTGCGCCTTGCTTCGTCTGCACGCGAGCCGGTCTGCCTCGATCTGGAAATCCGTGCGCCGGGCGTTCTGCGCGCGATGCGTGGACCGAACACCGGATGGTTCACCTCAGAAGCGTTCGATACCTTATTCGCCTCCGCCTACACGGCCGGGCCTGCATCCGACAGGATGGGACTGAGGCTGCAAGGGCCGCCGCTCGTCCGGGCGATTGACGGCGAACTGCCAACGCAAGCCACAACGGCAGGCGGCCTGCAGGTTCCCGCCAGTGGCATGCCGATCCTGCTCTTATGCGACCGGCAAACGACGGGCGGCTATCCAAGCATCGCGACCGTGATCGGTGCCGATATCGCCGCCGCGGGCCGGCTCGCTCCTGGCATGAGCGTGCGCCTTAAAGAAGTAAGCCGGGAAGAATCTGTGCGGCTTCTCAAGGCGCAGCGGGATTGGCTGGCTTCGCTGCCCGCGGCGCTCAAGCCCGCGCCCGCGAGCCAACTCTCAGCGGAGTGGCTCTTGAGCGGTAACCTTATCGGCGGCGTTACATCCGGCGCGGCGGAAGAGTGACCTGGGGGCACACGGCTGTTTTCCGTCCGATCACGCCGGCTCTCGATCATGCCACTCTAATGCGGATTCGCCGTCATTGCGAACGAAGCGAGGGCTCAAGTCAGTGACGCGGCTCTGGATCGTCACGGAGGCGAAGGTCCTTCGCTGTGACGTGCGTCCGATGAAGCGTACGATGTTCTATTCATTTTCCTCGCGAAATTGCGTTATGACAAAAATACTTAAGCATATACTACAAATCAAATAGGTCATTATGGTCGCGGCCCATGCGAGATAACGTCCGGAGATTCCGCTGGTATTCCTCGGCAAGGTAAGCAACGTCTCCTCCAGTCCATTCGTGGACTGAATCGCAAGATAATGCGCGGCCGTAAGCGAGAGGCCAAGCGCGATGGATCCGATCAAGATTAGCGCGACTCCACTCCTGCGGAATAGAAACCAAAGGACGATAAACGCCGTTTGCAGTGAAAATACGAAGCAGATCGCGGTAAGAAACCACGAAAGCTCCAAGCCGCGTCCTGCGATTGCGAATATTCCCAGATAGTTGGTTATAGCGATTGCTAGCCCCAAGGCGATAACCGCGGCTGCCAGCCGCGCCGGAGAATTATTGCGTTTCGGCCAAAGCAAAAACAGCGCAACGGCAGTGCCGGCGAAAGCGGAAACCGCGGAAAGTGCCAACAGCAGCGGATCGTACGCAAAATTGACCGGTGCCTCGATCGCAAGCAACCCAACGAAGTGGGTAGCCCAGATCGAGCTCCCGAGCGTCACGGCGGCCATGACGATACGCATCCGCCCCTCGCTTAAGGAAAGTGCGCCGATGCCAGATGTCATCACGCTTGCAGTGAAAGCGCCAAGAATCGCAATTGTGACGGAGAGAATTACCAAGCCTGGGTCGTGGGCGATCATCGGGCTGGGCCTGAGCTAGAGGGAAGTTATGCTATAATGTGCAGAATCTGCAGCGACACAGCTGCTTAGGCGTTTCCGGTAATCGACGATTGTGGCGCAATCCGGCTCCGAACAGGCCGCACTAATGGGAAATCCTAATTAATGCCGCGAGATATCTCCCAGGAGCCAAGCCACGGTAAGCCCAACCCATTCCTTGGCAGCCAAATCCGTTCGCTTGAGGGCATCGGACCCTCTTGGAAAAAAATGTAACCAGCCTTCGAACCCGGACGTTTTATAATCCGCCGGCCAAGCCAGGATTTGAAAGCCCTGCGCTTCGAAAAGAGCCTTCGCTCTGGGCATGTGGAAAGCAGAAGTGATGAGGATCCATTTCTGCCCTGGCTCCGGTTTCAGAAGCTTCGCCGTCATCGCCGCGTTCTCGCGCGTATTGCGTGAACGGTCCTCAAGCTTTAGGCGGGGCGGGACGATGTTGAAGCCGAGGAAGAACCTGCGGGCAAGTTCGGATTCCGTTTCCGTATTTTTCGCTGCGAACATATTCGCACTTCCGCCGGAAAAAATCACGGGCAAGGAGGGATAAAGGTTCGCCAGGCGCACAGCCTCGGTCATCCGGTCAGCTGCCTCGTTCAAATGCGGCGTGCCAGCGTCCAGCGGTGACTGGCCATCCATCGCTCCGCCGAGCACTATAATACCCGCCGCGTCATCGAGGACTTTTGCGGCCGTGGAGCTGGCACGGATCTCCAAGGGGGCGAGCAGCCAAATAGACAAAGGGGAGAACCCGCAAATGGCGTAGAGCAGAGCGCCGCCTAGAAAAAGGCGATTGGCACGCTTGGAGTTCCCGAGAAGTGCAAAACCGGCCCCCGCGGCGAGGAGGATAAGAATCAGCGAAGAGGGCTGAAATAGGCCCCAAGCGATTTTGGAAAGATAAAACATCATCGGATCCCTGCGCTAGCCCGCGCCCCGGCGCCAAACAATTCGTTGGTTACCAAACAACGGTCGCTTAGACCCCTTTGTTTTCACAAAGCTACCCAAAAAGCAGCGGCCATCCCCGATTTGCGTCGACCCGCGAGAATGGGCATGGTGTCATTGCTGTGCAAAGTGAAACAATCCGGGGCCAAGTCTCCGATGTAACTCTGGATCGCCACGGCAGCAAGAGCCGCCTCGCAATGACGGCTTGGCCGGTGTTAGCTCCCGATGCGTTTTCACAGGAGCAGGATTTTTAGGAAACTCCGCTTAGCTCAGAAGCTCATTAAGCGCATTCTCCGGAATAGCCTTTTCGAGGTTATTGAACTGTCCGAAGGCGAGCAATTCCTCGGCCTTATAGCGCAGCATTCCGAGCAGTGAGCGCATCAGCGCCGAGCCCAGGGCTACACATGCGGCGCCTGCGCCGCCCAGCGCCTTAAGGTCGGGCGCAGGCGTTAGCGCGATGGTCACACAGAGCGGTCCATCGATCTGCCCCGAAAGGCGCTCGATGAGTTGAACGTGCTGCGCGCCAGGGACAGAAATGCAATCCGCGCCGGCGGCGAAATAGGCCTCGGCCCGCTCCACGGCGGTTTCGAAAGGCGAGTGCTGCGGCGGATCGAGAAGGAAGGCTTCGGTGCGGGCCGTGACGACGGCCTGGACTTTCGCACGCTGGGCCGCTGCCTTGGCGGCGGCGATAGCGGCAACCATCTCCTCGATCTTAGCGATGCCGTGAGCGCCGCCGCGGCCGCCATCGCCGATTACAACCCCGACGCAGCCCGCCGAGACGGCCGCCTCAACAGCGTATCCAATGTCTTCGGGTGTACGGCCGGCTATGCCTTCGAGGTCCGCGTTCACCGGGACGGCAAAGCCGCGGGTAATTTTCTGAGCTATCGCGGTCAGCGATTCAAGTGAAAGGCGTTCATCCTTTCTCAGGCCTTGGGCCCACGCCACCGCGTCCGAAGAAATACCGATCAAATCGAATCCGGCATCCGCCATAATCCGCGCGGAAACAACATCCCAAATTTCTGGGAGTAAAAAAGTTTCACGCGCTTGCAATCTCTTGCGGAAGTGGCGTATTTTTTCTTTTTGATCTTTTATTCGCTGCGCGTCGGGACTGCCGGTGCTATGGAAATCGTCAAATTGGTCTTTGGCCATATTACGCTGCACTCTAAATTAGCGGTTCACTGGCTTCAATTGCCGAAGATATGCCTCATATGCCCCGCTTCATGGTTAAGGCTCAATCGCCTTCGCTGCAAGTAAAAAGCGCTTGTTTCAGCCGGACTTTTCCTGCCAGCGCGAGCTTGGAGAGAGTTTGACGGGTAGAGCGGATTTCCTCCGGCAACTTAAGCGCGCTAATCTTAGGCTTTGCCATAGCCCGGATGTTAAAATTCGAAGATGCTTTGGGAACTGCATTTTCACGTCTATATTAGCAACCGGCAAGCGGGCGAGAGCGAAGGCGGAGGCATCATGACCATCAAGCGGCCATGCGATCTTTCATCGCTGCTTTTTTTGGTTCTCTTATTTCAAACCATGCCGCTGCGCGCCGAGGGGGCGCCTGCGCAAGCTCCCCAGTCTTCGCAGACGCCGGGAAGCCCGGTAAAGCAAAGCCCGTCCGCCCTCGACACGAGCGGAATCCAGTCTCAAGCTTTGCTTTCGGCCATCGACAAAATTTTGAAGCGCGCAGCTGCGGAGCGGGAAGGCGCGAAGACCTTGCCGGAACGCGATAGGTTTTTGTTTCCTCCCATCTGGACGGAAACGCGCGAGGAACGGGAGACTTCGGTCCGGGAGATTCTGGACAGCGCGCTTGAGATCGTTACCGATGCCCCAATTCTGAAGCTGCAAGACGAGATCGGTTCGCAGCGCCAGAAAATCGCGGCGGCAAAGGAGAAAATCGCGAGTTTGCGCGAGAAGCGTTTGGAGGCGCCGCAATCGGGTCTATGGCCCGGGGTCCTCAGCGACACTCAAGGCTCGATCGGCGAAACCATCGCCGCCCTGCAGAATGACATAAAGGATCGCGAAGCCAACATTGCCCGCACCAAACAGGAAATTGGCAAAGCGCTGAGCGCCGCGGGCGTCGAACTATCGAACGATCAGCTCGATCTTCTGCTCGATAGCGTCCTTGGCGGCGATCTCCTCAAGCTGGTAACGGCGTTTGAAGTGTCGAAAATCGCCGATCAGCGGCTTGCCGCCCTGGTCAAGCAATCGAACGAGGACCTGAAGGCTGCCCGGCGCTATTTTGCCATGCACGCGGCGCTTTTCGCGATGCTCGTCGAGGCTCAGGGACTTCTCATCGATAAGATCGACACGATTTATTTGACCCGGCTTCAGAAAATTACAGCCGATATCGCCAAGACGGGCGCGGAAACGAGGCAGCTCCTCCAGTCTCAAACACGGGAAGATCAGCGAAAGGTACTCGAATCGAACCTTAAAGCGCAGGAAGTGTCGCAGAAGGTATCCGCATTCTATAAAGAGTATTTGCAAAACCAGCGCCGCCTCCTCGCCGAAGCCAGAGACAAGACGCTTTTCGATCTCCGCGTGGCCGACAACACGTTTGAAACTGTGGAGGAGAGTTTTCAATTGAAGACGCTCATGGACGACGCTAGAACGTCTTTCGATGCCTTGCACCGCCTCGATGCGCCCGGCTTGGAGCAGATTTTCCGGAATGAAAATTTGAAGCGCGAATTCGAAAACCTGACCCAAAAACTCGGCCCTTCCTCGTAAGAGGAGCCTACGCAATAGTAAACTCAATGCGTAAGATTGGCGCAGCATCTGTAGCTTCAAATCAACAAGCCCGCAAAATCTGCCGCCGGAACATTGTTTGCCCTTCGCCGCACACCCATTTTGGCGCTATAGTAGGCGGTACTTTCTTTTAGAGCGTAGGTGCTTCATGCTGCGGATCGTTCTCGCGCTGTTTGTCCTCGGAGCGGTCGCCAATCGGGTTGCCGCGAGCGATTACGATTGCGCCTACGACCCAAAGGTTTCTCATATTTCCAGGATTGTCGCTGCCGATTCGACAGGCGGCCCGGTCTATGGCACCGCGTTAAACGACGCGGAGGACAAATCTCATTCCCGCACGCTGGACCTTCGCGATCATGAGCTGGTACTTACGTTCGATGACGGGCCGCTCGGAGCCAATACGCAATCGGTTCTCGACACGCTGCAAAAACATTGCGTGAAGGCCACGTTTTTTTCCGTTGGCCGCATGGCGCAGTCGAACCCAAAAATGATCCAAGAGGTTGAGCGCCGGGGGCATACCGTCGGTACGCATACATGGTCCCATCCGCGGGGTATGCACCTAATGCCCATCGACGACATCAAGCTTGAGATTGAAAAAGGGTTTGCTGCGGTTGGCCAAGCTGTGGGTAAGCCGATTGCTCCGTTTTTCCGCTTTCCGGGCCTTAGAGATTCCCCTCAGGCCATGGCCTATCTTGCCAGCCGCAATATCAGCGCGTGGTCTGTCGACGTCATTTCAGGCGATGCCGATCCAGGAGCAACCTCTGCGCGCATATCGAGGGACGTGATCAATCGTATCAATGGCCGTGGAAAAGGGATCGTTCTATTCCACGACATCAAAAAGCCGACGGCGGAAGCGCTTGACGGTGTCCTCACCGAGCTTGAAAGGGAGGGGTACAAGTTCGTTCACGTCGTCTCGAACACGAATTATCAGCCCGACCCTGAGTTGATCGCACGCTCCGATGTATTCCGCAACTCGCCCCAAACGGCCACGATAACCGGACGCTGGCTCGCCTCGGCAAAGGAGCACGTGAAAGACGGCAGCGTCGACGTCATGCATACCGAATGGATCGACCTGCAGCGTGCGAACGAGATGCTAATGAACTCAGCCAGCGGCGCTCCGCTCCGGCCGCGCGCCGACGCTGTGAAAACAGGGACCTTCTATACAGCGAGCGGATGGGCGGCCGCTGGTCAGCTCCGCTAGCGGAGCGCCGTGGCGCCAAGTTAGGGTGAAGGCTCTGTTCTAGCCTGACGGCCGGTTTAGCTTGTTTTCAGCTTTGTTCTAGCCCTATTGTGCCAATCCAACAGCCGGCGCAACGCATTTTATCATGACCCAAGACGAAGCTCTGCAAATCCTCAAGACGGGAGTTAGCGTCTTTCTGACCGGCGAGCCGGGCAGCGGCAAGAGCTACGCCGCCTCACGCTATGTCAGCTATCTGCGCCGCGAGAACATCCCCGTGAGCATGACCGCATCGACGGGCATCGCCGCTGCTCAGCTTGGCGGCACAACCGTGCATGCCTGGAGCGGCATCGGCACCAAATCTCACGTCACCCGCGCGGATTTGGACTCCTTATCGAAGAACCGCCGTGTGACCGATCGTATTAAGAAAGCGCGCGTGCTGATCGTCGACGAGGTCTCGATGCTCTCCGGCCAGACGCTCACAGCCGTGGGGCAAGTTTGCCAATATGTGCGCAAATCCAACGAGCCCTTTGGAGGGCTGCAGGTCGTACTCGCCGGCGATTTCTTCCAGCTCCCTCCCGTCGTCCGCCGCGACGAGCGCTTTAGCCCGGAGATGGACAGCCAGGACGAGGAGGATAACTCGCCCTTCGCCTATGCGTCTCGCGCGTGGCGGGACCTCGACCCAACCGTCTGCTATTTGACCGAGCAGCACCGCCAAACCGACACGGAATTTTCGAGCCTGCTCGCGGCGATCCGCTCCAACCGGTTCGGCAAACCCGATCTCGGCCTTCTCGCGAGCCGGCGTATCCAGCACGACAGCCTCCCGCGCAGCGTCACGCGGCTCTTCACCCATAATATGGATGTCGACCGCATCAACCAGGCCGAACTCTTGAAGCTGCCGGGCGAGCCCAATAGCTATTTCATGACCTCGACGGGCGACAAGGTCTTGTCCGAGGGCTTGAAGCGCGGCTGCCTGTCGCCGGAGCGGCTGGATTTGAAAAAGGGCGCGGTGGTGATGTTCACCAAGAACGACCCCGACGGCCGCTTTGTGAACGGCACACTCGGCGTCGTCTCGGATTTCGACCGCGAGGACGGCAATCCTGTCGTTGTTACGAAAGGCGGCCTGACCGTCTTCGCCAAGCCCGCGGAGTGGAAGGTGAACGAGGACGAAACCGTGAAAGCGGGCATCGCTCAAATCCCCTTGCGGCTGGCCTGGGCGATCACGGTGCACAAAAGCCAGGGCATGTCGCTCGACGCCGCGGTGATGGACCTCTCCAACGCCTTCGAATACGGCCAGGGCTATGTAGCGCTGTCGCGTGTGCGGAGCCTCTCCGGGCTGCACCTTCTCGGCTGGAACGAGCGCGCGCTGCGCGTTCACCCTTTGGCTTTGGAGAAAGATGCCGATTTTCGCAGCGCTTCGGAAGCGGAGCGCGAGCGGCTCGCAGCCAAGCGCGGCGAGACGCAGACGCTGCAAGCGGCTTTCGTCCGCGAGCTGAAAGGCGTCAAAGCCGCCCCGGCCGGCAGTCCACCGGCGGGGGGTGAACGGACCGGCAACTCTTATAAGAAGTGGACCCTGGAGGAGGAGGCGGATATATCGGCGCGCTTTAAACGCGGCGAGAGCGTGAAAGCCATCGCCGCAGCCCTCGACCGGCAGGAGAGCGGCGTTCGCGCCCGCCTCGTCAAGCTTGGGCTGATCTTGAAATAGCGCCCGCGAATTCGCCAGCAGCAAGCGCTGCAAGGCGAAGCCGAGCCCTATTGTGTCCTGCCCTCCGAACCGCACCGCTCCTTACCATAAGCTGCCGGCTGCTGAACCGGCATTGCGATGGTTCTTAGGAAATTAAGCAACTCTTCGAGAGCGCTTGGTTCCAGCACAACCTCATTGGTTGTAACAATGCCATTCGACGCCGCAAGCGTAACGCATTCGCCGTCGAACGACGCATAAAGACTGTTTCCGAGATAAACTTGTTCCATTGCCAAGTCCTGCTTTGCCTGTACTTTTGGCGGGGCCGCACCACATGCTAGATCCAAGGGCCGGCGGCACAACCAAAGCAAATTCTGCGTTGCAACAATTGCTTCACTGTGTGAGTTATACTTGATTCTCCACCCAGGTTACCCCTCAAGAAGTTTCGAGATGGCCGCTCCGGCTCGTATGCGCACAATTTTTCGAATTCTATGGGCGCCGGTTCGCGGCCGGTCTTGCAGGATGACAACGCAGGCATTTTCTGCTCTTTAAGCCCCAACTTACGGTCGCGAAGGCTGCACTCTTTTCAATCGGTCTCATGCATCCAATAATCTCCGTCTCGAACCTCACCAAGACTTACGCATCCGGGCTCCAGGCGCTGAAAGGCGTGAACCTCGATATCGCGCACGGCGAAATCTTTGCGCTGCTCGGACCGAACGGCGCCGGCAAGACCACGCTGATCGGCATCGTATGCGGCACCGTGAACGCGACTTCCGGCAAGGTTACGGTCGATGGCCACGATATCGGCAAAGATTACCGTGCCGCGCGCGCGCTGATCGGGCTCGTTCCGCAAGAACTTGCGACCGATACGTTCGAGACGGTTTGGAACACCGTTTCCTTTAGCCGGGGCCTTTTCGGCCTCCCGTCAAATCCGGGCCGCATCGCCAAGGTGCTGAAGGATTTGTCGCTGCTGGAGCGCCGCAACAGCAAGATCCTGACGCTTTCGGGCGGCATGAAGCGGCGTGTGATGATCGCCAAAGCGCTGGCCCACGAACCACAGATTCTCTTTCTCGACGAACCGACGGCAGGCGTCGACGTGGAGTTACGCAAGGGCATGTGGGAAGTCATCCGCGAGCTGCGTGCAACCGGGGTCACCATCATCCTCACTACGCACTACATCGAAGAGGCGGAGGAGATGGCCGACCGCATCGGCGTCATCAACCACGGCGAAATCGTTATCGTGGAGGAAAAGGCCGAGCTGATCCGCAAACTCGGGCAGAAACAGCTCACGCTCGATCTGCACGAGAGGCTCGATACGCTACCGGCCGGGCTGAATGGCCACAAGCTCACGCTTGCCGCCGATGGACATCAGCTCGTCTACACCTACGACAGCCACGGCGAGCGCACGGGCATCACCGCGCTTTTGAACGACCTCAACGAGGCGGGTATCCGGTTTAAGGATCTCAGCACGCAGCAAACTTCCCTCGAAGACATCTTTGTCAGTTTGGTGAGCCAAAAGTGAGCGTTTACGCAGGAACGATTTTTGTCGCCGTCGACCTTCAACCTGTCCCTCCCCCATTTGGAGAGGGAACGCTGTTGCACGCTCAGCGCTCGATTCGAGCGTCCATTCTCCCATCGCGCTCGCTTGCAAGCGCGATAACGTTGACACGCAGGTGCGCCAAGGCGTGCCTTCGGGGAGAAGGACAGGATGAGGGGAGCAAGGCTCGACCGTTAATGCGAAGACTGGGAAACCTAGCATGAATTGGCGCGGCGTTTGGGCAATCTACAAATTCGAGATGGCGCGTACCCGGCGCACGCTTTTGCAAAGCATCGTCTCGCCTGTCATCTCCACTTCGCTCTATTTCGTGGTGTTCGGCTCGGCCATCGGCTCGCGCATCACGAGCATCGAGGGCGTGAGCTACGGCGCCTTCATCGTGCCGGGACTCATCATGCTCACGCTGCTCACGAACAGCATCGCCAACGCCTCTTTCGGCATCTATTTCCCGCGCTTCATCGGCACGATTTACGAGATCCTGTCGGCGCCCGTTTCCTCCGCCGAGATCGTGCTCGGCTATGTCGGCGCTGCGGCGACGAAATCGATCATCCTCGGGCTTATCATCCTTGCCACGGCCGGCCTTTTCGTGCCGCTTCAGATCGCGCACCCGCTCTGGATGCTCCTGTTCCTGGTCCTGACCGCGGTCACGTTCAGCATGTTCGGCTTCCTCATCGGCATCTGGGCGGACAATTTCGAGAAGCTGCAGGTGATTCCGCTGCTCGTCATCACCCCGCTCACCTTCCTCGGCGGGAGTTTCTATTCCATCCACGTGCTGCCGCCGTTCTGGCAGAAGGTGACGCTGTTCAACCCCGTCGTCTATCTTATCAGCGGCTTCCGTTGGAGTTTCTACAATATCGCCGATGTCAGCGTGGGTGTGAGCCTGGCGATGACGGCGGTATTCCTGGCGATTTGCGCCGCGCTGGTCTGGCGAATCTTCAAGACGGGGTACCGGCTGAAGACCTGAGCGAACTTGCTCCTTCCAATCGTTGGATGAGCGGGTTGCGTGCATGAAATTGCGCAGTGGGTTGAAATCGGAAATGCTCCCTTTGGGCAAATGTGGGCAGCTTAACTTCCGGAACCGGACGCACCTATATAATTGCGCTTAGCGGATTATAACATTTGCTCGCAGCTATTGGCTCGAATGTGACGGGGGCGTACAGGCTTTGTTGATTTGCTTCTGGCTGTTCAGCAACGCTTCGAGACCCTGGCGAGGACAGCATTTAATGAAGAGGATTCATGATATTATCGGCGTCGTACGTGCAAGTGCCAAAACCAAGTCTCACGTATCAACAGCCCAGGCAAGCGATGAAACCCGTCAAATTTCTGCTCGAACCTGTTTTTTTTCTTTTGATTCAGGGTGTCATTTTGGTCTTCTGTGCCGTAGTTGGCCTAAAGACCTTTGGTCGTGGCGATACTTCTAATGCATCTGTCGTTATTGGGGGCATCATTTTTGTTGGTAATATGTGGGCTTCTATTGTATGTCTTACTTTTCCAATAATTAGCTACGTTATAAAGCGGCGAGCAGTTGGAAGTGTCAGCGCGTATCTTGTGGCAATTGCAATATTGCAATTATTTGTTCTATATAATTTACCGAGTCAGCCCTTAATATCTTTGATAAGCAGATCACTTCCTGTATATTTTGCCCTTTCAATAATCCCTTTCTCGGTTTGGTATTACCGTTACAGAGACCAATGAGCAGTCGACTTGAATGCGGGATGGCGTCCCGGGGGCGTGGCCAACGGGTGTGCGGAAGCTTGCATGAAGCTATTCGCTACCTGTTCTTTTCGCATCTTCGAGTCTGGATCGGCGGTCTCATAGAGTCCGATCCTTGGCCGCGTCGCCAGAGCGGCAGGTAGGCCCGCAGCATGAGACATGCTCTCAGCGGGCCGGAACTTCGGCTTTCGGCCTTAATGGGCCGAAGCGCTGGCCGTAGCCAGCTGTAAGGCCGGGCTCATTTTCGTAGCGCCGCAACATACTTAACGCTGAAACGGTAAACGCGGCGGGTATTTACTGCGTTTCGGGCTCAAAACGCGCGTTTTTTCAAGATTTCGCCTACAAAAGCTGCATCGAAAAAGTCCGTTAAATATATCCGCAGTTTGGAATTTACCATCTGAAGGCGCGAACGGCGCCAGAGAAAGCTCCTTCGCTGCCGTATTTGTTCTTGTGATTGCAGCAGCTTATCTGCCCATTAAGCCTTTGGCAAAGCGCTTTCTCTATGATCTCATCTTAAGAAAGCGCCATTGAGCCAGGCGGGGCATGCATGGTTTTGTACGGCAATCGTAAACACCTAAACGCCGCCGCCGCCGAGGCTCGGGCGGTCGAAGGAAACCGATTTGACGATGGCGAAGACCGGCGTGCCGGTGCGCAGCGACAGCCGCTCGGCCGAGTAGCGCGTGAGGCGGGCCACGAGAGCCTCGCCGCCGCAATCGAGTTTGATCTCGACGCCCGGCCCATCCGCCGG
>JBKQIH010000070.1:0-3457 GCA_052148445.1 Rhodomicrobium sp.
GGTCGCCGCCGTAATCTCCGATGCGATTAGAGACCCAGGCGAGCGCCTTCGCGCCGTCCTCGACGAAGGCCGGAAAGCGCACGGCCGGATATTTGCTGTAATCGGGGATCGCCGCGATATAGCCGCGCTTTGCGAAGGCATCGCCTGCGAAGCGGTAGTTTTCCTTCGAGCCTTTGGTCCAGCGCCCGCCGTAAAAGAACACAACCACCGGCAGCTTCCGCGCCTCCCGCCCCGGCGGCGCGTAAATGTCGAGCCGCCGCCAGGGCTCGGGCCCATAGGCGATGCCGGATATGAGCTTCGTCCGGCCGATGGCCGGGGCGAGGTTCAGGAGGCCGAAACCGAGCGATTGAAGATCGAAAGCCGCCAAAATCGCTCCCGCCACGATGAGAAGAATAAAAAAGATCGCCGCCGCTCGCCGCATGCACCAACTCCTGCCGCTCCAGACGGGAGCGCATGATCGCAGATAATACCGATCGCCGTAAATCTTGGCCGTTCTCCGTCATTGCGAGGGGCATCGCCCCGAAGCAATCCATAAGCTGCAAACCCGGCGTTAGTTTCTGGATCGCCACGGCGGCCAAGGGCCGCCTCGCGATGACGGGTGGGATAAGCGCTGCGCCGCGAAAAAATATAGTTTTAATCGTCTTGTTCATGTCAAAACAGCGGTGCATTCTGCGCAGGCCTCAAAAAATGTACGGGGACGCCATGTCAATATCGATTGCCCGGTTCCTGTTTGCGGCTGCGCTTGCAGTCTTGGCCGGCCCCGCCTCGGCCCAGCTCCTAACTTCCGGCGATTTGCTGGTGCAAGCCGATGCGCTGATGTGGCAGGAGAAATACGAGGAAGCATCCGAAGCGGCCCAAGAAGCTCTCCGGCTGGCGGAGCAGACAGCCGGCGAAAACGGCCTGCGCCTTGTCAAGCCGTTGAAGACCCTGGCCATGCTCGACGAGTTCCAGCACCGCTATGCCGAGGCTGCGGAGCATTACGAGCGCGCGCTCAAGATCCTGAAGGCGCTTCCAGAACCCGAGGCCGGCGCGATTGCAGAGCTGGAGGCCGCGCTCGGCAAAGTTCGCCTCGAACAGCAAGAGACCGGCCGCCACCGCCATGAACGTGGCGCTGCGAAGAGCCTGGGTTCGTCCGCCGGTTCCCACGGTGCAAGGGGCGGAGGTAGCTACGAAGCCTCCGGGGACACCGCGGCCCAGGCCGCTCCTTCTGATTCTCCGCAACCCGCACCGCAGGGCGCTCCTCCCGGTTCGACGCAAGCCGCACCGCCCCAGACCTTGCCATTTTTCCCGTGGCCGCCGCCTGCGGCCTCCGCTTTTTACGTCCTCCCGAGGGAGACATTCGCCCGCAATACGACCGTTGGCGAGGTCGGCGCCGCCATTATCTCGGCGCTCGAACGCGCGGGCTACGCCGAGCACAGCTTCTTCCAGACCGAACGGGGCGGCGTCGCGCTTGTCACGAAACTGGAAAGGATCGACGATGACGGCACTCCTGAACCGGATGCCGGCCGCTGGCCTGGCGGTTTCGAGACCGCATCCTCGGGCTTGATGGATTTGCTGCGCGGCCTGTTCTATGTAAAGGCCGGTCATTATCGCGTGATTGTCTTCATCCTGCGCGATCTCCCGTTCAGGCAATCGGCCGAGGGCGTTTCCGGCGAGAAGGCCAAAGCGTGGCTGCGGGAAGGTTTGAACGCGCTGCCCGAAGCGTTTGCCGTGCTTCCCTTCAGGGGAGACAGCACCTGCACCGCCGTGATTTACGAGTTCGAGAGCGACGGAACTGCGGTTAGAACCGTCGAAAGTAGCCATGCCACCGGCAAGCAGCATCTCGAAAGGGCGGGTTTGCTCGCCGCGCTGCGCTAACACAGTGACACCACAGTGACACCATCCCGTGCGCGGCGCCCCTGTTGTCATCCCGGAAATGCCGCAGGCATTATCCGGGATCGTTCAGAACGCCGGCGCCCGTTACGATCTACCGTATCTGCGCAGCGGTACTTCGCATCGCAGCGCGTGCGGGATGACATTATGGGCGCAGCGCCGGCCGCCGCAAAAAATCCGGTTTTAATCGTCTTGCTCATGACAAGCGGGCGCTGCATTCTGCGCCGGCCTCAATTGCACCGGGAACGCCATGTCAAGATTTGCGCGAATTTTACTTTCCGCCTTGATTGCTGCGGCCATCGTGTTCGCGGTCGCTTACCGGTCTGGGTACATGAAACAGACCGCTGCGCCACGGCCGGCACCAACCGGTGCACGCCTCCGGACCGTTACGCCGGAAATGAATCGGGCTGAGCCAATTCCGGCCCCGGCCCCCCAAGGCCAGAGCATCCCGGTGCCCACGGGAGAGGCTGCCCTTCCGCAGTTTCCCTGGCCGCCCCCGGCGCCCTCGGCTTCTTACGTTTTCCCAGCCGAGACGTTCAACGCCGGCTCGACGATGGGGCAAGTTACTTCCCGCATCTTGGATGCGCTTGAAAAGTCCGGCTATGTGGAGCGCAGCTTTTTCCAGACGCAGTCCGGGGGCGTGGCGCTGGTGACGCGGCTTGAGCGGATCTCGGATGACGGCGCACCCGCTCCCGAAGCGCAGCGCTGGCCGCCTGGATTTACGTCCTCGCCGTCCGATTTCGCGGCCTTCCTTCGCGGGTTGTTCTACGCGGAACCGGGATATTACCGAATCCTCGTCTTCGTCCTGCAAAGCGACGCGTTCGCGCCCTCCCCGGGCGGCGTGTCAGGCGAGGCGGCGAAGGCATGGCTTACCGAAGGCGCCAACAAGCTACCGCGCGAGGTTGCCGCCCAGCCCTTCGGCAGCGCGACCTGCACGGCTCTGATTTACGAATTCGCAAGCGACGGCACGGCCACGAAGATGGTGGGGAGCGCGCTGACCGGCAAGCAGCACCTGGAAAAAGCGGGCTTGCTCGCGGTACTGCGCTGATCCCGCGCTCCGCCGTTCTGGCAACTGTAAAAAAATACACGCTTTGCCATCTTGCTCATGCCGGCCTGGCGTTGCATTCTGCGCGAGCCTCAGACTTTGCGGAGACGTCATGACAAGATCGATTGCCCGTTTCCTACTGGTGGCCGCCATCGGCATTCTCGCCGGGGCAGCCTCCGCGCCTTCGCCTCAAGCCGCGCCTTCCCAAACCGCAGCGGCATCCATCGGTGCTGCGCGGCAAGCGGTACTCGAAGCGGAACTTGCGTTTGGCGCCAGCGATCCGCGTCTCATTGCGCCATTGAAAACGCTGGCGCGGCTCCTGGAACTGCAGCGCGATTATGCTGCGGCTGAGGAGACATACCGGCGCGCGCTCTCGATCGCGGAGCACACGCGCGGTCCGCACAGCGAAGAGGCCGCGGAGCTAAAGCTCGCTCTCATGGCTGTTACCTTGAAGCGCGAAGCCTCGCCAAAGATCCTAAAGGCCGCGCGCCCGAAAACGCGCTCGCTCGCTGTGCAGGAGGCTGCGCCGCCCCCGCCGGC
>JBKQIH010000071.1:0-6262 GCA_052148445.1 Rhodomicrobium sp.
AGTGCTAGCGGCGCAATACTAGCGGCTTGCCCTCCATTAAGGAGAGAACTATGGGCTTGAGGGCCATTCTCACGGGAGTAACTGTTAGTTTGTGTGCGGCAACCGCCGCGAATGCTGCCGACTTCGGTCCTGGCAGCCTCTTGGATACACCTTTCGCCGTGACGGCATGGAACTGGGGCGGTTTCTATGCAGGCTTTACAGGAGGATACGGAACGGGTGATTCCAGCAATTACGTCTCGGCCAATAACAACAACCCGCATGGGTGGGCGAGCAACAATCCGGACGGTGCTCTTCTAGGCGGCACCATCGGCTATAACTGGCACTATACTCCGAACTGGGTGCTCGGTGCCGAAGCCGATTTTAGCTGGTCGGGTATGGAAGGCCAGCAGCACATGTACATCTACGATGGACATGATTGGTCGGGCGGTTGGGACGGCTTCGCGACGATCCGGGGCCGTATCGGTTACGCCTTCGGCAACACGTTAGTATACGGCACAGGCGGTATAGCCTTCTTGCACACGAACGAGGTTATCGTGGGCAACGACGCCGACGAAAGCAACTTCGAGCAGGGATGGCTTACCGGCTATGTCATCGGAGCCGGCGTGGAACACGCCTTCAACGAAAGGCTGACAGCCAAGATCGAGTTCCTTTATGCCGACGGCTTCCCTGAGCTAAGCGGTCACACCGGCACCGTTGCGGGCTATTCCAACGATCCCGCCCAATACTACAAGCACGATGTCGGCAATCTGGATATCGTCCGAGTCGGATTGAACTACAAGTTCTTCTAACGCGGACGATTGCTGGCGGGTGTCCCCACACACCCGCCAGCTTTCTTTTTGCGAAAGTTTGCTTAGTTTTCCTCAGCCGGCGTGACGGCCACATTGTCGATGAGCCTGACGCGTCCGAGATAAACGGCTGCAAGGACACGCGCCGGAGCCTCCACCGTAATCTCCACGGGGATCAGCGTTTCGCTGTCGCGCACCTCCAAATAATCGATGCGGAAGCCTGCCTTTTCGAGACGCGACCAGCCCTGGCGGACGGTATCCTCGACCGCCCGCCCCGATGCGAGGTCCCCAGCCATGTCCACTAAGACCTCGTAAAGCTGAGGCGCGATGCTCCGCTCAGAGTCGTCGAGGTAGACATTGCGTGAGGACATGGCGAGGCCGCTGGCCTCTCGCATGACCGGCGCCGGAACGATGGTGATCGGAAAATCGAGATCCTTCACGAGCCGCTTGACGACGAGCAGCTGTTGATAGTCCTTCTCGCCGAAAATCGCGATATCGGGCAGGCATTGCATAAACAGCTTCGTGACGATCGTTGTCACGCCTGAAAAGAAGTGCGGCCGCGACAGGCCCTCAAGCGTCTGCGCAACCCCGGCCACCTCGACACGCGTCGCGAAATCCCCTGGATAGATGTCGTGCACATCGGGAACGTACATGGCGTCCGCTTGCACACTCAAAAGCTTATGCCAGTCGCGCTCCTCGTTTCGCGGGTAACGATCGTAATCCTCGTGGGGAGCGAACTGGGTCGGGTTCACAAAGACGGACACAACGGTCCGGTTGGCCTGTTGCTTCGCAAGCCGGACAAGAGACAAGTGTCCCTCGTGGAGGCCGCCCATGGTCGGCACAAGCGCCACCTTATTGCCGCGGCGGCGCCATTGCTGCACCAACTGCCGCAACTGATTTGTATGCCGGATAACTGGAAGCCGTGTGCTCATTGCCGCACACTATCAGGATGCGACAAAAAGAAAACAGCGCAATGCGGACCGTCCAACGCAAAGCGGCGCCATGGAAGGCGCCGTTGGGGAAGGTGCACGAAATCGAAACCGCGCCATTGCGAGCGAAACGAAGCAATCAGAGCCAATCGCCACCGCGGCCGTTCCGGATCGCTGCGGTGGCCAAGGCCGCCTCGCGATGACGGGAGCGCGGGGTTAATTGACGGATTTTTCGACAATCACCGAGACGAAGGTTCTTCCGCCGCCTTTGGGCGTAAACTGGACAAAACCTTCGCGCATGGCGAAGATTGTGTGATCTCTACCCATCCCGACGCCAGGCCCCGGGTGCCACTGGGTCCCGCGCTGGCGCAGGATGATGTTTCCGGGGATGACTTGCTCTCCGCCGAATTTCTTGACCCCGAGGCGCCGGCCTTCGGAGTCGCGTCCGTTACGGGACGAACCGCCCGCTTTTTTGTGTGCCATGATTGCTCGCCTTTAATTTCCGCGAATTCGCCGGTGCTACTCTGCCTGCTTGGTGCGCGGCTTCTTCGGTGCCGCCTGTTCCCCGGCTGACTTGACCTCAGCTTCCGCACCTACGGATGCTTCCGGTGCGGCTTCCGCCTTGGCAGGGGCGCGCCCATCGGTGAGGATTTCCAGGATACGAACCGTGGTCAAATCCTGGCGGTGTCCCTTTTTACGCCGGTAATTCTGGCGGCGCCGTTTCTTGAAGATGATGACCTTCGGTCCGCGGCCCTGCTCCACGACCTCGGCCGAAACCAAGGCGCCGGAAACCAGCGGCGCGCCGACACTCGGTTCGCCCTCTCCGGCAACCATCAATACATCGGGGAACTGGACGGCTTCGCCGGCTGCCCCCTCGATCTTCTCAATTTGAAGCACATCTTGCGGAGCAACTTTGTATTGCTTTCCGCCCGTGCGAATGACCGCGTACATGGAGTCCTCTATAGTTTTCTAAACCGCACCCATCGGCGCCGCCAATGGCGGACTTCGCTCTCTCATATCCGGAGAAAAAGCCTAGGGTCGCGCGAATAACACGGTATCAGGCCTGAACTCGGTTTATCGGGTAAAGCGGCGAAAATGTCAACTTGCAACCTCATTGTTTGAGATCGCCGGTCCATTCACCGGCCCGGGTGGCTTTATCGCTTGCAGCGGTACGCTTCGCGCAATGCCGAGAACGCAACAATCGTGAAGGGCTCGGCCTGCCGCTCGGGATGCTGCCGGCAATAGGCGTCGAAAATCTGTATAACTTGAATTAGCGTCGTGTCCTCAGGCACGCAGACACGGAAGGCGGGGCTTTTCGCTCCGGCGCTCTTTACGGTCGCAAGCTGCTGGATACTCAAAAATGCCCCCCAGCAGTTTCCCGTCGAGAATGTATTGTCGAGTTCGATCGCATCGGGATCCGCCGTGGCTTTGGCCGTGGATAGCAGCGCCTGGCACTCCGATAGCATTTCCTCCGCCGAGTATGGCTCGGCAGCGGCTTGCCGCGTAACCGGCAGTTGCACCATCGCACCGGCAACGGCAAGCATGCCGATGCGCAGCCACCGGTTCACAATCATCCTATCCCCCGCGAAAATCTCTTCAGTGGCATCGCGCCCCCATCGCGTTCAGGATAAGGCAGGCGAACCCGCGACTGAGCTAAGCTACCGGAGGCCGGCCCGCAAGAGGTCCGGCCTCGACCGAATCGGAGGCGGACCCTAGCTTTTTGTTTTCCCGTGCTTCTTTCCGGTTGATCGCTTCGGCTGCATCGTCCGGGGCGCGGCGCGCGGCATGCAATGACGCCGCGCAGAGGCGGGATCGCAAAGGGCGCTAGCGTTCGTAACGATCCCGGACAGCCGCAAGCGGCTTCCGGGATTGCGAGGGGGTGGTTCCAGGATTACGGGGAGCTTGTGCCGGCCTTCGCTACCATTCGCGGATGAGCGTGCGTTCCAAGATCTGGAAATCCATCGCGAAACGCCCCTCTCCGCTCATGCCCACATCCGAAACGATCAGCGTCGCGCCTGTCCACAAAAGCCCGGCGATACGCTGAGCGGCTTCATCGGGAATTTCGATGCGATCGAGTGCGCCCGCAGCGGTTTCGGGGAAGGGCGGGGTGGCTGCCGCTTCCTCTTCGCGATGGATTGTACGGCCTCTGCGGCTTGAGCGAGGCATCACCTTCACCTCGACCGCGGCGGGCGGGGTTAGGCTGGCCCAGTGCAATGTGGTGCCGTCTTCACTGGGGCGGGTGGCGATAAATAAATGAGTGCCTATCGGCCGCTCAGGATCGCGGATGACGATGGGGACATCGAAAAGGTGCACCGTCGCCTGGCGCACATAGAGCCGGCCGGTCTTGCGGCTGATGAACATCGATACCGGCTCCGAGCGCCTTTCTGCCTGCTTGGCGGCGGCCGCGGCTTCCACCTGGGCGGCGTCCGCATCGCGAATGGAAGTTTGCGCGGAAAGGATATCCTGGTCTTTGGCGGCCTTGGCTTCCTGGGTTTCCAGGACTTTCTTTTCCGAGTCGGCAAGCTTGGTTTGCGCCGCGGCTTTCCTCTCCGCCGCTTTCTGGAGCGCTTCTTCGCCTTGCGCCTTTGCTGCTAGACGCTCCGCGTCCTCCAGCTCTGCCTTCGCCCTGCGGAGAACTTGCTCCGCCAATTCGAGCTCTCTCGCGGCGATGCGCGCTTCGGCCGATTTGGAGTCAAGGAGCGCGAGCGCGCTCTTCTTCGTTTGGATTGCCTGCTTGGCCTTGGCGGCGGCAGCGGCTTTCATCGCCTGTGCGAATGCGCCCGGGTTCAGCAGCTTTGCTACGGGGCCGGCCTTTTGCGAGGCAGCCTGGCTGTCCAAGGCGACCGGCTCGACAGCGCTGTTTGTAACGGCCGCACTTTTATCCGCCGCTGCTTCGAGGGGCTCCGCTTGCAGTTTCGGCTGAGGAAGGTGCGCATGCACGATATCGGCGGGCGTTACGTCCTGCGGCGATACGATCACGCGCTGACCGGCATTCGTGACGGCAAATAGCCGCTTGGCAAATTCGGCGTGCATGCGAATGCATCCATGCGAGGCGGTATGGCCTTCGTGTACGGCACCTTCATGCATCGCGACTCCCGTCCAGGCAAGGCGCTGCATAAATGGCATGGGAGCGCCGCTATAGATGTTCGATCTATGCCAGCGCTCTTTTTCGAGAATGGTGAAGATGCCGGCTGGGGTCGGATGACCCGGCACCCCCGTTGAGACCCCGCTACGCTCCCAAAGCCCGTTGGCGTCATAGAACGACACGTGCTGGTCGGCGAGCGAGACCACCGCGAACATGGGGCCTACCGGCTTTTTGACCTCAGGCCCTTTCTGATCGCTTTGGCGCTCCATAGGCCGATGGTTGCGATGGTGCCGGCTCGCGGACGGTTCGAAGAAGCCGCGGAAACTGTGGCGGTTTCTGACCTGCCGGCTCGCGGCCGGTTCCAGACTAACGCTGAAGCATGCGAGCGCGAGAAGCGCAGCGGTAAGCGAGCGCCGGGCGAGAAGGCGAGCGCCGTTGGTTCCAGTTAAGCACGACATATGGGGCATGGCGTTTGAGGTCGCTTGTAGGTTGCCGGGAGTAGCCATTGTGCCTGGCCGTTCTAACCGCAGCGTAAAAAAGAGCAATAAAATATCTTGAGCTTTGTCATGAAGGCGCATGAACGAAGGCGGAACCGCCCCGTCAGAGCTTTCCGGGAGAATGCGCGAACGGGACGGCGCCGGAGCGGAGCGGACCCGCTGCAAATCCGGCTGGGCGTGGAGCAAACAGTCTCGCACAAGCTCTCTAGGAGAACTTTAGCGGGGCATTAAGAGTCGAAAAGCGTGGTTTTCGCATTAGAGTGCGTCCCGAAAAGTGTGAGCGGTTTTTCCCCTAAAACGCATAGCAAAACAAAAACTTAGGGCCCGATTTCGATTCTATCAAAAGCGGATAGGCTTAAAGCGCGCGACTCAGTTCAGGGAGCAAAGAAGCCAATGGATCCGAATCTCAAAATTCTTGCCGTCGACGATTACAACACGATGGTTCGCATCGTTCGAAAGCTGCTGAAACAAATTGGCTATGAAGATGTCGATGAAGCATCGAACGGCCAAATTGCTTTGGGAATGATCCAGAAAAAGCAATATGGACTCATTATTCCGGACTGGAACATGGAGCACATGACCGGCTTCGAATTGCTTCAGCGGGTGAGAGCGGCCGGCGCGACAGCCAAGACGCCGTTTATCGTCGTTACTGCGGAATCCAGGCCGGACAGCGTGATAGCCGCACAGAAATCTGGCGCGAACGAATATTTAGTGAAGCCATTCTCCGCCCCCATTTTGAAAGCTAAGATCGATAGGGCTCTCGCCGCGGCCACTGCCTAGAGGGTGAGATGCGAGCCATCTGGTATGCCGCACTTTCAACTCAGGTTGTGCTCCAGAATAGCTTCGATACCGTTGCGCAAAACCCCCAACAGGACCTCGGCCGGCTACAGGGCCAGCGAAGCCGCCCGGCCGTCAGGCTGCCGTAGCGAAGGCCGCTTGCTTTTCACTGTGTCCGCATCTCCGAAA
>JBKQIH010000072.1:0-16851 GCA_052148445.1 Rhodomicrobium sp.
CACGCACGGCACGTGAAAAGGCCACGTGCCTTCTTCCAGTAATCCCCGTTCCCGCAGCGCAAGCATTTATATCCATCCGGCCAGCGCACGATGCTCAGGTACTCCAAGCATGCGTCCTCGGACGGAAACATATCCATGAAATCGGCCATGTCCGCAGGATACTGCTTCATGCCGCAGACTACTACATCTAGAGGCATGGGAGTCAACTGCATAACCCAGAATGTAAATATATTTAACGGACTTTTTGAATCGCGGATTTGGGGGCAAAAACGCGAAAAATCGGATCTTTTGCGGCGGGTAGATATTCGAACCCGCCTCCGTTTACCTTTTTCGCATTAACCAATCCTCGGCGCTACGAGAATGGACCAGGCAGAGGGGTAGTCTTCTACGGAGCCGGCACACATAATTTATTGCTTGGCAGCGGCGGCACCGCCTCGATCCCGGCGCCCGCTGCCTCGCGCACAAGCCGCAAATCGTAGGCCGGTTGCAGATGCCGATCCAATGGCCGAGCCGCAACGCCGCGTCGCCCGTCACGTTGCGCTTGCCCCGATCTTAGGGGCTATGGCTCCGCGCGGGCATGACGTCGCGTGTATCTGAAAAGCCGCGCATGTGGCGAATGCGGCCTACCGTTGTGTGCTTGCAGGGCAACACCTCGGGGCGAACCTCCTGCCGATCGCAAACTAAGAACGGTAACAACTTCGAATCGCTTTAGCGTTTACCCGTAGAGGCATGGGCTTTTGCGCCTCACGGTATTCGTTGCGCTGCGTTGCGTCCGTCTGGGCAATTTAGGGGACTATACACAATGCAAAAAACACTCACTGCCGCAACGTTCGCGGCAGCTCTGGCTATGGGCGGCACCGTTCAGGCCGCCGATGTCTATACTGGTGGCAGCCTAAAGGATGCACCGGTTTATGCCGCCAACACTTGGACCGGTTTCTATGCCGGCGTAAACGGCGGTTATGCTTCGAATACCGGCAGCGATCTATCTGGCAATCTCGATGTCCTTTGGGGATGCGACGAGCATTGCCCGCCTCGCGGAAACTATCCAGGTAAGGTCGAGACGAGCCCGGACGGGGGGTTTGGCGGCGGCCAGATCGGCTACAACTGGCAGCGCGACCGCCTCGTATATGGTCTTGAAGCAGATATTCAGGGCGCGGGTTTGGATAGCGATGGAACGCTGACAAGCGTGTTCGGCTCGTTTCATTCCACGAGCAGCCTCGACTGGTTCGGAACGATCCGCGGCCGTTTGGGCCTCACAATCTTCGACCGTGGGCTGATCTATGCCACCGGCGGGTTCGCTTATGGCGGCGTCGAGGATAAGTTGACTGGAACGCTTACCGGATACGGCACGGAGGTGCACAGCAGCAGTGAAACGGCAACAGGTTATGTTCTGGGCGCCGGTTTCGAATACGCTCTCACCCCAAAATGGTCTCTAAAGGCCGAATACCAATATATAGACCTTGGCAATACGTCGCTCAGTGGCGGGGTTACCAATTTTAAAGACGGCTACTGCAAGATAACCACTTTGGGAGACCTAAGTTCCGAGCACGCCTATAACACGGTACGCGTCGGCCTGAACTATCACTTCGTCCCCGCCTACGAACCCCTCAAGTAGGGTATAGCGTTCTCCTGGCGCTTCAGTTGAATGGTGGCGCCGCCGGCGGGGGTGCCACCATTGCTACGCTGTCAGAGTCCGCGCTCCACAAAGAGCGTGGGCACTGCAACCGGGCCACAACAGATTTCAAGCGGGCTGCGGAGTTCGGATGGAATAGGTTTAAGCCGATTGTTTTCAAGCCGGCGCTACCAGCCAAGGGCCTAAACCAGACTTGCCCTGTGTGTTAACCGGATGGCTGGGACGGCTTACCCTTGGGTTTCATCTGTCATGAGCTACTCTGGGACGATGCCGCCCGCGACGGCAGCGCCTCGATTTCGGCGCCTGCCGCCTCGCGCGCCATTCGCAAATCGTAGGCCGATTGCAGATTGAGCCAGAATTGCGGGTTCATGCCGAACCAATGGCCGAGCCGCAGCGCGGTGTCGCCGGTTACGCTGCGCTTTCCTTGCACGATTTGGGTGATCCGGTTGGCGGGCACGCGGAGTTGGCGCGCGAGTTCGGTCGCGGTTACGCCAAGCATTTCAAGCTCATCGCCTAAGATTTCGCCGGGATGGGTCGCGGGCCGCGCTATGATCGCCTCCTAATGATAATCGATAATTTCAACGTTCGAAGGCCCGGCGTCGCCTTCCGGCCATTCGAAGCAGATGCGCCACTGTCTGTTGATACGGATGCTATATTGCGCCTTGCGATCCCCTTTAAGCATCTCAAGGTTATTGCTGGGTAGCGCCCGTAGATCGTTGAGGCTCGTTGCAGCATCGAGAATGTCCAGCCGTTTACTGGCTTGCCTTTCGATAGCCTGGAAAGCTAGGACGCGCTTACCATTGGCAAAAATCTCCGTTCGCTTATTCCCGTAGCTCAGGATCATTATGGATTATGCCTACAAGTACGCGTTACGTCAAACGTAAAGAAGGGGATGCGATCTGTATACAGCGCCTTAAGCTGGCCAAAGAGCGGGTGCAGACGCGCCTTCCGCGAGGATTACGCGCCCCCCTTCAAGCCAAGCCGCGCCGCTCGCCACGAGCCGCAGCGCGAGCGGATAGAGCCGGTGCTCCATGCCGAGGATGCGCGCCGACAGCGCCTCCTCATCGTCGCCGGCCAGGACCGGCACGGCGCCTTGCGCGATAATCGGCCCGGCGTCCATCTCCTCGCTGACGAAATGCACGGTGGCGCCCGCGATGCGCACGCCCGCTTCGAGCGCTTGGGCGTGGGGGTGAAGGCCGCGGAAGGCTGGCAGCAGGGAAGGGTGAATGTTGAGCTGACGTCCGCACCATTGCCGCACGAAGGCGGCGGAATGCAGCCGCATGAAGCCCGCATTGCAGACGAGGTCCACGCGCGCGGCCTTCAGCGCTTCGGTCAGCGCTGCGTCGAACGCCTCGCGGCCCTGGCCCTTGAAGGGTTTGTGATCGATCACGGCGGTGGCGATGCCGGCTTCGGCCGCGCGCACAAGCCCCAAAACGCCGGCCTTGTTCGAGATCACGAGCACGATCTCGGCCGGAAAGCCCTCCTCGCGCGTGGCCTCGATCAGCGAGGCAAGATTGCTGCCGCGCCCGGAAATCAACACGCCCACGCGTTTCTTCGCGTTCATTGGCAGGCCTCAAGCGCGCCGGTGAAGCAGACCGCCGGTTCCCCGGCGCGCCGCTCCACGACGCCGATGGGAAAGGCTTTGTCGCCATGGGCTGCGAAGCATGCGGCGATGGCGTCGGCATCGGCGGGTGCGGCGATGGCCACGAAACCGGCGCCGCAATTGAAGGTGCGAAGCATCTCGGCCTCCTCGATGCCGCCGGCCTCGGCCAGCCACTGGAACACTGGCTGGATCGGGATCGCGCCAAGATCGATATCGAGCCCAAAGCCCGCCGGCAGAACGCGCGGCGTGTTGCCCGGCAGGCCGCCGCCCGTGATATGCGCGAACGCCTTCGCGCGGCCGGTGGCGTGCGCGGCAAGCGCTGCCTTCACATAGATGCGCGTGGGCGCGATCAGCGCTTCGCCGAGCCGCCGCGAGGGATCGAAAGGGGCCGGGGCGTGCCAGGCGAGACCCGCGTCGCGTACGATTTTGCGCACAAGCGAAAAGCCATTGGAGTGAACGCCCGCCGAAGCCACGCCGATTACAATATCGCCTGCCGCGATATCGTCCCGCGGCAGTAGCCTGCCGCGCTCGGCCGCGCCCACGCAAAAGCCGGCAAGATCGTAATCGCCCGGCGCGTACATGCCCGGCATCTCCGCGGTCTCCCCGCCGATCAGCGCTGCGCCCGCCTGGCGGCAGCCTTCCGCGATGCTCGCGACGACACGCGCGGCTACATCGGTGTCGAGCTTGCCGCAGGCGAAATAGTCGAGGAAGAACAGCGGCTCGGCGCCTTGCACCACCACGTCGTTAACGCACATCGCGACAAGATCGATGCCGATCGTATCGTGAAGGCCCGTCTCCGTCGCGATCTTCACCTTGGTGCCAACGCCATCGTTCGAGGCGACGAGAATGGGATCGGTAAAACCCGCCGCCCTGAGATCGAACAGCCCGCCAAAACCGCCGAGTGCCGCCGTGGTGCCGGGCCGCGCGCTCGCCTTGGCGAAGGGTTTGATTTTTTCGACAAGTGCGTCGCCGGCATCGATATCGACGCCCGCGTCCGCATAAGATCCGGCAGGTTTTGAAGGGGTGGCCGTTGTCATGGAGCGTCTCTCTCGGGGCGGGCAAAAGCTTGCTTGGCCGGGCGCCAGCGATTAAAGAGGGTCTATCGTCTGCCGGGCATAGTACACAAGCCCTTGCGGCGTGACGAGTGGGGAGTTCCATCGATGGCGTTAAACGGCGTAGTAAAATTCCCGGCCGTGCTGCTCGCGGCGATTTTGGCTCTGAGTGCGCCGGCCCTCGCGCAGCACCAAGGCGGCAACATTTTCACGGTTGCAAATGTGAAAGCGGAGGCCGAAGCGGCCAATTCGGTCGAGGCCAAAAAGCTTGCCACGCAAACGGCGCAAACGCGCGCCTTCCACCAGCTGATTTCACGCCTCGTGGACTTTAGGTCGCAGCCGCGCATCCCGGAACTTTCGCCCGAGGAAGTGGAGCGGCTGGTCTCCGATATCGAGATCCGGGGCGAGGGCGTTTCGGGCACCGGCTATGTCGCGAATTTCGGGGTATCGTTCTCGGAGCGGGCGGTGGAGGCGCTGTTCGCGCGCTACGGCATCGTTCCAATTCTCGATCGCGGGCCTGAGATTCTGATCGTGCCAGTCTATATCGAGGACGGCACCACCCGCGCCGGCGACCGTAACCCCTGGCGCAGCGCACTTCTTTCGCTCGATCTCACCCACGCGCTCGTTCCTGCGAAGGTGGCTCCGGTCCGCGGCGATATCACAGCGGCCATCGCCAACGCCTATATCGCAAATCCTGCCGCCGGCGTGGAAACGCTCAAATCGCAATACCACGCCTCTCAGATCCTTTTAGCGGTTGCCAGCACCGGCGGCGGCGATGAGGTAACGCTGAAGCTTGCCGGTAACGACGCGCTCGGACAGCTGGCCGTGCAGCGCAAAGTGAAGGGAGCCGATGCCGAGGGCCAGCCTTTGATCGAAGCGGCGGCGCGCCTCGCTTTCGAGACCGTGCAGCAGCGCTGGAAGCTTACGCGCGATTCGTTCGTCCAGGCCGATAGCGGCGGCGGAGGGGAAACGCCAGCCGGCAATTCGGGCTACATGTCGGGCGCGGTGAGTTCGCTTCAGATAATTGCGCAATATTCCGGCCTGAAGGAATGGCAGACGATCCGGACGCGGCTGCAGAAACTGCCGGGGATTCAAAATTGGGACCTGAAATCGGTGAACCCGCGCAGCGCGCAGATCTCGCTGGATTTTCCGGGCGGCGCCGACCGGCTAAGCGCCATGGCGGCAGGGCAGGGGCTCAGCGTGGAGAAGGGGCCGGACGGCTTGGTGGTGAAGACGCGCTGACGAAACATCATAGAGCGCGGCAGCGAAAATCGCGCGCCTGTTTTGCTTGCCGCCGCGCTCTGATTTTATGGAGCATCGAGCGCCCGATTGGAAACGCCGTCATTGCGACGGCGAGCGAAGCGAAGCCGGAAGCAATCCAGCGTTAAGTCACTGACAGTGCTTTTGGATCGCCGCAGCGGCAAGAGCCGCCTCGCGATCGCGTTGGAATCGGTTGAGCCCGATCAGGGGCTCGCCGGCCGCGCGACCCGGAAGCCTGTATAGGCGTCCCGGAAGGTACGGAAATAGCCCGTCCGGAAGGCGGCCCGGAGCATCTTGGGATTGATGCTCCAAGAGCCGCCGCGAAGGACCCGCAGGCTGCAATCTTCTTGGGTCCATGCCGACCCGTCCGCGGGCGCGCCATCGTAAGTGCCGTTCCAGCAGTCTTCCACCCATTCCCAAATATTACCGTGCACTTGGTAAAGCCCCCAGGGATTGGGCTGAAACGTTTTCACCGGGAGGGTCTTCTGCCGGTATTCGCCCTTGCGGCCATCCTTGTAGACATCGGCCGTGCCATCGTAATTGGCCTGATCGGGCCCGATCGTGGGCCCCCACCAGAAAGGCGAGACGCTGCCGGCGCGGGTAACGTACTCACGCTCAGATTCGGATAGAAGCCGGTAACGCTTGCCGGTTGTTTGCGACAGCCATGCCACATAGGCTTTGGCGTCGTTCCAGCTCACATTGATGACTGGCCGGTCGCCCCGCCCCCAGCCGCCATCGTCCGGTCTGTAGCCGCCGCAGCCTCCCGCCGACACGCAGGCGTCCCACTCGGCAAATGTCACAGAGAATTTGCCGGCGGCGAAGGCCTTGGCGAAGGTAACCTGATGCTGCGGACTCTCGTAGGCTTGGCGGCCGGGCTCGTCCGGGGGTGAACCCATGCTGAAGCTACCCGCCGGCACGGCGGTCATTACGGGGCAGTCCCGGCAATCCTGGAAACTCGCAAGGGGGGCAGCCTTCTTTGCAGCCGGCCGCGCTTTCGATGGCGCCGCTGGAGCTGGGCCGGCCAGCACACAAAGCGCCGTGAACAGGGCGACGCCAGCGGCGATTCCAGTGCGGGAGCGGATGCGTGCGTAGAGCATGGTGTTGCCGCGTTGGCGTATGCGAAAAAAAGACCGGGTGCACCGGTTTTCGCGTTCCGATGCAGCTTATCCCGGCTGTCTTACGCGCATGGACCGGCTATAACGGGCCCAAGCGAGGAAAAAATCTTAACTTCCAGGACCCCTGCCGCCACCGGCTCCCGGTATCGCCGGTGCAGCGCCGACATCGCGGAACAGTTCCTTCAAGAGGCCCTGATCGCGGCTATAGGAGGGTGTCTCCCGTTTGACGAAATCGAACACCTTGCCATCTTTCAGGCCGTAATTGGCAATCTGCTCCACCCGATCCTTCTTGTCGAAATACACCGCAACGATGCGCCGGTCGGTGACCTCTGGCTTCATGAAGGGCATCGGCTGTTTCGCGGTTTGGGAAATATAATAATAAACCGGGATCCCGCCAGCCGCGGACTGCGTGTCCGGCGTTCCGAGCGCGAGCACGACTTGATCCTTGGCCATACCGGCATGGACTTGAGTGATGTCCTCGTCCTGGAAGAGGTGCCCCTGCTTGATGGTGGTGCCGGCGCAGCCCGCCAAGAACAGGCTTCCGGCCAGGGCAGCCGAGAGTGCCGCGCCGCGATTACGTATCAAGAAGGCTGTGGCGGCGTTCGTTTGCACCCGCTTACAGGATTGATTTGACATTTCGTCCCCAAAATTGCTGTCTGCTGTCAGCGCTTCGGTTCAATGACCTAACTTTGCCGCAAGGCGATTGCAACCTTTTCGGATGCGATTAAGGCATTATAAGGTACACTGGCTGAGTAAGCGCAAAACTGGAGTTTGGCCGAAGAATGTTCCGCTGGTTTGCAGAACGGGCAGCTCGCCGCGAGGCTGCTGAGAAAATATACGATTCGATTGTGGCTCAGTCGCGCAATCCCGTCTTCTATGTGCGATGCGGAGTACCGGACACCTTGTCGGGCCGGTTCGACATGCTCGTGATCCATATGTTTATCGTGATGCAGAATTTGAAGCTCGGCGCGAGCGAAGGAAAGCTTCTCGGTAAGGAGATCATCGAGGCATTCGTGCGCGAAATGGACAGCATGGTCCGCGATCTCGGCATCGCGGACGTGTATGTTGGCCAAGAGGTGCGCAAGATCGCCGATTTGTTCTACAGGCAGCTCGTCGTCTACACGAACGCCGTGGAGCAGAGGAATAAAGGCGCGCTGGCCGAAGCGATTTGGAAGAGTTTCCAATCCGGCGACGAAAATGCGAACGTCGAGGCGGATGAGCTGGCGGTCTATATCTTCCAAGCGATCAGAAACGTCGGCGAAGCGCCTTTGAATCTTTTGCTTCAAGGCAATCTCAATTTTCCCGAGCTTTACGGATTGAAGCAAGCCGTCTGAGGATCGTCAGAGGGGCCATGAACGAGCTGCCGCTGCATTGGAGCGTCGATACCGCGCCGCTAGCGCACGCCGCGGTCTTTTCCTTCGAGGCGAGACCCGCCGAGCTCGAAGCCCTGAAGCGCTATGCCGGAATCGAGGACCTCACCGTCTTTCGGGCGGAGGTCAAGGTTTCCCCGATTGCCGGCGGAAGATTCAAGGTATCGGGCACGCTCCGGGCAAGCCTCGTCCAAGCCAGCGTCATCGATCTCGCCCCAGTGCGCTCCTCGCTCGAAGAGAACTTCTCCGTGCAATATTGGCCCGCCGGCTCAATCGAGGACGCGGCCGGCGATACGGTGCCGCTCGATGCCGAATCGCCCGAGCCTCTCGACGAGGGAGGGCATATTGCAGTGGGCGCTTTTCTGAGCGAGCTTTTTGCGGTGTCGATCGACCCCTATCCCCGCAATGAGGGCGACACCTTCGAATGGACGCCACCCGAGCCGGAGGCGAGTCCATTTGCCAGTCTGGCGCACTTGAAGGTGCAAAAATCCCCGGATAGCGAGTGAAATGGCCGCACTTCTTTGCGGCGGCGCAACATTTTGATTGTCTCCTGAAGCTATTTCAGTATGTTCTGCCGGCCGGGCTCCTCGGGCGAGCCTTTATGACGCGGTGCGGGTTTCAGGTTCAGGAATATGGGGTCGCCAATCACGATTGCGCTGGACGCGATGGGAGGAGACTTTGGCCCGTCCGTCGTAATCCCGGCCGCCGCGCTTTCGCTCATCCGGCATCCTGAAACGCATTATATTATGTTCGGGCGCGAATCTGAGATCCGGGAGCAGATGCCGGAGAATTCCCCGCTCGACCGTGTGAGCCGCATCGTCCACACCGACGTCGCCGTGTCCATGGAGGACAGGCCAAGCCAGGCTCTGCGGCATGGGCGCTGGAAAAGCAGCATGTGGCTCGCCTTGCAAGCCGTGAAAAACGGCGAGGCGCAAGCCGCCGTATCAGCGGGCAATACCGGCGCCTTGATGGCCATGGCGAAGTTTTGTCTGCGCACACTTCCCGGGATCGACCGGCCGGCAATCGCGGCGTTGTGGCCGACCCTCACAAGCGAAGCCGTTGTGCTCGACGTGGGAGCCAATGTCGGGGCCGATGCCCGCACGCTCTTGGACTGTGCCAATATGGGCGCGGCGCTCGCGCGCGCATTGTTTTCGGTGGAAAGGCCGACCGTGGGCCTTCTCAATATCGGGGTTGAGGAAATCAAGGGCCTCGACGAGGTGAAGGCAGCCGCCGCCGCGCTCCGCAATACGAGCCTGCCCATCGACTACAGGGGCTATGTCGAAGGTAACGATCTCGGCAAGGGACTCGTCGACGTGGTCGTAACCGAGGGATTCACCGGCAATATCGCGCTCAAAACCGCCGAAGGCACTGCTAAGCAGATTGGCGCGTATCTGAGGGCCGCAATGAACCGCTCATTCTTGGCGCGGATCGGCGCGGTGCTTGCTCAGGGCGCGTTCCAAGCGCTCCGGGCAAAGATGGATACAAGAAAAATGAACGGGGGGATTTTCCTCGGTTTGAACGGTCTTGTAATAAAAAGTCATGGCGGCGCAGACTCTGTAGGCTTTGCAAGTGCCATCGACCTGGGCTACGACATGGCGGCAAGCGGGCTTGTGTCGAGCATCGAACGCGATGTCGAGCGCTTCCACGACGCCCTTCAAACCAATCCAGGACCAGCCCTAAAGGCGGCGGCGCAGTGACAGAAACCAGATCCGTAGTTCTAGGCTGTGGGGCCTACCTCCCCAGCAAAATCCTAACCAATGCCGAACTCGCACGCATGGTGGATACAAGCGACGAGTGGATAACCGAGCGGACGGGAATCAAGTCCCGCCATATCGCGGCGGAGGGCGAAAAGACCTCCGATCTCGGTGTGGCTGCGGCAATCGATGCCTTGAACGACGCGGGAATCGAAGCCGGCAGCATCGATATCATCGTGCTGGCAACCTCCACGCCCGATCTGACCTTCCCGGCGACTGCGACCGCTATTCAGGCCGCGCTTGGGATCACGCGCGGTTTCGCCTTCGATTTGCAGGCTGTCTGCTCGGGCTTCGCCTACGCGCTCGCCACGGCCGACAGTTTGCTGCGCACGGGACAAGGAAAGCGCGCATTGGTGATTGGCGCGGAAACCTTTTCGCGCATTCTCGATTGGGAGGATCGCGGGACCTGTGTGCTGTTCGGCGACGGAGCCGGCGCCATCATCCTTGAAGCGCGCGAAGTCGAAGACCCGATGCGCGATCGGTGCGTCATCGGCTCGCTGTTGCGCTCGGACGGCCGGCACCGGGATAAGCTTTATGTGGATGGCGGCCCTTCAGCGACGCAAACGGTCGGGCATTTGCGGATGCAGGGCAAAGAAGTGTTCCGCTTCGCAGTGAATGCGATCGCGGAGGTCGTCGAGCAGACTATCGCTGCCTATAATCTGAAGCCAAGCGATATCGACTGGTTCGTACCGCACCAGGCCAACAAGCGCATTCTCGATGGAACGGCCAAGAAGGTCGGAATTGTCCCCGAAAGGATCGTTATCACGCTCGACCGGCATGGAAATACCTCCGCCGCGTCGATTCCCCTCGCGCTCGTAACGGCCGTGCGGGATGGGCGAATCAAGGCGGGCGACCTCGTGCTCTTCGAAGCCATGGGCGGCGGGTTCACTTGGGGCGCCAATCTTATCCGCTGGTAAGGCGTTTTTTGTATGCAATGCGCGGAAAAACACGCTTGGATCGGCCTGCTTGCAAAAAAAGGTTGACTCTAAAGGAGAATTTCTGAGCTTAGTGTTTGCGATAAGTGTCTTTACGCATTAATATAATGTGCGCTTCGTCTTGCGGGGAGGGATACAGCGCAACATGGCGCTCAACGGCAAAACACTAACGCGGGCTGACTTAGCGGAAGCGGTCTTCGAGAAGGTTGGTCTGCCTCGAAATGAGGCGGCTGAGCTTGTGGAGCTTGTCCTAAAGCAGGTCGTCTACGCTCTTGAGCGTGGTGAGCCCATCAAGCTTTCGTCCTTCGGCTCGTTCGGGCTACGGCAAAAATCGGAGCGCGTCGGCAGGAATCCGAAGACCGGCGAAGTGGTTCCGATCACACCGCGGCGCGTCATCGTGTTCAAGGCGAGCAATATTATGAAAGACCGCATTAACGCGACGCTTTCGAAGCCGGTTAAAGCTGCGAAGCCAGAACCGGCAAAAAAGCGTGCAGCGGCGCAGCGGGGACGCTGACAGTCCTTGACGGGGCGCTTGAGAGCCCTCACAGTGCCGGAACTCGGAGTGTAGCGCAGCCCGGTTAGCGCACCGGTCTGGGGGACCGGGGGTCGCGAGTTCAAATCTCGCCACTCCGACCATTTAAGCCTCATCGAAAGCCGGGCAACTTTGCCGGCGCCAAATTTCCCGGCGTTCGGCCAATGGCACTTTTGCGGAATGCTTACCGCGCCGGATTTTGTGCGTGAACCAGTATGCGCGCAGAACCGCTAACTTAAGCCATCGATTGGGCGGGGCTCGAATAATAATTAGAGTCTAAATGTCGGGAACAACCCCAGGTTTCAATTATTAACAGGCCCAACTGCGGCTAGTGGCGTTTGGCTATGACCTCTACACCCGATCTGAACGTAAGAATTCAACTCAAGGAAGCATTAGCGCGTGTCGACGATGCGCGGAGCTGTGCGGCGGACGTTTGGACCCTCTCGCGGCTCCAGCTTATAGCTCGCGATCTTGAGGACACGCTTACTCAATTGGCGCCCGGCCCAGCATCGTTGCAATTGGATAGAGCCGTGGTTACGCGCCGCTCCCGCTGACGCGCGCCCAGCTTAGGAGAAACCAGCGCCCTATTTTCGCGATGGCCTAGGCAGCGTTCTTCGTTCCATGGTCCTGGGCGTTGTGCGCGGGCGGAAGCTTGCCGCAAGGCTGAGCCCCGTTCCAGCTGAATTGCTCTCGCCGGCCTGTGCCGTTGCACTGCCACCTGCGCTCATGCGAATATCGCGGCAGCAGCAGAAAGAGGGTTTCAGCTTGCAAACTTCGATGATTGATTGGGATCGCCTGAAGGGCCGGCGGCTGCGAAGCGCTGCTGCTTTCACATTGAGGCTGACCGTGGCAGCTGCGCTTACCCTTTGGCTCGCCCATCGCCTCAAGGTTACGTTACCGCTCTGGTCGGTCCTGACGGCCTTGGTTGTGACCCAGATCAGCGTCGGGCGGTCGCTGAAAGTAACCTTGGATTACTTCGCCGCCACTATCGGCGGTGTGATCTGGGGCGGACTCGCCGCCACCCTTATCCCTCACTCCAGCGAGGCCGCCCTCTTTTTCGTGCTGGTGGTTGCGCTCGCTCCTATTGCGTTTGTGGCAACGCTCTATCCGCGCTTCAGTGCCGGTCCGGTCACGGCTGTCATTGTGGTGCTTCTCCCGGAAATCATTCATACAACCGCGATTGCATCGGCGCTTGAGCGGATCGTCGAGGTTTCGCTCGGCGGCGCGACAGGCCTTTTCGTCTCATTCGTGCTCGTACCGGGCAGTGCCTTCCAGCACACCCGCGAGATCGCTGCGCAGTCGCTACAGACCATGGCTCAAGCGGCCTCAGGACTTATCGAAGGATTCGAACAGGGACTCGATGAAGCTGAAGTGCGCCGCATACAAAGCGGCATCGGCGAGCAGCTTAGCGAGCTTGCGTCCGTTGCCCGGGAAGCCGAGCGGGAGCGGCCGCTCCGGCTATCGAGCGATCCTCTGACAGGGCCGCTCGCGCGTACCTTGTTGAGGCTGCGCCACGATCTGGTGATCCTCGGCAGGGCTGCGCGCTGGCCCTTGCCGGTCTCGCTGAAAGAGCCGCTAACGATACCGCTTGCCGCCGTGGGCAAAGAGGTGAAAGACCATTTGCAAGCGTGTGCCGCTGCTCTTTTGTCCAGGCAGGCTGCACCCTCGCGCGCGGCCCTGGATTTGGCGCTCATCCGCTACGCGGACGAAATCGTAACCCTGAGACGCACGGGGCAATTGCGCGAGCTATCCAGCGAGGCGGTCGAACGGATCTTTGCCGCAGCCTTTGCTTTGGAGCAGATGCGTCTGAACATTATAGACCTGGACCGTTGCGCCGAGGAATGGGGCGCACGCCAGGGGTAGAGTTCGCTAGCGAAATCGCCGGTAGGGGGGACGCACCCCTAGGATGAAATCGCTTGGCGATCGCCGCTGCGCCGACTATAGCCTATCGGGGCGATTCGGCATGACGGCTCGTCTCGCAGGCGCGCCGCTTGGGGTTTGAATGGGGTTATGAGGTGAAGGCTGTTATTCTCGCCGGCGGTCTCGGAACGCGCCTATCCGAAGAGACACATTTGAAACCCAAGCCGATGATCGAGATAGGCGGGCGGCCGATTCTCTGGCACATTCTAAAAATTTACTCAGCCCACGGCGTAAACGATTTCATCATCTGCTGCGGACACAAAGGATATGTGATAAAGGAGTACTTCTCTAACTACTTTCTTCATATGTCCGATGTGACGTTCGACATGGCCAACAATCGCACGGAGATTCATCAGGCCGGCGCCGAGCCTTGGCGCGTCACCCTTGTCAATACCGGCGATAATACCATGACCGGCGGGCGCCTGAAGCGAGTCCGCCAGTACGTCGAAAATGAGCGGTATCTCTGCTTCACCTACGGCGATGGGGTTGCCGATGTGGACATCTCCGCTCTGATGCGGTTCCATGAGGCACATGGCAAGCTCGCGACAGTAACGGCGGTGCAGCCTCCCGGCCGGTACGGTGCGCTTGAAACCGACGGAACGAAGGTTACGGGCTTTATGGAAAAGCCGCGGGGCGATGGCGGCTGGATTAACGGCGGATTCTTCGTTATCAGTCCCAAGGCGATCGATTACATCGATGGCGATACGTCGAGCTGGGAAGGCGATGTCTTGCACCGGATTGCCGCAGACGGGCAGTTGCAAGTTTATAATCACACCGGTTTTTGGCAGGCGATGGATACGCTGCGCGACAAGAACCAATTGGAGGATCTCTGGCAGCGCGGCGATGCCAAGTGGAAGGTTTGGGCTTGAGTTTTTGGTCTGGGAAACGTGTCCTGCTCACGGGACACACGGGGTTCAAGGGCTCCTGGATGTCGCTTTGGCTCTTGCGCCTCGGTGCACGGCTCACGGGCTACGCGCTCCAGCCCGATACGGAGCCGGCACTATTCGAGCAGCTCGGCCTTGCCGGAGAATTCGACAGCCGCATCGGCGATATTCGCGACGCCGGAGCGATTGGCCGCCTGATCGACGCGGTCCGGCCCGAGATTGTTTTTCACTTCGCGGCCCAACCGCTCGTTCTTGCTTCCTACGAAGACCCCGTCGCGACGTTTGCCATCAATGTGATGGGTACCGCCCATGTGCTCGATGCTTTGCGGCGGCTGGAGCGGCCGTGCGCCGCGGTGATAATCACCACCGACAAGGTGTACGAGAACTTGAACTCGGAGCAGCGCTACCGCGAAACCGATACGCTCGGCGGCCACGATCCGTATAGCGCTTCCAAGGCCGCGTCGGAGATAGCCATCGCGTCATGGCGCCGCTCGTTCCTCGCCGCTTCGGGTGTGCGGGTGGCCTCGGCCCGCGCCGGTAATGTCATCGGTGCCGGCGACTGGGCTGCCCATCGGATCGTGCCCGATCTGGTCCGCTCGCTGCTTGCCGGTAAGGCGCTTGCCTTGCGAAACCCTCACGCGGTGCGGCCGTGGCAGCACGTGCTAGAGCCTCTTGGGGGCTATCTCGCCCTTGCCGAAGCCCTGACCGATCGCGACGACCCGCGCCTGCAGGATGCCTTTAATTTCGGTCCCGCAGCAGACGCAGATCGCAGTGTGCGAGAGCTTGTCGAAGCAGCGCTTGCCGCTTGGCCCGGAGAGACCCATGGCTGGCGGGACAACAGCAACCCCAACGCACCTCACGAGGCACACTTGCTGGCGCTCTCGATAGAGCGGGCGCGCGCCCGCCTCGGCTGGGCCCCGCGTTGGGATTTCGCCCGCACCGTGGGCGAGACCATGGCTGGCTACCACGCAGGCGCCGGCGCTCCTGCCAAGGCGCTGCGCGAACTCATGCTTCAGACGATCGGCAACTACGAATCGGTGCGCCAATGACCGGAAGCAACCTTATAGCGAAGCCGAAGCCGCCCCGTGTTGTGCCGGACATTGGAGGCCCCGCGATGCTGCCCTGCCGCCACTGCGGGACGATCCTGAATCGGGTGTTCGTGGACCTTGGCCATCAGCCTCCGTCGAACGCTTACGTGCCGGAGGACCGGCTCCACGCCCCTGAAATATCGTTTCCCCTGAAGGTTTACGTTTGCGAGGCATGCTGGCTCGTGCAGCTTCCGGCACATGCCGCCGCGAACGAGCTTTTCACGGCCGATTATGCCTATTTCTCCTCGGTTTCCAAAAGCTGGGTCGCGCACGCCGAGCGTTATGTGGCAGCGATGGTTGAGCGTTTCGGCCTCACGGCCAACAGCTTCGTCACCGAAGTGGCTTCGAACGATGGCTATCTTTTGCAGTTCGTGGCTGGCCGGGGAATTCCATGCCTTGGTATCGAACCCACCGCCTCCACCGCCGCTGCCGCGCGCGAAAAAGGGATCGAGACCGAAGAAGTCTTTCTTGGCGAGGCGACGGGGCGGGCCATCGCGGCGAAGTACCGCAAAGCCAATCTGGTCGCCGCCAACAACGTTCTCGCGCACGTGCCGGACATCAACGGCTTCGCGCGCGGGATCGCGCAACTCCTGGCGCCCCAAGGGGTGGCGACTTTCGAGTTCCCGCATCTCTTGCGCCTCATCGAGGGGCTTCAGTTCGACACCATCTACCACGAGCACTACTCGTACCTTTCGCTCCACACCGTGCGCCGGGTGCTGGCTGCCGCTGGGCTTAGGGTCTTCGACGTCGAGGAGCTTCCGACGCATGGCGGCTCCTTGCGTGTGTTTGCCTGCCACGAGGGCGCCGGTCACGAAGCGAGCTTGCGCCTCGATAAGCTTGCCTGCGCCGAAACCGGGGCAGGGATCGCGCAGAGTGCTTTATATGGCCGGCTTCAGGCCGAGGCGGAGCGCATCAAGGACGATCTCCTCCTGTTTCTCATAGGGGAGAAGCGCGCCGGCCGCACCGTGGCTGGCTACGGGGCGGCGGCGAAGGGCAACACGCTTTTGAACTTCGCCGGGGTGCGCGCCGATCTGCTGCCATTTGTGTGCGACGCGGCTCCTTCGAAGCAAGGCCAATATCTTCCGGGCAGTCACATTCCGATCCTTCCGCCGTCCGCGCTCGCCGAGGCCCGGCCAAACTCGGTGTTGATCCTGCCGTGGAACATCGCTAACGAAATCGTTGAGGCTCGCGCCTGCGTCCGCGATTGGGGCGGCCGGTTCGCGGTTGCCGTGCCAAGGTTTACAACGCTATGAGTAGCCGGATCCATTACACCAAGCCGTCGATAACCGAGCGCGAGGTTGCGTATGCCACTGACGCGGCGCGCAACGGCTGGGGACCCAGGTGCTACGATTATATCCACAAATTCGAGGCAGGTTTCCGGGCCTTCGCGGGCACAGAGTTCGCCATCGCCACCTCGAGTTGTACGGGCGCCATGCATATGGGGCTGTCGGCGCTCGGAATTGGGCCCGGGGATGAGGTCATTCTCGCGGACATCAACTGGATCGCCACAGCCGCGCCTATAGTGCATGTGGGCGCAACGCCAGTCCTCGCCGACATACTTCCCGGCACTTGGTGCATCGATCCAGATGCTGCCGAAGCGGCCATTACCGCGCGCACCAAGGCCATCGTCGCCACCCATATCTACGGCAATCTCTGCGATCTCGACCGCCTATCCGCCATTGCCGAGGCGCACGGAGTCGTTTTG